>JAJRYT010000087.1 GCA_024275635.1 Chloroflexota bacterium | reverse complement strand
TTGACAAAATCATCTTTACAATTAGATGTGGATTGGAAATCCACATCTAATACCAAAAGTGCGTTGAAACGCGCTAAAGACCCGGTTTGAGCGCATTTCAACCCGTTTTCAACGGGTTTTTTGTCTCCGCCGTGCATTTGCAATGCACAGCGATGGCCGAACGCAAAGCCGAGTTGTAAAGATGCAAAACCGAGTTTTGAACCATGCCGAAAAATTCATGAATATCCTCGGGGTAAGTTAGAAACGGATCATCAGCCCGTTCAGGCGCGCGGTTGAACTGGGCGATGATGTCCGGCTGCATATGGCGGTAATGGTTCCACAGCGACATAAACACATCACGGCCGTCGCGCCCCACATAAATATAGTTTACCTCCGGGAAATAAGGCAGCGCAGCCAGCGGCAAATGGGTTTTGAGAAATCGCCGGAACGATCCCAGGCGGCGCTGTTCAGCGCATGGTTCTGATAAGGCGCATTCAAGAATTAAATGATCCTTTTCTATCCGCAGATTGCGCCGATTACGCAGAAAATATGGGTTCAATCTGTGAAATCAGTGCAATCTGCGGATCATTATTTCTTTGAGTTGGTCTAAAGACGTGACCTGCGGGGAAATTGCACTTCTGATTGACGCCCTGCCATTTCGAAACCTCCTGGCGAATCCCCCCTTACTTACCTTCACTATAGGCGATAATTAAATGCTCGGCAACGGCCGTTTCCCCCCTCTTTCCTCACCCATCCCCACCAATTCCCCTCCGCCCGCTTGCCCTCCCTTGATCCATTTTGTTATCATACCTGCATATTGGGTTGGAGCTTTTTTTGTGCGTATTGGAGATTTGGAACATCATGCGTAAACAACTTGTGCGACTCAGCTTAATCATTCTCATCCTGTCATTGGCCGCCGCTTGCAAAAAAGAGGAACCTCTGCCAACGGCCGTGCCCACCGCCATCGTCCCCGACACAATAACCGAAATCCGGCCCACGCCCACGCCCCGGCCAACGGCCGTCCCTCAGCCTGCCGCCGCCGTTGACCCCGCCGCCATTGATTGGCCGCCCCAGATCGTCTACAGCAGCCCCGCCCCCGGCGAAGAAGCGCTGCTCGACGGCGCCATCACCGTCCGTTTCGACCAGCCGATGGATCAAGCATCCGTCGAAGCCGCTTTCGCTGTAGAGCCAAAAGTAAACGGCCGTTTCTCCTGGCCCCGCCCCGATACCCTCATCTTCACCCCCAGCGGCCAGCTCAAACGGCAGCAGCAGTACCGCGTCCAAATCAGCGCCGCCGCCCAAAGCGCCAACGGCCAAGCGTTAACCAGCGGCGTGGCCCTCCAACTGCAAACCGTCGGCTTCCTGGAAGTGAGCCAGGTCATCCCCGGAGACGGCGTGACCGGCGTCCAAACCGACGGCGCGATCACCGTGCTGTTCAACCGGCCCGTTGTGCCGTTAGTGAGTACCGGACAGCAGGCCAATTTGCCCCAACCGCTCAGCCTAGAACCAGCCATCCCCGGCCAGGGTGAGTGGGTATCCACCAGCATCTACCGCTTTGTGCCCGACGAACCGTTTGCCGGGGCCACTGCCTACCGCGCCACCGTCGCCGCCGGGCTGGAGGACATCACCGGCGGCGTGTTAGACAGCGACTTTGCCTGGCAGTTCACCACCCTGCGCCCCAGCGTCGTCAGCATCCAACCGTCCAACGGGACGGTGATGATTGATCCGGAAACGCCGCTGACGATCACGTTTAATATGCCCATGGATCGGGCCAGCACATAAACGGCCGTCTCCCTCCGCACCACCTCCTCCGCCGCCAGCCTCATCTACGGCTGGAGTGACGACGACCGCGTCCTCACCATCACCCCGCAACGGCGGCTCGATCTGGCCGCCGATTACCAGGTCGGCGTCAGCGTCGCCGCCCGTTCCGCCAACGGCCAGGCCAATCTAGACAAAGATACCCTCAGCGGCTTCAGCACCGTCCCCTTCCCGGCCGTCCGCAGCACGGAGCCGGGCCAGGGCCAACTGGCCGAACGATGGCAGCGCGGCGTTTCCATCCGCTTTGCTTCGCCGATGGATTGGGATACGTTGGACGGCCGTATCCGGATTAACCCCGAACCGGCCAAACTCATCTACAACGCCTACGACCGCAGCGGAACCGATCTGTACCTCGACTTCCGGCTGGAAACCAACACTGAATACACCGTCATCATCCCCGGCGACGCCGCCGACCCCTACGGCAACACCCTGGGGCAAGATTACGTCCTGCGCTTCCGCACGCCCGAAGGCGCGCCCATCGCCTCCTTCAACCTGCCCCAACGCATCGCCCAACTCAGCGCCAGCTTCACCACCCAGGTAGACATCATCAACCGCAACGTCACCCGCCTGGACGTGACCCTGTACGACCTGGGCCTGCCCGTCGCCCTTATCAACGATCCCTACAACGTGCAAGATTACCGCCCCGCTGCCGCCCCGCTCCGCAGTTGGTCATTGACGCCGGAAACGGCGCGCGGCGCAGTGGGCGTCACCTCCCTGCCGCTGGCCGATGACGGCGCGCTGCCCACCGGCGTCTACCTGCTCAGCGTCAGCACGCCAGAGACGACCCAGGACCAACTTTACTGGCAAAACCAGCGCGCGCTGCTCATCGTGGGCGATACCAACATCGTCGTCAAAGAGATGTTCGGCGCAACGCACGTGTGGGTGACAGACATCGCCTCTGGCCAACCGGCCGCCGGGCGGGAGTTGGTTCTCTACAATCGGGATGGGGCGCGCCTGGGCACGGCCGTTTCCGACAACAACGGCTTCGCCGCCTTCGCTGCGCCGCCGGATGATTATTTGCGCGGCATGATCGTCGTCAGCGCCAATCCCGGCGCCGTCGGCTTCGGCATCGGGGCCAGTAATTGGAACGAGGGCGTCACCCCCTGGCAGTTCGGCCTGAGCGCCGACACCAGCGCCGAGCCGCCCACCTTCGCCTACCTCTACACCGACCGCCCCATCTATCGCCCCGGCGACACCGTGTATTACAAGGGGATTGTACGCGCCACCAATTACGGCCGTTACAACCTCCCCGCTGCCACCGACCTCCAGCTGCGCCTGGGGCCGGCCTTCTACTTCAACGAAGGCGGCCTGGACGAACAATTCACCGCCACCGTCGAACCCGACGGGACGTTCAGCGGCCAATACACCATCCCCGACGATGTGGATTTAGGAACCTACCAGTTGTTCCTCGACAATTTTGATTACACCGCCTCCCGCCAATTCAGCGTCGCCGAGTACCGCAAACCGGAATTTCTGCTCAACATGGCTGCCGACCGGCCGGAACGGCTGCGCGGCGAAGCGGCCGAAGTGACGCTGGAGGCCAGCTACTTCTTCGGCGGCCCGGCCACTGATTTGAACGTCAACTGGACGATTTACGAAGACAGCTACCGGCCGCGCATCCCCGGCCCTTACTACTATTTTGGCGATGGCGGCGACTTTTTCTACCACGATGGCGGCTTCTTCGGCCCCGGCGGCGGCAGCGCGCTGGGCAATTTTCTGCTGAATGGCGGCGGGACGACGGATGAAAACGGCCGTCTCACCATCACCCTGCCCGCCGACCTGCTCCAAGACGTGGCCGAAGGCAGCCGCAAAGTCACCATCGAGGCCACCGTCAGCGATTTAGCCAACTTCCCCGTCGCCACCCGCGCTTCGGTCATCTTCCACGCCGCCGAAACCTACGTCGGCGTCGTGCCCAGCGACTACATCGCCACCGCCGGAACCGCCGCCAGCGTGAACATCTTAACGGTGGATTGGGACGGCGCGGCAAAGGGCAGCCAGCCGGTCGAAGTCGTCTTTTACAAGCGGGAATGGAACCGCATCCGCGATGAGCAGTACGGCATGTATTACACCCGCTGGGAGCCGGTGGACACGGAAATTGACCGGGCGCAGGTGACAACCGACAGTCAGGGCAAAGCCAGCGCCAGCTTCGTTCCCCCCAACGGCGGGACTTACCTCGCCGTCGCCACCGTCAGCGACAGCAGCGGGCGGACGCACACCAGCAGCGCCACCCTCTGGGCCACCGACCTCAGCTTCATCGGCTGGCGCAGCGACCCGCGTGAAAAGCGAATGGATTTGCTGCCCGACAAGGAGGAATACGCCCCCGGCGAGACGGCGCATGTCCTCGTTCAATCCCCATTTGCCGGGCCGATTAAAGCATGGCTGACGATTGAGCGGGGGACGCTCATCGAACAGCGCGTCATCACCCTGCAAAGTAACAGCGACGTGTTGGACATCCCCCTGCCGCCCGATTACGCGCCCAACGTCCATCTGTCCGTCGTGGCTATCAAACCCGTCACGCCGGACACGGAGTTCCCCTACGCCGACATGCGGTTGGGCATTACCGAATTGGTCGTGTCGCCGGAACAGTTGGCGTTGAATATTAAATTATCGCCCCGGAATGATATTTTTGTGCCGCAGGAAACGGCCGTCTTCGACATCAAAGTCACCGACTACCTGGGCCGCCCCGTCCAGGCCGATTTGTCTCTGGCGCTGGTTGATCTGGCCGTCCTGACCCTGAAAGAGGACAACGCGCCCGACATCGTGGAAACCTTCTACGCCCGCCAGCCGTACCGCAGCCAGGTCGGTTCCGGCCTCATCATCTCCGGCGAGGGGCTGGAAGTGGAAATCCCGTTGGAAGGAGGCGGGTTGGGCGGCGGCGGCGGCGATTTTGCCGCTGAAGCCGCGTTAGGCCGCGTCGCCGGCGAGGAAGAAGATACCGGCGTCCGCAAAGATTTCCGCGACACCGCCTACTGGACGGCGCACATCGAAACAGACGCCAACGGGCAGGCGGTCGCCGAAATCCCCCTGCCCGACAACCTGACGACGTGGCGCTTGAGCAGCAAAGCGGTCACCAGCGATTCCTTGGTCGGCCAATCCAGCGCTGACATCATCACCACGCTGCCGCTGCTGCTGCGCCCGCAAACGCCGCGCTTCTTCACCGTCGGCGACGCGCTGCAAATTGGCGCGATTGTGAACAACAACACCGGCGATTCTGTCGAAGCGACGGTCAGCCTGGAGGCGTTTGGGCTGACGCTCTCCGGCGCGGCTGAACAGACGGTGACGATTCCGGGGAACGGCCGTCAACTCGTCCAATGGCCGGCGACGGTGGATGACATCCCCTTTGCCGACCTCACCTTCCGCGTATCAGGCGGCGGCTACAGCGACGCGACGAAACCCACCTTTGGCGAAGGGCCGGATCAACTCCTCCCCGTCTACCGCTACGACGCCCAGGACATCGTGGGTACGTCCGGCGTGCTGGATGAACCGGGCCGCCGTGTGGAAGCCGTTCTCCTGCCTGATGGCGTGGATACGCGGCGCGGGTCGGTAGATGTCACCTTGAGTCCCTCGCTGGCGGCGGCGCTGATTGACGCGCTGGAAGCGGCGCGGCGGAATTATCCCCTCACCTGCCCCTATTCAGCGACCGATTTGCTCCTGCCCAATGTGGCCACGGCGCGGGCGATTGCTGATTTGGGGCTGGATGAACCGGCGCTGGCATCGGAATTGAAGAAATTGATACAGGAAGAAATCGGCCTGTTGGAAGGGGCCGTCCATGCCGACGGCGGCTGGGGCTGGTGTTACAGCGACCTCAGTTCGCCCTGGCTGACGGCCTATGCGCTGTTGGGGCTGACGAAGGCGGAGCAGGCGGGCTATGGGGTGGACACGGCCGTTCTCGACCGCGCCGCCATCTACCTGGAAAATCAACTGGAAGAATCGGCCCGGCTGTCCCAATCTTACGAAATCAACCGGCAGGCATTTTTCCTCTACGTCCTGGCTGAAACCGGAACCCTTGTGGATACGGATGTGGACGCCCTGTTTGAAGAACACCGCGCCCTGCTTGATCCTTACGCCAAAGCATTCCTAGCGCTGGCCTACGAGTTGAACGGCAGCCAGGGTAACAACCAGCGCGCCCTCCTCTCCGACCTGAACGATGCGGTTGTCATCAGCGCGACCGGGGCGCATTGGGAGGACGCCAGTCGGGACTGGCGGAATTTGAGCAGCGATGTGCGGGGAACGGCCGTCATCATCGGCGCGCTGAGCCAAATCGAGCCGGATAACGCCTTGCTGCCCAATGCCGCGCGCTGGTTGATGTCGGCGCGGACGGCGCCGTACTGGTCAACCGGCCACGAAACGGCGTGGAGCATCAACGGCCTGACGGACTGGATGGCGGCGACGGGCGAACTGGACGCCGATTTTGATTACCAACTGAATGTGAATCTGCAAACGCAGGGCGACGGCCATTTCTCGCGGGATAACATCACGGAAAGCGAATCGCTCTCGATGCCGATGCAGGAGATGTTGGCCGACGAGGTGAATTTCCTGGACTTTGCGCATGGGGCGGGGAACGGCCGTCTCTACTACACCGCCCATCTGAACAGCTTCATCAACGCGGATAGGGTAACGGCCGTCAGCCGGGGCGTCACCGTCCAACGCGCCTACTACGACGCCGCCTGCGACCCGGAAACGGAGTCCTGCGATCCCGTCAGCCAAATTCAGGCCGGCCAGCGCGTGCGCGTGGAACTGACCATCATCGCCCCCAACGACCTGGTTTACGCCATCGTTGAAGACCCGCTGCCGGCCGGCGCCGAAGCGATTGACCCCGGCCTGGAAACGAGCGCGTCCGGCCTGGGCGGACGCACGACGCGGACGGATACGGAATACCGCTGGGGCTACTGGGGCTGGTGGTATTTCAACCGCATCGAGTACCGCGACGAAAAGGTGGTCTTCCTGGCCGATTTCCTCCCAGCGGGGACGTATCAGTATACCTATTTCTTGCAAACGAACATCCCTGGCGATTACCAGGTCATGCCCACGTTGGCGCGAGAGGCGTTTTTCCCGGAGGTGAACGGCCGTGCCGACGGCATGTTGTTCACCATCTTTGAGTAAGTTTTAGAAATCCGATTTTTCAAGCGATATGATCGCCAAAATCGGATTTCTATTTTGACGCATATCCTAAAACAGGATATTCTTTTCGTATGAAAGCGATTCAGCCTAAACTGTTTGCCGAAGAAAAGCCAACAAACAGGCGCACACAAGGCGGGGACCCGACCTCTGACCTGATTATGTCAGCGCATGTGGGTGGAAACGCTGATGTTTTCCCCCAAATCCTTAAGCTGCACGTACCAGAAGGCTCAGTGGTAGCCGACGTCACCTATGGTAAAGGCGTTTTTTGGCAGAATGTTCCCGATGATCGCTATGACGTTATGGGAACAGACATAGCCACCGGGGTAGATTGCCGCAATTTGCCGTATCAGGATGGCTCGATAGATTGCGTCGTTCTCGACCCGCCATACATGGAAGGCTTCTACCGCAAGGCGACCTCTCAAAAAGCAGGATCGGGAACGCACGCCGCATTCCGGGACGCTTATTCCAACGGGGACGAAATCAACAGGGATACAAGAAACAAGGGGACAAAAAAATGGCACGGCGCAGTAACGGACATGTACTTCCGTTCCGGCGCAGAAGCGTATCGCGTTTTGAGGGAAAAAGGGATTTTACTCGTTAAGTGCCAGGATGAAGTTAGCGCCGGTAAGCAATGGCTGACTCATGTGGAAATCATCAATGAATACGAAAAAATGGGATTCTATACAAAGTCTCTTTTTGTCGTCGTGGGCACCAATAAACCGGGGGTGAGCCGCCTAAAAAAACAGATACATGCCCGAAAAAAGCATTCTTATTTTTTGGTTTTCATCAAAAAATAGCTCACGGTTCCAACCCCAAATCAGTTGGGTCGGAACCAGCTCCCTCTTCTATCATCTCGTCCAATAATTCTTGCAGATTGTTGAAAAACGGCCGTTCTGGCGGCCATGTCACCGGTATCAAGCTGGCGATCAAATTTTCCCTTTGCGTTTCAGTGTACCCCGGCCACTTTGAATGAGGCAGATCGTTGTTACGCGCAAAAACAAATCACCACGCTTCATCAAACGCATAACAGTTCACCGCCAAAACATCAAATTCGCCTCGCAACAGAAGCGTGGTGTTCAAAGTCATGCCATCCGGCAATTGAATAACGCCCCTATCACTGCCGTCTACCTGCGCTTTGCCTGTCCAACGGTTATTTTTCTCATCCCATTTTACCATTCCAGACTGTAAGGACTTCGATTCAAGATCAAACGCCCGTCCTTTGTAAATAATGTACAAATCCCCCTTTTTCTTTCTGTTATGATCGTCAAACTTAATGGCGAGAGACACATCTGGAATAGACATAACCATCTCCTTCAATTTCAACTCGGCCACATACCCCAGAAGCATACCGCGCAAGCTGGGATTCTCATCAAGTAAGGTCGTCAGTTGTTCCGGGGTAACGCCCCATTTGTCCAAAACAGTCAAGATGCGTCTCCCTCTTGTAATTCTTCTATGAATTTCAGCGGATCAATCTCCAGCGCAGCCGCGATTTCCAAAAACTCAATAAGGTCAATTCGCCTTTCGCCGTTTTCGTACTTGGAGACAAAGGATTGGGGACGGCCGAGCCGTTTTGCCAGTTGGGTCTGCGTAATGGCTCGTTTTTGACGCTGTTCAATCAATAAAGATCGAAATTTCTTGTATTTGTGACCAAAAATTGAAGATGTCATATTTACCCAGCGCACATTCTACTAACCCAATACGGAATATCCCAAAACAGGATAACCACCTCCAAACACCCTCTATCACCCAAATGTCCTAAGACTACTCGCCCATTCCCCCATTTTCACGCCTCATTTATTATTAGAAGTAATGATATGGCTTATGATGTCATCATCAAATCGTAGAGGGTGTGTAATGGAACAGAACTATGTAGAACGTAATTACAACGTGGGGGGGCAAAAAATCCATGTGGTAGAGGCGGGAAAACCAGGACGGCAAATAGCCCTTCTCATTCATGGTTGGTCAAGCTCCTGGTACGCCACGTCCCCCTTGCTGGGGTTGTTGGCCCAGCGCTTCCACTGCATCGCCGTAGATTTACCCGGCTACGGCCAATCGCCCCCATTTGAAGAACGCGCCACTATCCCCGGCTACGTGGAACTCCTGACTGACTTAATCGAACAAGTTAGCAACGGCCCGGTTGTGTTGGTGGGTCATTCGATGGGCGGCATGATAAGCGTCTCTTTGGCGCTGGCATACCCGGCCCTGGTGGAAAGAATGGTGTTGCTCAGTCCTACGATAAGCGGCCGTCTGTCCACCTCTATCAGCTTCTTCATCTCGCCGATTACAATGCTGGAACGGTTTGGTTTGGGCAGCCTGCTCGTCTCTTCTGTGGAGCGCGCCGTTGTCGGCATTACAGACCGGCTGATGCGGCCGGTTTCTTTTGCCGAGCGTTCCGGCATCACCCGCACCGATTATGAACGTATCCGCCTGGATGCGCGGCAGCCAGGGCAGGGCCGGGTGCGGGCTGAATGTTTTACGGCGATGCGGGAGCATGATTTGAGCGGCCGTTTAAGTCAGATTAAAACGCCGGCGCTTATTTTATGGGGCGCGGAAGATAATACCGTCCCCTTGCGCGACGCCGGCGTGGTAGCCGATGAATGGCCGGACGCCGACTTACGCATCATTCCCAAAGCCGGCCACTGGCCTCATTTTGAAACGCCGGAGACGACGCGCCGCCAGGCAGCCGCCTATCTGGGATTACCTCGTTTTAGCGACCAGCTTTACACGCCGGTGGATGAGGCTGAATTGGTCGAAATCAACGCCACAGCTCAATTCCTGGCCGGTTCAACGATTGGCAACGACCTGAACCTGGCCCAACGCACCCGGCTGGCAGCCCAGTTACAACGCAAAGTGTTTGCGCCGGGGGAAACGATCGTTCATGCTTCTGATGAAGGGGAGGAGTTATTCATCATTCAGTATGGAATCGTGGAAGTATGGAAAGACCCGGAGGGAATTGAGCCTCATTTACACACGCACCAACAAATGCAGCATATGGCGGATTTATACCCAGGCCAAATTACGGGCGAACTGGCATTATTCGATAAAGAGAAACGCAGCGCAGATTTAGTGGCCGGGCCGGAAGGGGTCATACTGCTTACGATCAACCGGGAGAAATTATTGGCATTGGGCGAAGATGATTCGGTCTTGGGAACGCGGTTAATGTGGAATATGTCAACCGCTATGGCCAAGCGGGTTCGCTTTGTCTTGTTGCAATTAAATCGTGCTGAAAAACGTCGTCTGGCCGCTTTAGAACAACAAGCCAATATACCTGGTGATACCGCGCATAATTTTGTTCCCAATATGCCTGATTTCAAGGTAGAGCGATTACAATCGAATCTGAATCTGAAAGCCTGACTATTTATAGGATCACAGCGGAGCGAAAATCTGCCGCACTCCACACGAATCTAACAAAATAATCATTTGATGCCGGAAACTGATGAATCAGCCCGGCTTTTTTTTGTGCTGAAAACTGCGGTATAATAGTACTATAGTCCTACTTAATCGTTCTTTTACGTTTTACTGGCAAAAGCTATGGTACGCTATGCATCTTTGCAAGCTGCCAACTAACGACATTGGCAAGGAAGGCATGTCATGTCAAATGAAAATTGGGGTTCTTTGGAGCAGCCAGCCCGATTACGTGTCATGATTGCGGATGACATTATGGAAACGCGCCGCAGTACGCGGCTGCTGTTGTCGTTAATCCCAGAGGCCAAGTTGGTGGCGATTGCCCATAACGGCCGTCAAGCAGTTGAACTGGCGCGGGAACATAAACCAGATATTGCCTTGATGGATGTTAGTATGCCGGAAATGGATGGCGTGTCGGCTATTGAGGAAATGCTGAAATATCAACCAGGGATGGGCTGTATTGTTATTTCTGCTGAACGGGACAGCGAGACACTGCGCCGGGCAATGCGTGTTGGCGCCAAGGGGTATCTTATTAAGCCGGTTACGTCTGAGGAATTGGAAGCAACGTTTCACCGGGTCGCCAAATCAATTCGGGAAAACCGCTTGCCAGGAGAACAAAATGCTCAGGATAAGCATGAGCAAAAGGTCTTCTTGCAGCAGATGGCGATGAAGTATGTGAAGGCGCGGCGCACAGATGATGAGGCCCTGGCTGTCTTTGAAAAGCTGGCCGCCGATCCTGATTGTGACGTGCCCTGGTTAAAATCGTTGGCGGTGATCTATGTGTTTAGGCAGGAATGGCATAAGTTGAAAAGGCTGTCGGAACGATTGGAGCGACTTACCTGACCGGCAGCTTAATTGATTGCGAATGAAAACGGCCGTTTCCCTACACCCATTTTGAGGTGGAAACGGCCGTTTGTTGCTAAAATTTGAATCTGAAGGATTTTACCAGCGATTACGGTCGCCGCCGCCGTAACCACGATTACCGCCACCGCGATTACCGCCGCCACGACCATAGCCGCCACGGCCACCGCCGCCGCTGCGGCGATCTTCACGCGGCCGGGCTTCATTCACCTTCAAATTACGACCCTGGAAATCTTTGCCATCTAAAGATTCAATGGCGCTCGAAGCGCCAGAGTCGTCCATCTCGACGAAACAGAAGCCTCGGAACCGACCGGTATCCCGGTCAGTAATCCAAGCCACCGATTCAACTGAGCCATGCTCTGCAAACAATTCACGGACATCATCTTCTGTCGCATTAAAGGACAGATTACCAACATAAATTTTCTTACTCAACGGTCTACATTCTCCTAAAAACAAACTCTCCAACCTGTGAATCAATCCGGGAACTGAATTACAGAAGGAACCCGATAAATCAATATAATTATGCCAATATTTGCAGCTTTGTCCACATTTTAGTATAGACAATTCCAAAGAAGTTGATTTTCGTTTGCCTCCTCTGCCTGCCAATGGTATCAATAGGCCATGTATGATAGGGATTTTGACTTCGCCGTCATGCGAGCCACGATGGTAATGGCGCAGCTTAAGGAGCGGGGTATCCACGATACGGCCGTTCTCAACGCCATGAACATCGTGCCACGGGAACGGTTCGTCACTGAGCCATACAAGGCATACGCTTATAAGGATGGTCCCCTGCCTATTCCGGCCAATCAAACCATTTCCCAGCCCTACATCGCCGCGCTGATGATCAGCCTGCTTAACCTGAACCCGACTGACCGCGTCCTGGAGATCGGCGCTGGCTCCGGCTACGCAGCGGCCGTCATCAGCCACATCGCCAGACATGTATACGCGGTAGAGCGGCACGCCGCTTTGGTGGATTATGCCCGCGAATGTCTGACTGCTCTCAGTTACAAAAATATCACGCTTCTCCACGGTGACGGGACGCTGGGCTGGCCCCAATTTGCCCCTTACGACGCGATTATTGTGGCTGCCGGCGGGCCGGCCGTCCCCCCTGCTCTGCGCGACCAATTAGTCATCGGCGGCCGCCTGGTGATGCCTGTTGGCCATGAACAGCGCAAACAACGTCTCGTTCGGCTCTACCGCCTGGGGCAAGATGAATTTAGTGAAAAAGATTATGGTCCGGTTGCCTTTGTTCCTCTAATTGGCGCCAAAGGCTGGCCTATGCGGGAGGCAAGAAAATCAGAGCCACGCCCATGAGGGCAACGGCCGTTCCCACAACCCCCCGTCCACTCACCGGCTTTTTATAAACTAGCCACTCTATCGGAATCAATAAAATGGGCGGCAGCGCCATCAACGTGGAGGCAATGCCCAGCCGCGCCAGTTGGATGGCAATCAGTGACAGCCAAATGCCCAAAAACGGGC
This sequence comes from Chloroflexota bacterium, assembly GCA_024275635.1. GTDB lineage: Bacteria > Chloroflexota > Anaerolineae > Promineifilales > Promineifilaceae > JACKCC01. The sequence goes on along the minus strand of JAJRYT010000087.1, from coordinate 2,946 downwards.
CGACAAACGCGCCGCCAACCAGCGCCGGGAATGCTTTACGATGCCGCCATTTTCGGAATGTGCCCCCGATTTGGCCGCGAACGGCCGTTATCCCCCACAACACAATCATCGCAATCAAAATGCGAATAATCGTCGCCGACACACTAGAAAAACCGCCTACCAACCCATAGCGAGCCGTCACCAGATTGGCGACCTGTCCCAATGCACCCAACAACCCGAAAAAGATACCTTCCTTATACTGCTTGTTTTCGACCGCATTTAACCCCGACCGCTTCTCTGTAATCACCCAGCCAATGCCAGCAACGGCCAGTAAAATACCGCTCAGTTCAACGCCGGTCACCGTCTCGCCAAAGAGCAGCCAACCAAAAAGGGCGCTGTAAATGGGCACAGTGGACATGAGCAACATGGATAAACGCGGCCCAATCATGACATACGCTTTGAACAGGAAAGCATCGCCTAAAACCAGCCCCAGAATACTGGACACGCCAAACCAGAACCAGCGAAATCCCGCGACGTGCAGCGGGAACAGGCTGCCTTCCAAAAACCAATGCGCTACAGTCAAAAACAGAAACGCGAATATCAACCGGCTCCGGTTGACGACATCGGAACCGACGATACGGCCGCTGTAGCTGAAAAATAGTGCGGTTAACGACCACATAACGGCCGTGCCCAGCGCGGCCAATTCACCTAAATACAAATGTCTTCTCCCATCTCTTCTCCTATCTCCATGCGCCCAACTGGATGCTGCTGGAATAAACGGTTTCGCAAGCTCCACGTATCCCCATAACGCACGTGGTTAATCCAGCCCTGCACAGCGGCGTCCAACTCGGCAAAGGTAATAAATCCTTGCCGGTACAATGAGATGTTTTGTTCCAGGCGGCGGCGAAATTGGACAACATTACGCCGTTTCAGCCTACGGTGCGTAGGATACACTACAAACCCCAACCAGGGAATACCATTGGCTGCCGGATTGACCTGCGCCGATTCAGAATGAACGGTCAGGCGCAGCCCAGCCAAAAAGCGGATGATTTGTTCCCGCCACTGCCCCAACTGCCGCTTGCTGTCGCTGAACAGGGCCGTATCATCCACATAGCGTAAGTAGGCGCGGCAGCCCAGTTCCCGCGCCACAAACCAATCCAGCCGGTTCAAATAACAGTTGCTCCAAAATTGGCTGGTTAAATTGCCGATGGGCAGCCCGCGCGGGCGCAGGGCGGCCAGCAGCGAATCGCCGGCAAAATAGACCATTTCGTACTCATCGGCCAGGACGCCGGCGCCGCTGTGCAAAATCACCTCGACCAGCCAGCGCGTTTGGTCATCCTGAATGACGCGGAACAGCTCTTGTTTGAGGATAATGTGGTCAATGGAGGGGAAATGGCGCACGATGTCTAAACGCAGCGCGTAGCGGTATCGGCGGGCGTAGGTTTGCAGTTGGTCAATGGCGCGGTGGGTTCCTTTGCCGGCGCGGTTGGCGTAACTGTGGGGGTGGAAGCGGGACTCGAAAATTGGCTCGATGATATTGCACAACGCATGATGGACAACGCGGTCACGGAAAGGAGCGGCGCTGATTTTGCGCCGTTTAGGTTCGTGGATGGTGAAATGGCGGTACGCGCCCGGTTGGTACGTCCCGGTTGTCAATTCAGTTTGCAGCGCCAGCAGCTGGTCGGCTATTTGGTATTCAAAAGCGGCGGCGGCCGTTTTGCCCCGCTTGCCCCGCGCCGCTTTGTGGTATGCTAACCACAAATTTTCCCAAGAGGTAAGCGTCAGACTTTTGAAGTTTCTACCTTTGGAATGCGTCGTAATTTGGCGCAAAAACTTCAAAAGTCTCCGAGGGACTGAACAGTTACCCCAAGAGGTAACGCGAGGAAACAAGATGGCATCGGACATGATTATTTTGACCCGCACGTATGATTTGCTGCGCTGGCTGCTGCCCAAGAGCGCGCGCTTTCCCAAGCTGTACCGGGGCACGGTGACGCAGCGGCTGATGGACGCGGCGCTGGATTTTCAGGAGGCTTTGCTGCTGGCGCAGGCGTACCGGGATAAAATCCGGCTGCGCCATTTGCGCGCCGCCGACGCCCATTTGAGCCAGGTGCGGCTTTATTTGCGCCTGGTTCATGCGTGGGGCTGGCTGTCGCCGGGGCAGTATGAGCATGTCAGCCGCATGGTGGCCGAGATTGGGCGGCTGCTGGGCGGCTGGATTAAGCAAGAATCGTAGGGCGATTTGGCAAATCGCCCTACGCGGCGGAGCGGATGCGACGGGAACAGACAGGAAGCCGTTCCAGGCCGCGCCCAGGTTTTTATATATGCCTGCCGCCGGCGGCGCTCCGGTACCGCCGTTCACAAGACCTGCGAGGTTTTGAAAACCTCGCAGGTCTCCAGGCTGCGGACAGACGGGACAAGCCTGCGCCATCTCAATATCTTCCCATGCCGCGTTCTGCAAACCGTAGTCGGCAGACATAAACTGGAAGCGCTGCGCCTGTGGTAGAACGAACGCCCGGCTCCAATCCAGCGAAGGCTTTGCCAAGAGCCAAAGAGTTTGGAAACCTGTGGAAAGAGGGACGACTTGAGGTGTGGAACGACGCGCCAGCGCCACCCGGAGGCCGACATTGTTGTTACGGTTGCCGGGGGTGTTGTTGTTACGGTTAGCCGCGCGCGCGTTGTTACGGTTGTTAGCCCACGAACCGCCGCGCAAGACGCGCCAGTAGCCAGGTTGCCCCAGGCACGGTTACCCGTACCTGCCCGCTATGATAGCGGATGTGGTTGGGAAAACCAAGAAACCGGATTTTTCCAAAAAATCCGGTTTCTGATTGGATGCAATTTTGCCAAATTTGCGGCGATCGCGCTGCGCGCGAGGGCGGGAACTCGCTACCGCTCGCCCGCCGAAGAGACAGTGATCAGTGGTCTTGATGAGATGGGGAACGACGCGCCAGCGCCACCCGGAGGCCGACA
>JAJRYT010000086.1 GCA_024275635.1 Chloroflexota bacterium | reverse complement strand
TTCACCCGTATGCAGAAAGTCTTGTATATTCTAAAGAGAATATGTTTCAAATCTGGATTTTAGCTGCGTTTGTTAACGTTGAAGAAACCATATGAGTGGTGAGTGTATTTTAGTTATTGACTACAGCAAAGAGGTTGTGAAACACCTCGCGGATTCGGTGCTGCCAACTTTTGGGTATAAAACGCTGTTTGCTTACGACGGCCCATCTGGTATGGAATTAATTCGGGCTGGTAAAGCTGATCTGGTTATGCTGGATTATAATTTGCCGGGGATGACGGGGATTGATGTCTTGCAGCGCATGGCCCAAGAATCGAATAATACACCGGTGGTATTGATGACGGGGTATGGTTCTGAGTTGAGCGCGATTGAGGCATTTCGGCTGGGGGCGAAAGATTACCTGATTAAGCCTTTTACGGTTGATGAAATTGTAGAAACGATTGATCGAGCGTTGGTTGAGACCCGGCTGCTGCATGATAATGAGGAGTTGGCTGAACAACTGCGCCGGGCAAAGGTGGCGATGAGCCGTCAAACTCATGAGATGAATACGCTTTCCAGCATTGGAAAGGCGATTACATCCTTATTGAGTGTAGATAAGGTGCTGACACGTGTTTTGGAGGCGGCGACGTATTTGACAAATGCGGAGGACAGTACGATCTGGATGCCGGATGAGTCGGAAACCTATCTGCGTGCATATGAGAAAGCGGGCTTAAGCGAGAACGACTCGCCGGGGTTTGAACTTTCAATTGCTGATTCGCAGGTGGGGCAGGTGATGCAGGAGGGACGGCCGTTACGCCAATCGCTGTTCTCTGGTAAAGGCATCAAAGTTAAAACAGGCCATTTCGCCCGCGCCGTTCTCTACGTCCCATTAAAGTTACGCAGCGTTACGATGGGAGTGCTGGGCGTTAGCAATTATGAGGCGCTTCATTCCTTCAGCAAACGCGATGAGTTTTTGTTATCCGTCCTGGCCGATTACGCAGCTATTGCTTTAGAGAATGCCCGTGTTTTTCAGGCCGCCGACCAGGCATTAGCCGCCAGACTTGAGGAACTCAACACCCTGATTGATATCACGCACACAATCACGGCCTCGTTGGACCTGGATGAAGTGATTCGCCTGACCATTAAACAGGTACATAATAGTTGGCGCATCGAGGCGGCTTCACTCTGGTTGTTAGACGAGGCGAAACAAAGTTTAACGGTGATTGCGAATGTGGGGACGCCGATGGAAATTTTGTCGCAGGCCGTTGTGCCGTTGGGCAAAGGTTTTGTTGGCCACGTGGCTAAGACGGGTAAATGGATTTACACTAACGACGCCGCTTCTCATCCATTGCATTACCACGAAGTGGATAAATTAACCGGGTTCGATACCCGTGCGTTATTGTGTGTGCCGCTGCGGTTTGGCGGTCAGGTGATTGGCGCGATGCAATTGCTCAATAAACTGGATGGCGATTTTGATGACCGAGATGTTGAGCGCGCGCTGACTATTGCGGCTACTGTGGCGATTGCCGTGACGAACGCGAAGTTATTTGAGGAAGCGGAAACGCGAAAACATCATCTGGAAGCCACCTTGGAGCATACCGATCACCCGGTCCTGATCCTTGATTTAAACGACAACGTGGTTTTGTTGAATAAGGATGTGCGGGTGCGATTGGGGCTATCGAAAGACGCTATTGGCCGGCCAGTGTCCACAGTGGTGCAGCTACCTGAATTAAAGGCAATGTTGGCGCGTCCGGTAGAGGAATTGGGCCTCAATCAAAATGAAATTGTATTACCGGATGGGACGATTTGGCTGTCGCGAATTGCACCCATTCCCGATCTAGGGCGCATCTTGATTTTGCAAGATATTACGCGGTTAAAATCATTGAACCAGGCTAAGGATAATTTTGTCACGACTGTTTCCCATGATATGCGTGCTCCTTTGAATACCATTGCCGGATTTGTAAATGGGTTAGGGGATGTTGGCCCACTGAATGAAGCGCAAAAGTTGTTTGTGGAACATTCACAAAGTGCGATGACGAATATGATGACCCTGGTTGATGATTTATTGGAATTGGGTAAATTGAGTTCGGAAATCGAGTCGCATTATACGCTATGTGATATGTTGGCCATTATCAGGGATGTGATGGGCGAGTTTCAGGGTCAGGCATTGGCTAAACAAGTTTTGTTAAAGTTAACGATCTCTGATAAATTGATTTTGGTGGAGGGGGATGCATCTCAATTGCGCCGTGCGTTTAGTAATCTGGTTGATAATGCGTTAAAGTATTCGTCGGCAGGTCAGTTGGTGGAGGTGGTGGTAACGGCCGTTGCCGACCACGCCCTCATCGCAGTAAAAGACCAGGGGCCGGGCATCGCGGACGAGGATTTCCCTTTTATTTTTGATAAATTTTACCGCGGCAAAGGGAACGATCATGTTGTCGGGTCGGGACTGGGACTGGCGCTGGTCGACTCTATCGCCAGGGCGCACCGGGGCAAAGTGTGGGCCGAGAATCGGGAAAACGGCTCGACATTTTATTTGCGTTTACCATTGGCGGGAAGTGGTTCGTAACGGCCGTTTCCCATGGCCACCATTGGGCCGCTGCGTAAAAATACGCTGCCATTTTCAAGCATCATTTTCTTAGCAGTACCACAGGACAAAATAACATGCTGGCAAAAGTGATCAGTTGCGCCATTGTCGGATTAGAAGCCGAAATGGTTGCGGTTGAGGTGGACATTATTCGCGGCGCGCCTGCTTTCAACCTGGTTGGGCTGCCCGATGCCGCCGTCCGCGAAAGCCGTGACCGGGTTCACTCAGCGATCAAAAACAGCGGTTTTCAATTTCCTGGTGGTAAACGCCTGACCGTCAACCTGGCCCCGGCTGATTTACGAAAAGAAGGTCCGGCCTACGATTTGCCCATCGCGGTGGGCATTTTGGCCGCTTCCCAGCAGGTTTGGCCCGATAAGCTGGAAGGCGGCATTTTCATTGGCGAGCTGTCGCTGGACGGAACGACCCGGCACACCAAAGGAATTTTGCCCATGACGGCATTGGCGCGCGCGCAGGGGATAACGCAGGTATTTGTGCCGGCCGAAGATGCTGGGGAAGCCGCTCTGCTGCCGGATGTCGTGGTGATCCCGGTAGCCAGCCTGGGTGAATTGGTCGGTCATTTAACGGGTCTGCGACCCATTGCGCCATTCACAGTTGATTTACAGGAAGCATTTAGCCAGGACCCAGTTTACGCTGCCGATTTTGCCGACATCATGGGGCAGGAGCATGTGAAGCGGGCGATGGAGGTGGCCGCTGCCGGCGGTCATAACATGTTGATGTCCGGCCCGCCGGGAGCCGGCAAGACGTTAATCGCTAAATCACTGCCCGGCATTTTGCCGCGCATGTCGGTGGATGAGGCTTTGGCGGTGACGAAGATTTACAGTGTGGCCGGGCTGCTGCCAGCGGATACGCCGTTGATCAGGAACCGGCCGTTTCGCGCGCCGCATCACACCATCAGTTACGCCGGGTTGGTGGGCGGCGGCGCCTGGCCGCGCCCCGGCGAAATTTCCCTGGCCCACAGAGGCGTGCTTTTTCTCGATGAACTGCCGGAGTTTAGGTCAAATCTAATTGAAGTATTGCGCCAGCCGTTGGAAGGGAATCCACGCGAAGTGTCCATTTCGCGCGCCAGCGGTACGGTGACGTATCCGGCTAATTTCATGTTCATCGCCGCCCAAAACCCGTGTCCGTGCGGCTATTATGGCGATCCGACTCATGCCTGTTCGTGTTCTAATGCGATGATTACGCGTTACCAAAAGCGTATTTCCGGCCCGTTAATGGACCGGATTGATTTGCATGTGGAGGTGCCGCGAGTGGATTTTGAGAAGTTAACGGCCGTTGCCCGCAACGAACCCTCCGCCATTATCCGCAGCCGGGTAGAAGCCGCCCGCGAACGCCAGACCAAGCGCTTCCAAGACAACGACCTTTATTGCAACGCCGACATGGGGCCGAGCGAAGTGCGCGAACTGTGCCAACTGGATGAAACCGGCCGTCGCTTGATGAAAAGCGCCATGAGCCAGATGAGCTTGAGCGCCCGCGCTTTCCATCGCATCCTCAAAGTCGCCCGTACCATCGCCGATTTGGCTGGTGAAGAAGCTATCCAACCGGCTCACCTGGCGGAAGCCTTGCAGTACCGGCCGCGGCAGCAGTGAGCCTTACCGCTGAACTGGTTATAATGTGGATAAAAGGCGACGGCCGTCTAATATGCGGGGTTGATGGTTAGGTGGTGGAAACGGCCGTCTGCGTCATACGAGCGACTATTTGTTTGGAGTGCGAAATATGACTGAGTTACTTTTCGACGGGAATATAGACGATGCGACGGCAAACTTATCACATTTGGTCAACGAATACAGCCAGACTTTGCCTGACGACACCTGGCCTCGTTTCTATACTTTAGTAGATACCAGGAATCAGTTAGCGAGTAATTATTTGCGTGATGACCCCAAGAAGCGGCGTGTGTTGCTTATTGAGGCGGATTTTTTAATGACAGATGAGGAGAGGCGAGAGGCGGAACGCCATTTACAAAATACACATGGGGAGCCAGTGCAGATGTGGGATGGCAATGCTTACGTGCTTCCATCGGGCATACAGGGCTCTTATTTAAACAAAAAAGCCATCGGTAAAATTGACCTGATCCGTATGAACGATAAACGAACCCGTATGATTAACCAAATGAACCAGCACGGTGCGGAGCTTTGACAATACCTAGAAAGACGGCTGAGAAATTACGGGCTTGTCGTGGACGTGGGGGGAACTGAAACGGCCGTTTCCAGTCGAGAAGAGCGAAAAATAGGTACAGAGCATCACCAGAATACTACACCTCTTGGAATTAATTATGCTACGTTTAAAAGCTGGTTTGAATCCTACCGACATAGTTCAATAGATGGGCAAAGGTATGTGGTTGGGCTTGATCATGAGTTGGGGTTCTCATACTCAATTGCTCAATGCAGCATTGATATAGTCGTTGATGATACTTCTTTTAACCAGATAATAATTTCACCGCGCATCGATGTGAATCCAAACGCTACTGCTGAACAACGCGAGGAAAGGTTACAAACCGTTCAACAACACTTAATTGACCTGACACAAGCAGCAGGCGATCAATTCCCCATCGTCAATAAGCGGAAACAGGCTAAAAATTTGGTTGCATTAGCTGACAAGCTGAATAATCATTTTGACGATGGCGAACTGAACGACTTGTGTTTTCGACTCGGCGAAGACTATGAAAATATAAAGGGTGATACGAAACAGGAGAAAGCCAGAGAGCTGGTCAAATATCTTGACCGGCGAGGACGCATTAAGGAACTGATTGAATTGTGTCGCCAGTTACGCTCAGAGGTCTCCTGGAATGCTAATCCGAAAGAGAGTAAAGACTGATTCTTGGTGAAATTAGTACTAATTTGGTTGCCGGGAGACGATTCCTGGTATATCGTTAGGGGGGGCGGAAAGTTAGTATAGGAATAACCATTGTTGTCAATGGAGTAAGTTAGTGGCTCAAAACCGCGCCCGATTTGAAAAAGCGCTCAAAAAAGGATTTCAATATAACGCTGATGAAAACTGGCCGAAAGCGATGGGCGCTTTCCGGTTGGCGATCAGCGAATTTCCTAAGGAACCAATGCCTTATGTTGGGTTGGGTGAAGCCTGCTTTGGCTTGAAGAAGCTCCCTAAAGCCCTGGACTGCTACAAACTGGCCGCCCGCTACTCCGGCGGCGATCTCTCCTATTTACGCAAGGTTGCCGATATTCAGGAGCGGTTGGGGCAGTTAACCGATGCCGGGCGGACTTACATGGCGGCTGGCGAGCTGCTGCTGCGCCAGCGCAAGTTTGACGAGGCTATCGGCATGTGGCAGTTGGCGGTACGCCTCGAACCGGGACTGCTGGCCGCCCACCGGCGGCTGGCCATGGTTTTTCAGCGTCAAAACCGCCTCCGTGACGCTGTGCGTGAATATCTGGCTATTGCCCGAATTTTGGATGACCGGGGGGACAAACGGAAAGCGTTACAAATGTGCCAGGCGGCGCAGCGGCTCGATCCCGATAATGAAGATGTCAATATGGCCGCCAGACTTATTCGGGAAGGGATTGACGCCTTACAAAAACCGGAAGATGGTGAAGAGTCCGCTCCCTTAACGGCCGAATCGGAAGATGGCATGACGCAAATGGTTCGCCAGATGGCCAGTATTTTTGCCGCCGAAAAGCAGGAGCAGCCGCCGGCACAACAGACCAAACTGGGGCCAGTTGAAAAGGCGCATCAGATAGCTCAAGACAGGTTGGCCGAGGAAATTTTCCGCGAAGAAGATAATGGCATTGATGCCGGGGCTGACCTGAGTAAATTGGAACGAGATGCGCTTGTGGGGCAAGGGATGGACTTTGAGGCGCGGGACCACATTGAAGATGCTGTTGGCTGTTATGAAAAGGCGATCAATGGCGGCTTACGTTTACCAGCGGCCTTTTTTACGTTGGGATTATTATATTTGAAGCAAAATCGCGCGGATGTCGCTAAACGGGCTTTTTCGATTGCGGTTAAAGACCCGGTTTATCTTGAAGCCAGTAAAATAGCCCTGTCTAAAAACTAAAACTAGACGCCGGCTGACTGAATGAGACCCCAACGGCCGTTTGTGAGCCAGTTGGGGTCTTTTTGATTTAACATTACTTCCTGGCCCGGCGCTAACCCAACGAGGACATTTGATTTGAGGGTGCGCAGGGTAACGAGGGGAGCCGGGAGGTAAGAGACAACTTGAGCAAAGGGTGTATGATATGGCCAATGACGGTCGCCGAGCAGACGGCGGTAGTTAGCGTCGCCTTTGCTGATGATGAGGGTGGCGGAACGTAGTTCGGCGCGTAAATCATCGGGCATCTCCCAGCCGGGCCGGGGAGATGTCCAGTAGGGATGGGTGTGGAGTTGGAAACGGCCGTTCTCCCGATACCCCGCTAATCTTCCCGCCAACGCCTGAACCGGTTCGTCCGCATCACCAGCCAAAAACGAGATCGTTGCTTCCACGTCCCGGATAAGCGCGTCAGAAACAAACGTCGGATGGTTTTTGAGGTGGAAGCGAACCGTCTCACAAGCTTTGCTGCTCAACAAATAATCAGCCAGGCATAAATCGCAGACCAGTTCAAACCCGGCGTTGTCAATGATGAAGTCCAGTCGGGTAGTCGCGTGGCCTTGTCGTCGGGTTGTCAGGTGGTGGAAAACGGCCGTTGTCTCATCGGCCAAAACGTGTTCCTGCTGTGCCCGTTGGTCAGCGTGATTGGGGTTTCCTGCTTCCCCGGCCGGCCACATACTTAAATCGGCCTGGTTCCCCCATAAATCAACGGCCAGCAAGCGGCGAAAAGCCGCTTCATGCCAGCCCTCAGCCAGCCAGTCGTTCAAATTGGCCGCCAGGGCGCGGCTGCTGTCCATCGTGGCTGTCAAGCCGCGCCGTTTTTGCCGGGCAAAGGGATCGACGTTCATTGTTGGCCCGGCGCTAAAATAGCCGGTGGCCTCCAACACCCGGCGGTAGAAATAGGTTTCGGCGAAAAACCAGGGCGGTTCCAACCAGTTGTGGTTTGGATAAACATTGGTGTATTCGTCCCAGTCGGCGGTATCGGTCAGGGGGCGGATACGGCCGTTTGGCAGTTCGGCAATCAACCTTTCCAGGTCATGGGCTACATCCGGCGGAAATTCATTCTCGGCTAATACGCGCCGGGCAATATCCGGCAGCCGCACGGCAATTGTATTGTGAGCAAACGACCCCAATTCAGCGCCGCGCAAAGGCGCCGGGAGAGGTAAGTTGGGTTTATTAGCTTCTGTCATTGCTTTTATTTAGGAGCGAGGATTAAATAACTTGTGGGAGACTGGAGACTGGAGACTGGAGATTAGAGATTAGTCCAGTCTCCAGTCTCCAATCTCAGTTACGTAGGTCATTCAATCCTCATTCCTTACTCGTTGTTGGTGTAATACGACATCATGAACAGATCATCGCGCAGTGTCCAGCCGGTGTTCTGCCAAAAAGCGACGCCGCCTTGATTGGCGGCAAAAACATACAGATGGCATTTTTGGATGCCCGCGTCCGCTAACGCCGCTAAACAACGCCCCCCCAATGCCCTCCCCATTCCCTGGCGGCGATAGGCAGGATGCACGGCCAGATGATGAACATATCCGCGACGGCCGTCATGCCCGGACAAAACCGCGCCCATAAGCTGTTCCTCATTCTCGGCCACAAAACTCAAACCGGGATTACGCGCCAAATACCGGGCAATGCTCTCCTGTGAATCAGCGCTGCTTAAGCCGACGCCTGGGCATGCCTGCCACAAGGCAACAACCGCATCATAATCCTGGACGCTCATGGCGCGAATGACAACTGCGCTCACAGTTTTGTCGCCATAATCAGGCCGTCGCCAATGGGCGCCAGGGAGACGATCCAGTTGGGCGAAGCCGTGATGAGTTGGGTGAATTCACGAATGGCGGCTGTGGCCGGGGATTGGTCTGTTTGGTCGAAGATACGGCCGTTCCACAACGCATTATCCGCAATCAACACACCGCCCGGCCGCAGCTTCTCCTCGATCACCGGCAGCGCCTTCGGATAGCCGTCCTTGTTAATGTCCAGAAAGATCAAGTCAAACGGGCCATCCATTTCCTGCAGCGACTGCACCGCCTCGCCCACAATATAAGAGACGATGCTGTCAAAGCCCAACCGTCCCAGATGCCCTTTAGCCTGATTTGACAGCCCTTCGTGCCAGACCACATGATAAACTTGACCGCCGCCATTATCCCGCACACCCCGGGCGAACCAGGCCGTCGAATAACCGTAGCCCGATCCCAATTCAAACACCCGTTTCGCGCCAATCAATCGTGCCATTTGATAGCAATATTGGCCGGACGCCGGGCCAATGATGGGAAAATGATGTTCCTGGGCGTAAGCTTCCATTGCCTGCAATTCCGGCGGACGAGGCGGAACCAGGCTGTTCAAATAATCCCGCAGTTGGGTATCCATAATACTCATATGTTTCCCTTCGTTTAGCGAAGTCCAATAACATCCGATCTCTTTAAGAAATCGGCGTAAGCGTTCACTCCCCCCTGAAGACTTTTGAAGTTTTGACACTATGTGTGGTTGTGTACTCGACTGCAAAACTTCAAAAGTCTGTTGGCGGCTGAACGGTTACAAATCAGATGGTTAATTAATCACGACGTAGTTTGCGGTAAGTAATTCGGTGTGGCCGATCTGCTGCTGCCCCCAATCGCCGCTGTCGGTCCGCCTCATACTCACTGTAATTGCCAATGTGCCAATGCGCCCGGCTATCCCCTTCAAAGGCGAGAATGTGCGTCGCTACCCGATCCAGGAACCAGCGATCATGCGTAATGACAACGGCCGATCCGCCAAAATTAAGCAGCCCTTCCTCCAGCGCCCGCAGCGTGTTCACATCCAGGTCATTTGTTGGTTCATCCAGCAGCAAGAGATTCGCCCCCGATTTGAGCATCTTGGCCAAATGTACCCGGTTGCGCTCGCCGCCGGAAAGCGCCCCCACCTTCTTCTGTTGATCGCTGCCGGTAAAGTTAAACCGGGCCACGTAAGCGCGTGAATTCGTGCGTCGGTGGCCTAATTGAAGCGTGTCTTCGCCATTGGCGATCTCTTCCCAAACCGTTTTATCCGGGTCGAGCGTATCGCGGCTCTGATCGACGTAAGCCAGATCCACTGTCTGCCCGACGACCAATGTTCCGGCGTCCGGCTTTTCCTGCCCCACAATCATACGAAACAAGGTCGTTTTGCCGGCGCCATTAGGGCCAATCACACCCAAAATCGCGCCGGGTGGAATGTCGAATGTCAGATTTTCGTAAAGCAGATTAGCGCCGTATCCCTTACGCACCCCATCGGCGCGGATGACGACATCGCCCAGGCGCGGCCCCGGCGGAATGTAGATTTCCATTTCTTCAGCCCGTTTGGTCATTTCCTGAGCGACCAGCGCATTGTATTGGTTCAGGCGGGCTTTGGATTTAGTATGTTTGGCCTTGGGCGTCATCTTGATCCATTCCAACTCGCGCTGTAGGGTGCGCTGCCGGGCCGACTGGCTTTTTTCTTCCCGTTGCAGCCGGTCTTGTTTTTGGGCCAGCCAGGAGGAATAATTACCTTTCCAGGGGATGCCGTACCCCTGATCTAGCTCCAAAATCCAGCCGGCGACGTTGTCCAGAAAGTAGCGGTCGTGGGTAACAGCAATGACCGTACCGGCGTAGTCGCGCAAATGTTTCTCCAGCCAGGCGACGGATTCGGCGTCGAGATGGTTGGTGGGTTCGTCGAGGAGCAGGATGTCGGGCTGCTGCAACAGAAGGCGGCAGAGGGCGACGCGCCGCCGTTCGCCGCCGGAGAGGGTGGCGACTGAGGTTTCTCCTGGCGGGGTGCGCAGGGCGTCCATGGCCAGTTCCAGGCGGCTGTCTAAGTCCCAGGCGTTCAGGCGATCTAGTTTGTCTTGCAGTTTGCCCTGTTTTTCGATGAGGGCGTTCATCTCGTCATCGCTCATCGGCGCGGCGAATTTCATGTTGAGTTCGTCGAATTCGCGCAGCGCGTTTACCGTTTCTTGCGCCCCTTCTTCGACGATGTCGCGGACGGTTTTGCTGTCGTCAAGTTGGGGTTCTTGTTCCAGATAGCCGATGGTATAGCCGGGGGCCACGGCCGTCTCTCCCAGAAAGTTTGTATCTACCCCGGCCATGATTTTAAGCAGGGTGGATTTACCGGCTCCATTCAGCCCCAAGACGCCAATTTTCGCGCCGTAGAAGTAGGAAAGGGAAATATCGCGCAGGATTTGCTTGTTAGGCGGGACAACTTTACCCACCCGGATCATGGAATAGATTACTTTTTTATCATCGCTCATAGGCGGCTATTATACACAACGTTGGCGAAACGGTCGTAGGGTGATTGCATACTCCCATTTGTGCTTGTCGGCGACGGTTGAAAACCGGCGCCTGTCATAAAAAGTACGCTAAAGCGCACTAAATGTAATGATCAAGGGTTAGTCAAAATCCAAGATTTGGCTGCAAATGCGATTTCTACACTGCGCAGCCAGAGCGTGAAAAGGATTTCGCGGCTACAGAGAACTCCGAGCAACCTTTGATCATTACACTAAAGCGCACTAAAACGGTCATTCTTCAACCTGCTTCAGCAGGTTTCCTGTCTCAGCCAATGAATTCCATTCATCGGCGATCAGAGTATGCAATTGCCCTAGCAGGCTGTCGGAGAAATCTGCGTCCCATTTTTCTTTTTCCGATAAACTGCTAGAAACTAGAAACGGTCGTTGATTGGATGGTACCAAACGGCCGTATCCCCCGCCTCCTCTTTTGTTTACAATGAAGGCCGAAACCATCCCCCCATTCAAGAGGTATTTCCATGGATCAACAACGGCCGTTCCTCTCCCTCCTCCTCCTTTTCCTGCTTGTGCTAACCGCCTGTAACCCGGCCGCGCCAACGCGCCCGGCCCGGCCCACCCGACTGTCAGCCCCGCCGCCGACCCAGCCGGCCGACACCGACACACCCCTGTTCCCCACAGCGCCGCCAGCGGCAACGGCCGTACCCAATCCCACCCCCATGCCGCTGCCCGACTGCGACCAAACGCTCTGCTTCAATCAAACCGTCAGCCTGCTGGCTTTGCAAAACCGGCCCGTTCCCGATAATGTGGTCAAACTCTTCTCTGCCGCTGCCGATCCCGACCGCAATCTGGTTTATGTCTCCGGCATTATGAGCCAGTACATCGCCGTCCTGGATGGGACAACCGAGGCATGGGTGGACACCATAGATTCCGGTGTGCCGGTAGGCGCTCTGAAATATCTGTACCTGGACCCGGCGGCCAACTATCTCTACATTTTCAACGCCGCCAGCGCCCAGTTAAGCCGGATTGACCTGAACAGCGGCGACATGGCCGGGCCGGTTCCTCTGGGCGAGCGGTTCGTGGCTCATTTTGCTCTGGTGGACACTGGTCGCACTCGCCTTTACCTGACGGCCGGAACCGAGCCGGGATTTCGCGCTTTTGACGGCCGTACTCTGGAGCAGGTCGCCGCTACCAACGAGATGGGGCTGGACACTGGCTCAATGGCCTTCAATGCTGCCCATGACGAAATTTACGTCCTCGGCTCCTTCAGCCAGGAAACGCAGCGGCGCATCTACGTTCTTGACCCGGACAGCGGTCAGGTGATGGATGAGATTGTGTACGATTATCCTTACCCCGGCCGCGTCGGATACCTGTTCGCTGATCCGGCTGGCGAGTTTCTTCTGGTGGGCGGTTCCCGTCAGGTGATTCAGCTTGATCGCCGGGGGGAGACCCTGGGTTCTTTTGCCTGGCAAGGGCAGGGTGTGGTTCAGGACATGCTGTATGATCCGGAGGCGCAAACGCTCCATCTCCTTTCACTGGAACGGCCGTCCGCCGGGCAGGTGGCGGCGATGGGCGGGGCGCTGCAAGCGTATGACCTCAACGGCCGTGTCACGACCCAGCTTAATTTTGGCCGCAAAATCCACCAACTGGCCTTGAACCCGGCTAACGGCCGTCTCTACATTCCCAACGGCGACGCCTCAACCGTTTGGAGCGTGGACGCTGGCGCCTATGCCGAAGCTGTACCCCTGAGCCTGGGCGACAGTGTCGAAGGGATTGTTTTCTCCCCGGACGGCCGTACCCTGTTCGTCAACAGCCGTCTGGGCGGCAGTTACCTGGCCGCATACAATCTGGACAGCGGCGCATTTGAGCGCTTTGAAGCCGGATTCTGGCCGATTCCCATTCGCGCCGGCAGCGACAACCGGCGTCTGATCGTTCTCAACGCCTGGGAAAGCGCGCTCATGGTGTATGATATCGAGAACGGCCGTCAACAAGCGTTAGGTACAATCTCTCTTGATTTGCCGCCGGGCAGCACCGACCGTCTGCCCGACCTGGCGATTGATTCAACGCATCACCTGGCCTACGCCGCCTACCCGGAATTTGGACAGGTGGCCGTCGCCAATTGGGAGACAATGGCCTCGGTGACCACAATCACCGTGCCTGATTTCAAAAGCGGCGATACCGGCGGCGGGCCGGGACAGTTACAAGTTGCCGTCAACGAGACGGCTAACCGGCTGTTCGTTTACCGGGCGACAGAAAAGACGGTGGATGTGTACGACGGCGGCGCCGGTTATGCCCGCACCGGCCAGGTTTCTCTCCCCCAAATGCGGGAAGTGGCGACGACGGCCGACATGCTCTTCTTTGACCCCGGCCGGAACGCCCTTTTTGTCGGCCCGCTGGAATTGGATGGCGACACCGGCCAACCGACGGGGCGGGTTTTGCCCCAGGGACAGCAGGTATTTGGACTGGACGAGGCGCGAGATTTGCTTTGGACGTTTGCCGAGGATGGGGCGGGCGGGATGACGCTGGCGGCTCTGGATCGGGATTCGCTGGGGGTGCGCTTTGCTGAAAGTGTGCCCGTTATTCCGAGTTACCTGCCTCACTTCACGCTTTCTCCAGCCGGTGACAAAATCGCCATTGGCTACCTGATTACGGGAACAGTAGACCTGTATCTCATTGGCTCGCTGCCATAATAGTAGTAGTACAGCTTGGCGGAAGTTCTCTACCGATAAATGGTAACTGGTAATTACCAATTACCAGTTACCATTTACTCAATTACAAGTTCCCAAACGCCAAAGTTATAAACGAACGCTTCCTTAGTCTGGGGGCTGACCGAGCCGGGCCAGTTCGTCCTGCACCACGCCCTCATCCAGCTTTTTGAAGAGCGGTTTGGGTTTGGGTAGTTGACGGCCGATGGGGACAGCGGTTCGCTCCCAAGCGCCGACTGCGCCGGCGGCATCGTAGGTGAGGGCGGTGTGACTGCGACCTGTTTCCTGGTAGGTTTCCACTTTCTGTATACCGAAGAGGCGGCCGTTTTCCCCCAACATTTCATGCAGCTTTTGACTGGTGAAAGGTAGAATGGGCGACCAAAGGATTTTGAGCGCATTGATGGCTTGAACGGCCGTGTATAACGACCGCGCCGTGGCTGTTAAATCGGTTTTAGCAGTGGTCCAGGGGCTGGTTTCTTCCAGGTATTGGTTGACTAACGTGGAGAGGCGCAGGACTTCCTGGGTTGCAGCGCGGAATTTGCAGGCGTCGTACAGGTGGCCGACGCTGTCGAACCCGGCATCAATGGCGTTTAACAGCGCCGTATCTTGTGCAGTCAGCTGGCCGGGATCAGGCACGACGCCTTTGAAGTACCGTTTAATCATGTTGAGGACGCGATTAACCAGATTGCCCCAGTTGCTGACGAGTTCGGCGTTATTGCGTTCGACGTAGCCGTGCCAGCTCCAGTCAGAATCGCGGGTTTCAGGCATAACGGCCGTCAGGTAATAACGCAGCGGATCCGGGTCATGCCGTTCCAACGCCTCCTCCATCCAAACGCCCCAATGCAGACTGCCGCTGATTTTCCGGCCTTCCATGTTCATGAATTCGTTGGCCGGCACATCATAGGGCAGATTGAGTCGTTTGCTGTTGTCTGTTTCATACAGCCGCTTCGCACCCTGTAGTTGGGCCGGCCAAAAGATGGCGTGGAAGGGGATGTTGTCTTTGCCAATGAAGTAAACTGTGCGTGCTTCGGGATTGTACCACCAGTTTTTCCATGCTTCCGGCTGGCCTTGATTTTTGGCCCATTCGATAGAGGCGGATAGGTAGCCGATGACCGCTTCAAACCAGACGTAGATGACTTTGGTGTCCCAGCCGGCAACGGGGACGGCAATGCCCCAATCCATGTCGCGGGTGACGGCGCGGCCGATCAACCCTTCTTCCAGAATCAGGTTTTTGGTGAAGTTGATCACCTGGGGTCGCCAGCGCTCTTTATCTTTTTGAATCCAGTCGGCCAGGCCGTCTTCGGCAATGGCCGGCAAATCAAGAAAGTAATGCTCGGTGTCGCGCAGTTCCAGGGCGCTGTCATCGTTTTTACTGCGTGGATTGATGAGTTCGCTGGCGCTCTCGAATAAAGTGTTGCAATTGTCGCATTGGTCGCCGCGGGCGCGGGTGTAACCGCAGTTGGGACAGGTTCCGGTGACATAGCGGTCGGGCAGGAATTTGCCGGACTTGGGCGAATACATTTGCGCCGTTGTTTTGCGATACAGGTATTCGTTATCCAGCAGCGCCTTGAATAAGTCCTGGGTGACCTGGTGGTGATTTTCGGTATCGGTGTGGGTGAAGAGGTCGTAGGTGAGGCCCAAGCCCTGGAAGACGTTGAGAAAACGGCCGTGATAAATGTCCACGATTTCTAGCGGCGTCTTGCCTTCTTCTTCAGCCTTAACCGTAACCGGTGTGCCGTGACTGTCAGAGCCAGAAACCATCAAAACATGATTGCCCTTGAGTCGGTGAAACCGGGCATAAATGTCCGCCGGCAGGTAGGAACCGGTGACATTGCCTTGATGAATATCAGCGCTGGCATAAGGCCAGGCTACGCTAACCAGAATATACGCTTTCTTATCCATTTATTCGTCATCTTCCTCTTCGAAATCGTCGTTTTCCCCTTCTTCAATTTCGTCTTCACTCACTTCTGTCAATATTTCGGACAACAGCTCGAAATCGTCTTCGCTGATTTCAAGAAAAGACTCTGGTTGAATAGTCATTTTTCTGAGGGCCGGATAACTTTCCATATCTACCGAATCGGAACTGACGCCGTGTGATAAGGTGACAGCGAAAGCATCCATATCAACAGGAAAGAAATTGGCTTTTGCCAGATCGTTAGTAAAGAAATACTCTTTGGGGTTTGCTGCAAACGCTGCGCCGGTGACGGTAGCGACAGCGAAAAAGACCTGGGGTTCAATAGCATAGTAGAGGATTCGTGTGCCGATTTTGACCTGGTTGATGTTTACGTTGGCCGCCATGATTACTTTTTCATGCCAGCCGGGGAACATGAGTTCGGCGGCATCGGGGATGCTGATGGCCTTGATATAGAACCGGGTCTGACTGGCCCCTTTGCGGGCCAGACGGCTGGCAACTTTGGCCTGCTTCGCTTCTTGCTCGACCACGATATTTTCCCAAATGCGGCTTTGCATATTCATATTTAGCTCGGCTTGACTGCCGTCTTCGTAGCGAACGCTCATCTTGGGTGGATGGATGGCTAAAACGGTGTATTTGCCTTTGCGGTTAGCATAGACGCCTTGTACTTCGAACATGTTTCCTCTTCTCGTGTTTTATTTTTTGGCGTGCATGGTATCGTTTTCGTCCCAGCTTGGCAAGTCCTTTTTGGAAATGGAGTCCTAAGCTCGACTTTGTACATTCCTAACAGATTGCTTCCAAACCGTACTCGACCGCGTGGGTTTGTATTCAAATAATATTTGCATGTCACTCTTTTTATGCGATGTTCAAATATTCGTACTCGAGTAAAGTTGCATTGA
>JAJRYT010000085.1 GCA_024275635.1 Chloroflexota bacterium | reverse complement strand
GTCAATGCAACTTTACTCGAGTACGAATATTTGAACATCGCATAAAAAGAGTGACATGCAAATATTATTTGAATACAAACCCACGCGGTCGAGTACGGTTTGGAAGCAATCTGTTAGGAATGTACAAAGTCGAGCTTAGACGTTACACCTGGAACCGGTAGCCAAAACCGCGCTCATTATGAATATAGGTGGGATTTTCTGAATCCGGCTCCAATTTCTTCCGTAAATGCCATACATAGCGGCGCACGTGGCCGATTTCGCCTGCGTACTGTTCCCCCCACACTTCGCTGACCAGTTCCTCCGGCGATACGACTTCACCCGCTCGCCGCATCAACGCCACCAATAATTTAAATTCCGTCGGCGTCAGCGCAATCATCTCGTCATCGCGCCAGACCCGTTTGGTGCTGACATCCACTTCTAACCCGCCATGCTTCAAATGTAGTTGCTCGTCATCCTGAGTGCGGCCGGCACGGCCGAGTACCGCGTTAATCCGCGCCGATAATTGGGCAAAGGAGAACGGTTTGGTCACGTAATCGTCTGCTCCCAGGGAAAAGCCGTGCAAAATATCAGACTCCTCATCCCTGGCCGTGAGCATAATGACCGGCAGGTCCGACATTTCCCGGATACGCTCCAATGTTTCCCAACCATTGCGATGCGGCATCGTCACATCCAACACAACCATGTCCGGCTGCTGGGTGAAGAATTGGCGCAGGCCATCGCTGCCGTCATGGGCCACACCAATTGTATGCCCTTGATGCGCCAAAAAATTGCCCAATAACTCGGTCAGGCTTTCATCATCGTCAATTAATAATAGCTTCGCCATCGTCAGGCACCTCGGCCGTTACCGGTAGAGCGAGTGTAAATCGTGTCCCTGGCGCATCGGCTGCCTCATGCACCGGAGAGGTTACCGTCAGGGTTCCCCCATGTTCTTCCGCTAACGCCCGCGCGAAAAATAGGCCCAGTCCCCAGCCGGGCGTAGCCACGCGATCACGCTCCGCCCGCCGGTAAAATCGGTCAAAAATATGTGCCTGTTCTTCCAGTGGGATACCAGGACCATAATCGGTAATGGCAATTTGGACACACTCGCCGCGAAGTTGGGCCTGAATTTCAACGGCCGTTCCCGGCGGCGAATACTTTTGGGCGTTGCGCAGTAAATTGCGGATAATCTCTTCCACATATGTTTCATCTACCCATAATGGCGGCAAATAATGTCCGGTGTCCCAAACAAGCGGCCGTTCATCATGCGAGAAGATAATCTCAACCGCCCGTCTTAACAGCGGCATAACAGCCACCGGTCCCAGATTCAGCGATAACTGCCCCGCGTCCAGTTGAGAAACATCTAAAATAGTCTTGACCAACTGCGTTAGTCGGGCGCTCTCACGTGTCATCACGCTGAGGATACGGCGAGCTTGGGGCGACATATCTGTCGCTTCTTGCAGCGCCAATTCCAGGCCGCCATTTAATGTGGTCAGCGGGGCGCGTAATTCATGACTCACCAACGATACAAAATCAGATTTCATCTGGTCTAGTTTTTGTAATTCGGCGTTGGCGGCGGCCAATTCAAGATTGCGCGCTGCCAGTGCATCTGTGCGTTCAGCCACCATTCTTTCCAGGTTTTCGTTCAAAGCTTCCAGCTCATTGGCCGCAGCAACTTCCCATTGTAACAGCCGCATAATATAGGAAAGAACAATAAAAACGGCCGTTGGCCCGATAATGCCAAAAAGCAGAACGTCAGAAGCAAAAGTAGTTCCTAAATTGATCCTTCCTTGAGCCAGTCCATGTTCCCGCGCTTCGAAAACGACCACGATTCCGAATAGCGCCAGCGGCAGCCCGTATCGTATCAGGTTAACACGCTGTAGAAGAAATTGCCGTTCTTTGACGCTCAACTTAAATCTAAGACTCTTCATTCATTAATCTCTTAGATCACATACCTGCCAACCAGGCTGCAATCACAAAAAAAGATGTTTAAACCATGATTTCATTATAACAGTTGCTAATCAAGTTTTCGGCATAATTTTCAGATCTGGACACATTTGCGACATTTAGGAACAAAATTACGACACCTTGCGACAGCCTGTTGTGATACCATTTTCACTAATGATTCTTTAATTTTTACCGGGATAGCAGGGAGATGGCCGAAAAAATTCTTAACCTGCCAAATTACTAATAACTTAACTATTTCGGCCAGAAGAGACTTTTCGTACCTTTTAGGAGGATTAGATGTCAAAGAAAACTTTATTCATTGTGTTAGTTTCGCTCGGCGTCCTGGCGCTGGCGCTGGCAGCTTGCGGCGGCAGTGCAGAACCGGCCGCCCCAGAAGCTCCGGCTGCACCAGAACAACCGGTTGCTGAAGAACCGGCTGCCGCTGAAGAACCGGCTGCCGCTGAAGAACCAGCCGCTGTTGAAGAACCGGCTGCTGCCGAAGAACCAGCCGCTGCTGAACCCGTCGTGGAACTGTTTGGCGACTCCCTTCGCGGCGGCCGATTGTACGACAACTGGTTTGAAACCTCCGGTGTGGACGCCCCCGAAAGCGACCAACCTCTATGGGCAACCCAGAGCAGCAACAGCCGCAGCGGCGCCGACACCTGGCGCTGTAAAGAATGTCACGGTTGGGATTACCAGGGCGTAGACGGCGCTTACGGTTCCGGCTCCCACATGACTGGTTTCGCCGGTATCCTTGACCTGGCCGGCGCCCCCGCTGCCGACGTTTTGGCGATGCTCCAGGGCTCCACCAATCCCGACCATGATTTCTCCACCGTCATGGATGAGCAGGCCCTCACCGACCTGGCTCTCTTCATCAGCGAAGAAATGGCTCCTGCCGGCAACGTTTTAGACCTGACCGGAGACGAAGCCAATGGGCAGACTCTGTTTGACGACACCTGCTCTGACTGTCACGGCCCCGAAGGGTTGGCGATCAATTTCCATTCCGACGCTGAACCGGAATACCCGGCTACCATTGCCAACGATAACCCGTTGGAACTGTTAGCCAAAGTCCGTTTTGGACAACCGGATACAGAGATGCCTTCAGCCATAGACGCCGGTTGGACAGACCAGGAAATGGCCGACGTAATTGCTTACGTCGCCACCCTGCCTCAGAACGATCCGGTTGCGATGGGCGGCCGTATGTATGACAACTGGATGAAAGCCTTGAGCTTAGATGCTCCCGAAGGCGATCAACCCCTGTGGGCGACTCAGGACAGCAACACCCGCAGCGGCGCTGACACCTGGCGCTGCAAGGAATGTCACGGCTGGGATTACCAGGGAGTAGATGGCGTGTACGCCTCTGGCTCGCACGCGACCGGCTTCTCCGGCATCTTCGCCGTGCAAGATAAGAGCGCTGACGAGATTGTGGCGGCGCTGACTGCTGAGAATCATGACTTCTCGCAATTTATGAGCGAGGATCAGCTGGGCGCATTGGTTGCCTTCATCCAGGAAGGTATGATTGACAAAACACAATACATTAACGCCGACAAGACCGTCAATGGCGATGCGGATGCGGGCAAGGCTTTCTTCAGCGAATGCGCAGAGTGTCATGGGCCTGAGGGGACTGACATTGACTTCGCTGATGGCGAGGAGAAAGAGTTTGTGGGCACCGTTGCCAGCGACAATCCCTGGGAGTTCATAAACAAAGCTTCCTTCGGTCAACCGGGCGAACAAATGCCGGCTGGCTTGCGGTTGGGCTTTTCTTGGGAAGATATCGTTAATTTGATGGCATATGCCCAAACCCTGCCGACTGAATAAAACGATTTTGAAATAGGTTAACCAGGGGATGGGGGGATTTTTCCGCCCATCCCCTTTTTCTGTGAATTACAAAGGTGTGCTATGAAACAAGCGAACTTCGTCAAAACTCTGCAAGTGAGCGCGCTGGTATTTCTTGCGGTAGGGACGATTTTTGTCACCGGGCTGATGACAAAAGAACGCCCCGCCCATGCCTTGCCTGAATACGCTGCCCGCACCAGCGAGGCGTGCGCTACCTGTCATGTCAATCCTGGCGGTGGCGGGCCGCGGACGTTACGCGGCTTACTGTGGGCGGCCAACGGCCGTCCCGACCAGGTCCCTGTCCTCGATATGTTAATCGCCCCTGGGGTGGATGATGGGGCCGAACTATATGATATCTCTTGCGCTGGCTGCCACGGCTTCGCCGGCGAAGGGTTATTCGGTATCGCCTTAACCGGCTCCGGCCTACGCGAGTCCAAAATCCGTTCCACCATTGAACGCGGCCGAGAACGAAGCGGGATGCCTGGATTTGAAGGCCAATTCTCCGACGATCAATTAGAAGCGCTGGTCACATTTGTAGCTGGGATTTCTTCCGGCGCCCTTGACCCCCTGCCAAACAGCTATGTCCTGCCCCCGGCTGAATTCACCTGCAACCCGGCCCCCGGCGCCGAAAAGTGTGGAGGTAACTAGCGATGATGAATGAAACACTTTCCCGCCGCAAATTCCTGCGTTTGTCCGCTGGCGTGATGGGATCGGCGGCAGTAATGAGTACTGCGCCCCGGCTGTTAAACCGGCTGGCGTCTGATCCCCAAAGCGCCGTCTGGCTGGAAACGTCCACCAACGAGCGCATCGTCCCTACTGTCTGCTCCATGTGTCCCAGCGGCTGCGGCATGTTAGCCCGCATCGCCGACGGCAACTTGGTCAAGATGGAAGGCAGCCCGATGCACCCCATCAACGTCGGCGCCCTCTGCCCCAAAGGACAGGCGGCCCCGGAACTGCTCTACAACCCCGACCGGCTCACTGGCCCCATGCGGCGCACCGGCGAGCGCGGAGCGGGCCAATGGGAACCTATCTCTTGGGATGAAGCCATTCAAACTGTGGCCGACAAGCTGAACGAACTGCGGCAAGCCGGTCATCCGGAACGCGCCGCTCTGCTTTATGGCGAAACACGCGGCCAGATGCGCGGATTTTTGAAACGGTTCATGGAAGCAGTTGGCTCGCCCAATGCCGTCTCGCATGACAGCCTGAACATTGAAGCAGCCAAGTTAGGTATTTATTTGACGCAGGGTATCTATGATTTACCTGCGTATGATTTAGAAAACAGCAATTATGTTTTAAGTTTCGGCGCCAGCCTGCTGGAAGCGGGCCGGACACCACAGCGAACCGTTTCCGGTTTATCATACATGCACCGGGGTCGGGCCAACCGGGGCAAGGTGGTCACTTTTGACCCGCGGGAAGGCGTCTCTGGGGCCAAATCAGACGAGTGGATTTCGATTAAGCCGGGCACAGATGCTGCGCTGGCCCTGGCTATGTGCAATGTTATCATCAAGACCGGCCGTTTTGATTCAGATTTCGTTCACAACTATGCTTTTGGTTTTCAAGATTTCAAGGACGATGACGGGAAGGACCACAAAGGGTTCAAGAACTTTGTCCTGGAAAACTTCGATCCGCGCCGGGTGGAACAAATCACCGGTGTGCCGGCGACGACAATTTCCCGGATCGCTGGCGAGTTTGCCGGCAACCGGCCATCGGTGGCGATTGTGCCGGCGAAGGGTGGTTTGCTGAACGGCGGCTTTGGCGGTGTAGCCACGGCGATGGCCGTCCACTGCCTGAACGCGCTGGTGGGCAGCCTGGAAACGCCGGGCGGCGTACAAATACAGCGTTACCCGGACTGCCCGGACTGGCCGGAACTACCGGCTGATTCGGCGGCCGAAGCGGGACGCGAGGCGGAACGGATAGATGGCGCGGGAACTGTATTCCCTGTTGGTCGTTACGCTTACCAGGCCGTCGCTGACCGGGCGCTGGATGGCTACCCGGTAGAAGCGATGTTTCTCTATGACGCCAACCCGGTTTATGAAACACCGGGCGGTCAAAAATTCATCCAGGCATTTGAGAAAATTCCGTTTATCGTATCATTCGCCACCTTTATGGATGAATCGGCCGAGTACGCTGACCTGGCGCTGCCGGAACCGACGTTCCTGGAACGGTGGCAGGATGATTACATTGAAGGGCTGGGTTACCCCGGTGTGGCTTTACGCCAGCCGGTGTTGGAGCCGCTGCACGACACGATGAACACAGGTGATTTCTTGCTCCAGGTAGCCCAAAAGATGGGCGGCCCGGTGGCGCAGGCGATGCCCTGGGATTCATTTGAAGCGCTGCTGAAAGACCGGCTGCAAAATGTGGGTACGGATTGGGAGACGCTGACGGAGCTAGGCGTCTGGATTACGCCGGGTTACCGTTTTGCCCGCCGCGGTAGTGAGAAGTGGATTAACGAGGTGGTTGGCGCGGACCGGAGACGGGCGCCGCGTGACGGCCGTTTCGACTTCTTCAGCCGTGAACTAAGCTGTATCCTGGGCGACCTGAGCGACGACGAACTGGCCGCCCTGAATCCGGGCGCCAGCGGCGACGCGCTTTATTTGCCCCACCAGGAAGATGTGATCTATGAGGGCGGCGAAAAGGAATTCCCCTTTGTTCTCAACGTAGTCACATTGATGAGCCTGGGGCCGCACAGCTACAATGCCAACCTACCCACGCTGCAAGAAATCAGCGGCATGGTGGTCGGCGAGCGCTGGGGCAGTTGGGTGGAAATGAACCCGGAAACGGCCGCCGAACTGGGCTTGCAAAATAAACAGCAGGTCTGGGTAGAAAGCCCTTTCGGCAAGGTTCAGACCAAACTGCGGCTGGTCAAAAATATCCACCGGGACGTGGTTGCCCTGCCTCATAATCAGGGACACAAAGCGATCGGCCGTTGGGCCAAAGATCGCGGCGTGAACGGCCTGGAAATCATGAATCCGGCCAGCGAGTTGTTTACCGGCCTGGCCTCCTTCACTAATACCCGTGTGAAGGTATATGCGGCGTAGCCGTAATCCGTAAGCTGTAAGCCGTAATCGGAACACGGAACACGGAACACGGAACACGGAACACGGAACACGGAATACGGAATACGGAATACGGAATACGAATAACGAGGAATATCATGGCAAGATGGTCAATGGTTATAGACTTAGACAAGTGTGTGGCCTGTCAAGGATGCAGCATCGCCTGCCGCTTTGAAAATAACACACCTATTGTTTCACCGGAAGAGGCGGAACTTGGCCGGGAAATGTTGTGGAACGAAGTGTTCCCGCTACGGGCTGAGGAAGGGGATATCGCCAGTGAACAGTCGCGGTTTTTGACACGGCCGTGTATGCACTGCGAAAACCCACCCTGCGTCAAGGTCTGCCCGGTGCAGGCCACATTCATCGGGGACGAAGGCATCGTTCACCAAAACTACGCCCGCTGCATCGGCTGCCGCTTCTGCACCGTTGCCTGCCCCTACGGCGTGCGCTACTTTAACTGGTATGCTCCCTCCTGGGAAGAAGGGCTGGAACAGCACCTGAATCCGGATCGGGTTATGGGCAACGGCGATCTGGAAGGGCCAGCGATCCGGCCGCGCGGCGTGGTAGAAAAATGCACTTATTGCATCCACCGTCTGCATAAGGCCCGCGCCCGCGCCGAAGCGGAAGGGCGCGAAATTCGTTCTGGCGAATACGTCCCAGCTTGTGTGCAAACCTGCACTGGTAAGGCCCGCTTCTTTGGCGACCTGGAAGACCCCAATTCAATCGTTTCCCAGTTGTCCCAGGAACGGCGCGCTTTCCGTTTGCTGGAAGAAGCGGGCACCCGTCCTAAGACAATTTATTTGGAGGAAGGTTAATCATGGCTACATGGCATCCTAAAAATGAACATGAACAAATTATTCTGGCGCCGGTCAAACAGGGGGTTGGCCGCGACCGGATTCTCTGGATCGTCCTGGCGTCAATCCTGCTGGCCGGGATCGCTGCCTGGGCGCGTCAGTTTGTGCTGGGTCTGGGCGTGACGGGAATGAACCGCCCGGTTTATTGGGGCGTATACATCACCAATTTTGTATTTTTTATTGGCCTGGCGCACTCCGGCACGTTTATCTCGGCAATTTTGCGGGTGACGGGGGCAGATTTTCGCAAGCCGCTGACGCGGGCGGCGGAGGCGATTACGCTGTTTAGCCTGCCGTTTGGCGTGGCCTGTATTGTGATTGATATGGGCCGTCCGGACCGGGTGTTGAATATGATCCGGTACGGCCGTTTCCAATCGCCGCTGTTGTGGGACTTTACGGCCGTTTCCCTCTACCTGCTTTCCAGCATTGTTTTCTTCTATCTTTCCCTCATTCCCGACATTGCCCTCTGCCGGGACCGGCTGACCGACGTCCCCCCCTGGAAACACCGCATGTATGAAATCCTGGCGTTAGGCTGGACAGGGGATTCCCATCAGTATCACCGCCTGGAGCGGGTGCTGGATGCGATGGCGATTTTGATGACTATGATCGTTATCACTGTTCATACTGTTGTCTCCTGGGTGTTTGGCATGACCATCCAACCTGGCTGGCACACCGCCTTAATCGGGCCATTCTTCTTGCTGGGCGCAATCTTCTCCGGCACAGCGGCCGTCGTGATTGTCTTAGCGATTTTGCGGAAACTGTACCATCTGGAAGACGCCTTACCCATCGGTTTGTTCAACTCCCTGCGTAAGCTGCTCATCACCTTCACCCTGGGTTGGTTGTACATGATGATCGCCGAATTCCTGACCACTTACTACGGCAGCCTGCCGGAAGAGATGGAAGTGTTCTGGCAGAAGTTTACCGGGGATTTCTATCTCATCTTTTGGGGGATGACGATTTTGGTCTTCTTCATCCCCCTGTTCATCTTCATCTTCAGGGCCAAGGACAGTATTCCCTGGATGGTGACGGCGGGAGTGCTTATCAATATCGGCATGTGGATGGAGCGGTACGTGGTGATTATCCCCACCGAAACGCGCCCCCGGCTACTGTACGAACTGGTGCAGGGCAGCTATCGTCCCACCTGGACAGAGTGGCTGATCACGGCCGCGCTGTTCAGCGGCATGGGCCTGTTGTACGCTATCTTTACCCGGTTATTCCCCATCATTCCATTATGGGAGACGGTGGATTCTTTGGAACACGAACCAGAACCGGAACGGCCTGAGCCGCGTCGCTTTGGCGAACGGACGGCGCAGGTGTAGAACCGTAAGCCGTAAGCCGTAAGCCGTTATCCGTAAGCCGTTATCCGTAAACGGAACACGGAACACGGAATACGGAATACGGAATACGGAATACGAAATACGGACAAGGAGAAAAACAATGTCATTCGGCGAATTAGCACACGCTTTTGTAAATACGCCCGGCATCGGCGGCCTCATGGTCATGTCGGTTATTACAATTGCTTCGGTGGTTTACTTTTTCCTGACCCGCTGGGTTATCCAGGGGGGAAAGGAGGAAAGCGAAAACGGCCGTCAGCGCCGCCGCCGCATCCAGTAATCTGATGAATATGACCCGACAGCAGCGAGAAGATTTACTGGCGCTGGCCGATTTGTATGCCGGACTGGCTGAGGCGCTGGCCGCCGATAAATTCCTGCCCGACTGGCTGGGTCAGCCGGGACGGGAATGGCCGCTTTGGGAAGCGGCCAGCCGTCTGGCGTCCCGGTTTGAATGGCCGACGATGAGCCGGGCAGTGGAACGGCTGGCCCAAGTGACGAGGCGCTCGCCCACCGTCCGCCAGTTGATTTATGAAAAGCTGCTGTCGGGTAACGGCCGTCTGGCTCCAGTTATGATGTATGAATCACAGGTCATGAACGGCCGTTTCCTGGGGCCGCAGACCTTTGCGCTGCAGGCGCTTTACCAGGAAGCGGGGCTGGAAACGGCTGGAGCGGAACTGCCGGATTACGCAGCCGTTGAATTGGAGTTTTTGTCATTTTTGGCAGAACGGGAAGAGGAAGACGCCGGACAGTCCCATCAGTGGCGCACTGTCCGGCGTCGCTTCCTAAAAGACCATGCTGGGAAATGGCTGCCACAGGTGGCTCGACGTCTGGCGCACTCGGACGAGCCGGCGTGGACGGCCGTTGGCTACATGCTGGCCGCCGCGCTTAATCCGCCGCGGCAGCAGAAGCATATTGCCCCTAAACAAAGCGGCCTGCCCCGCGTCATTGACCTGGAATTATGTACGCTGTGCAGTTTTTGCGTCCAGGTTTGCCCTACCCATGCCCTGCTGATGCAAGAAGATAAGCAGGCAACCCGGCTGGCGCTGAATCCGGCGCTTTGTATTTACTGCCACAAATGCGAGCGTGTGTGCGAAGAAAAGGCGCTGGATTTGCAGGGTGAGCCGGCGACAGCGCCGCTCCTCATCCTGCGCGAATCGCCTCGCGCCATTTGCCCCCAATGCGGCGAACCAACCGTGAGCGAAGCGGAGGTAACGGCCGTCGTCTCCCGTCTGGGCGAACATCCGGCCTGGTTAGATTACTGCCTCGACTGCCGGTAGGGAAAAGGGTAAGGGTAATTGGTAATTGGCGGATGGTAGTGTGTGGTAAACTAATTACGAATTACCAAATTACCAAATTACTAGGACGGATTACCATGAGAAGGGAGGAACACGGTCGCTTTGTCGTGATTCGCAGCAGCGTTCAGGCCAAAGTGACACTGGGCATTGTTTTACCCCTACTACTGATTTTGGGGGGGATTACGGCCGTGCAGTTGATACGCCATCGCACGATCGTCTTAGACAGCGCCTCCCTGATTGACGCCAACTTTACCATCGTCATTGAGGAGTCCCTCCGCCACGAAATCCTGGAATCCCATTTCGAGTCGGCCCAGTCCCTGCTGGACGCCATTGGCAAAACCGGTCAGTTCCATGTCCTCTACTTGCTGGATACTGAAGGTAACGTCATCTTTGCCCCTAACGGCGAGGGGGTCGGTCAGGAATTATCCAACGATGACCCCGACTGCCAGCCCTGCCACCGCCTGGAAGAAGAGGAACGTCCAGGCAGCATCGTGGTAATCCTGGACAGCGGCGAGCGCGTTTTCCGCAGCATGGTTCCCATGGAAAACAGTCTGGAATGCGCCGAATGCCATAAAACGGAGGGAGAAGAACCGCTGGCCTTACTGCTCACCGACACCCCGATGGCGGAACTGGAGGCTGCGCTTCAGGCAGACTTTTGGGAAAACCTGCTCTGGTTGGCGAGTGCAGTTATCGTCACTGTGGTTGTGGTTAACCTGGCGCTGAACCAGTTGGTGCTGAAGCGCATCAAGCTGTTGGGCCAGGCGTTGGCCGGCTTTGGCCGGGGACGGCACGATTTGCGCCTCTCTGGCGGCGACCCGGATGAAATCGGCCAGTTGGTGGATGCATTTAATGAGATGGGACAGCGGGTGGAGATGGAGGAATCGGAAAACCGCGCCCTCTCGGAAGATCTGCGCCGCCAAAGCGCCCTGCGCGGCCAGCTTTTGGCGCGGTTGATCACGGCCCAGGAGGATGAACGCAAACGACTGGCGCGAGAAATTCATGACGAACTGGGGCAGGCGATGGGTGGGCTGGCCTTGCAGGCAGAGGTACTGCAGCGGTTTATCGCGCTGGAGGACGATCCCGCCAGCGCCCAATTGGCGCAGATGAAGTCGCTTATCACCGCTACGACAGACAGCATGTATGATATGATCCTGGCGATACGGCCGTCCGCCCTCGATGACCTGGGGTTGGTGGCCGCCCTGCGCGCCCACGCCGAGCGCATGCTGGCGAATACGGGGATTCAGTTTAAGATGAACGCGGCGGAGTTCGACGGCCGTCTACCCCCGGAAATGGAAACTGCCCTCTATCGCATGTTCCAGGAATCGCTGCACAACGTCATCCGCCACGCCAGCGCCAAAAACGTCCGCTTCCGGCTGGCCCGGCGAGATGGCTGGTTTCAAGGGCGGATTGAGGATGACGGCCGTGGCTTCAACCCCGATGACAGCCACCTGACCGGCGGCGACAAACCGCGCGGCTTGGGCCTGCTGGGAATGAAAGAGCGCGTCGCCCAATTCGGTGGTGAATTGAAGATTGAGTCCCAGTATGGCGGCGGGACATGTGTGTGCATTCGGATACCGTTGGAAATAAATGATTAAAGATTGAAGATTGATGATTGAGCAGCCCTAATCTTTAATCATTAATCTTCAATCCTCTTTGAGATTATGAGCAAAACAATTCGCGTTCTCATCGCTGACGACCACACCATTGTCCGTTCCGGCGTGCGCATGTTACTGGAAGCGGAGCCGGACATCGCCGTTATTGGCGAAGCGGTGGACGGGGCGCAGGCAATCGCCCTTGCCAAAGAGTTGAAGCCGGATGTGGTGTTGATGGATATCGGTATGCCGGATGTAGACGGCTTGGAAGCAACTAGCCGCATCAAATCCCAATGGCCGGACATCAATGTGTTGGTGCTGACGATGCACCGCTCGGAGGAGTATTTTTTTGAGATGCTCAAAAAGGGAGCGTCTGGCTACCTTCTCAAGGGGGCGGAGACGAGCGATTTGATTCATGCCGTCCGGGTAGTGGCGCGGGGGGAGGTATTTCTGTATCCGACGATGGCTCAGAAGCGGGTGCGGGATTACGTGAATTTGAAGGGGGGCGGGGAAACGGCCGTAGACCCCCAACTCAGTCCCCGTGAAAACGAAATCCTCCAGCTTTTAGCCCAGGGCTACAGCAACAAAGAAATCGCCGACAAACTGGTCATCAGCGCCAGCACCGTCCACACCCACCGCACCAACCTGATGCAAAAGCTGGGCCTCTCCAGCCGCCACGAACTCATCCAATACGCCCGCCGCCGCGGCCTGCTGTAGGTCAATTTTGTAAAATTGACTTGCCGTAGCAGTTTCACACCGGAAGATGCCCCCTGCTGCCAGCGCGCTGCGCTGCCTCAAAATCAGCTGGAGAAAGCGCGCCGTCGGCCTCCGCCAAAATTGATTCCGCTTCGGCCTTCATCCCCGCCGACACGGCCGTTTGCCCCAACACAAACGCCGCCAACTGCACCGCCGCCGCCGGCCGTTCCTGCCGTTGGCGCAGTTCCGCTAAAAAAAGAGCCGCCCGGCAGATCAATTCCCCTGCCTGCGCCGCCGCCGCCTCTTGCAGCGCCTCTTCCGCCGCCGCCGTCGCCGCCGCCACATCCGCTTGCGCCAACGCCGCCCGCCCCAACTCCAGCAGCCGGTTCACCAGATAAAAATGATTGCCGCACCGCCGCAGCAGTGTCACGCTTTCCGTCAGATACGCTCGCGCCTCGGTCAGCATCTGCCGCCCCAGCGCCGCCTGCGCCAGACTGGCCAGCGCATTTGCCAGATGCGCTTCATTGCCCGTTTGCCGGTGACAGGCCACCGCCTGCCGGCCCAACCGCATCGCTTCGGCAAAACGGCCGTCCCCCGCCGCCAACGCTGCCAGACAGCCCAACGTATTCCCCTCTATCTCCCGATTGCCCATCTCCTGCGCCAGCCTGTGTCCTTGTTGGGCAAACTCACGCGCCTCTTTCGCGCGCCCCTGCGTCAGTAGCAGTTCCGCCAGATTAGAACAGGATATCGCCTCTCCCCAACGCGAAGAAACCGCAGCATAAGCGGCGGCGGCGGCACGCCAATGTTGTCCTACCTCGTCCAGCCGCCCCAGACCAAAGGCGGCGCATCCGGCGTAGACAAGGGCGTGAGCGTAAGCGATGTGCGGCTGAAAGGGGGCGAGCTGCTCCAGGGCGCGGCGGCTTTGCTTTTGCGCCATTTCATAATCGCCCAGGCGAAAATGAGCGGCGGCGGCCATGCCCCAAACGCGCCCCAAGGCCAAAGCGTCGGCGGGGCGGGATAAATCGGCGGCGGCCAACGCTTCACCGGCGGCGGCCAGGCGGGCTGTTTCCCGGTACAGCCCCATCAGGTCAAACGCCTGCAAAACAGGGTCGGCCATCTGGTTGATCACGGCCGTTTCCCCCTGCCGCGCCGCCCAAAGCCACGCCTGGCGGATATTGGCCAGCTCCGGGCGAATGACAGCCAGCGCTGCCGCCGGTTGGCCGCCCATCAAATCCGCCGCCTGCGCCTGGAGCAAACGGCCGTAATAGCGGGCGTGCGCTTCTAGCGCCGATTCCACTGCCGCCTGGGGCAGAGCCGCCAATTTTTGCCGGGCAAATTGGGCGATGAGGGGGTGACGGCCGTAACGCGCCTGCCCCTCCGTCCGTTCCACCCGCAGCAGCGACTTATCCACCAGCGCCGCCAACTGCGGCAGCGACACCCCGGAGACTTCGGCGGCGGCGGCACGGCTAAAACTGCGTCGAAACACCGCCAATTTAGCCAGCGCCGCCTGTTCCGCCGCTGGCAGCAGCGCCCAGGAATGGGTGATGGCGGCGCGCAGACTGCGGTGACGAGGCGGTAAATCAGCCCGGTTTACCGCCAGAAAATCGAGATTTTGCCGCACCGCCTGAGCGATCTCGGCGCAGGTGTAATGGGATGTCCAGGCGGCGGCCAGTTCAATCGCCAAAGGCAGCCCGGCTACCAGGCGGCAAATTTCGGCCACACACAGCCGATTGGTCTCATCCAGCCGAAATCCGGCGAAGGCGCGCCCGGCCCGTTCCGCAAACAGCGCCGTACCGGCATACGCATCGGCAGCCTCAGCCCCGTTTGGGGGGACAGGCAGGCCGTGCAAACGCAGCGGCCATTCCGCCTGCGCGTTCAGCCGCGCCCGGGAAGTAACAAGCAAAGTGACGCCGGGGGCGCGGGTTAGAACTGCCAACAGCAGCGATACGCTCTCTTCAGCGATCAGATGTTCCAGATTGTCCAGGATGAGCAGCAGACGCTTGTGCCGCAGATAATGGGGCAGCGGCGCGGCAGCGGCGGCGCTGCCGGTCATGTCCAGCGTGTTGGCGATGGCGGCGGCAATGGCATCGGCCGGGTTGGCCGCGCCCTCCAGATCGGCCAGGGGGACAAACCAGGCGCCGTCGGGGAAGTAGGTCAGCGTTTGCCGGGCGGCGGCCAGCGCCAGGCGGGTTTTGCCCACGCCCCCTTCGCCTGTCAGGGTGATGAGGCGGTAATCCGGGTCTAGCAAGCGCTCCTGCAGCTGCGCCAGTTCGGCCGCCCGGCCAATGAAGGGGGTGGCGGCGAGGGGCAGGTTGTGCGGCGGCACGGCCGGAGCGGCGGCCGGGGGCGTGTGATGGGGGGCGAAACGGCCGTCTTTGATTTGCTGGTATAACGCTCTGGTTTCCGGCTCCGGTTCCGACCCCAATTCATCGGCTAAAACCTGGCGGCAGCTCTCGAATTGGGCCAGCGCCGCCGCCCGCTGACCGCTTTGAGCCAACGCCTGCATCAATTGACGGTGCGCCGATTCTAGCCAGGGGGACAGGGATAATTGACGACGGGCATGAGAAATGGCCGTGTCGTACTTATTGATCTGTAAATGATGGGCGGTCAGGGCGGCCAAAGCGGCTAACGCCTGCTGGTGACGCCTTTCCTGCTCCATTCGCTGCCACTCGGCGAAAGCGGGGCTGCCGGCCAGGGTCAGTCCGGCCAGAAAATCGCCGCGATAAAGCGCCGCCGCCTGCCGCAGACGGGGCAGACAGGCGAGACAGTGAGCGATGGCGTCATGGGGGTGGGTTTGGCATTGGCGGATGAGGCTGTCGAACTGCCCGGTATCCAGCCACACCTGGTCGGCGAGATGGAAGACGGCCGTTTGCCGGGTGATGGTGAGCGGGTGAACGCCGTTAAGAGAGACCGCCGCCAACACCTGACGCAAATTAGACAGTGCCATGCGCAAACTGGCCCGCGCCGCCGCCTGTTCCCCCCACAACAGCGCCGCCAGATGTTCCCGCCGCTGCGGTCGTTCCGCCATGACTGCCAGGTAAGCCAGCAGCGCCCGCGTCTTGTCCGAACGAAAGCCGATCAACGGCTCGCCGGCCCACGCCGCTTGAAAAGAGCCTAGAAAAGCTAACCGCAGTTGAGACATGACGGGATTATAGCGGGTAACGGCCGTTTTGGGTCAACGTAACAGCCCCTTTGGGTGCGTGAGCAGCCCGCTTGTCCTCATCCGTCGTTACGTTTTCGTGACGTTTCCTGTTTATGATGGGGGCAAAATTCGGCAAAAGGATAAGCGCGTACAATGTGCGCGCTTTTCACCGCGCTTCACGCAGTCCATGAACGAAAAACCAGGCTATTACCGCTATCAGGCTTACATCCTGCGCATCTGGCAGGAAACGGCGCACAGCCCGCATCACTTCTTGCTGGAGGAAATCCCCGACGGTAAACAGTGTGGGTTTGTGACCCTGGAAAGTCTTTACAATTGGCTGGCAGATTCCATGGAATCCACGCCGTCATCCGCCGAACATAACAGTGGTTCTTTGGTTTAGCGCAGAGGGCGGGCAAGATGCCCGCGCTTCGATTTAAAGGAGAAAATGATGTCCGAGTCTAAAAGTATTTCCCGTTTTTTTCTGGCGTCTGCCTTTTTCTTCATCTGGGTCACGCTGCAAGGCGCGATTCAGGCACAGCAGCCGGTACATAACTTTCTGCAGCTTGGCCCGGCCGGCATCATCATCGGCGCGCACGTCCACATTGGCACGCTGGGCTGGCTGGGAATGGGGATGATGGGCGTGTTTTATCACATGGTTCCCAAAATCAGCGGCAAGCCGCTTTCCTGGCCGAATATGGTCAATTGGATTTTCTGGATTGACCTGGTGACGGTGATTCTCAACGGCGTGTTTATGATTGCCGCCGGTATTGTCGGGGGACGCGCCGTGCAGGCCGGTCTGACCGAGGGCGCGGTCAATGCCGCTGTTGGCCCCTATATGATGGCGATTGGCATTGTCAGCCTGGTTTGCGGGCTGGTATCGCTGGCGTATGCCGTCCAGATTATGCACACGATTGTGAAGAAGTAGGAGTTTTTTATGTTCATCACTCATCGCATCTTTCAGCGCACTTTTTTGTTAGCTGCCGTTCTGTTTTTGGGCATTGGGACGGCGGTTTTACTGTTAACGCTGCCGGCCGCCGCCGAGCCGTCGTCTCTGTACATCACGCTGCACGTGGACACTCTGATTGATTCTAACAGCGCAGCTTATCAGCAGTGTACCGCCGCTGCCGACGATTGCAGTTTGCGCGGGGCGATCAGCGCTGCCAATGCCAATGCGCCTACGCCGTACCGCCTCGTTTTACCGGCGGGCAGCTTGACGCTGACGTTGGCCGGTTCCGGGGAAGATAATAACGCGACCGGCGACCTGGATATTGCGGCTACCGCGGATGTGCTGATTGTCGGCGACGCCGCCGGTTCGATTATTCAGGCGGGGACGGATGCGTCTAACGGCATTGACCGTATTTTTCACGTTTTTGGCGGCCTGGATTTGCAGAATGTGACGGTGCGGTACGGCCGTGTCAGTGATTTCGGCGGTGGCATTTTGGATGTGGGTTTTCTGGCCTTAACGGATGTGACTCTGTTTGCCAATATGGCCGTGAACAGCCGCGGCGGCGGCCTGTATGTGGACGGCGGCGGGCAGGCCGTTATCACCAATGGACAAATACTCAGCAACACGGCCGACGTCTCCGGCGGCGGGCTGGGAATTGGAACGGGCACAGTGACCATCAGCGGTACGCAAATCATCAGCAACAGCGCTGCCGCCAGTGGCAGCGGCGGCGGCATTTTTGTATGGAAGCTTACTTCCCGTTTGCAAATCAACGGCGGCGTCCTGCGCGGGAATGACGGGAGCAGCGGCGGCGGTTTGTTCGTGGAATCGGGCACGGCCGTTCTCACGGATACGCAAATTATCAGCAATACCGCCCTTTACGGCGCCGGCATCCGCACCAATCAACCAACGGCAGTTCTCACCGCCACCGACGTCACGCTGAGCGGGAACAACGCGGCGCAAAGCGGCGGCGGCCTGGATGCGCACAACGGCGCAGTTAATTTTTCCGGGGGACAAATCCGCCATAATAACGCCATTAATGGCGGCGGCCTGTTCGTCAACCAGGGAAGCGCGGCGCTGACCAACGCGCAAGTCGTTAGTAATACCGCCCAGTACGGCGGTGGAGCGTACCTGTTTGCCAGCACGGCCGTCTTCACCGCCGCCAATACCACGCTGGACGAGAACAGCGCCGCGTACAGCGGCGGCGGCATTTTTATGAAAGAGAGTACGGCCGTTCTTTCCAATACCCAAATTTTGAGCAACAGCGCCCAATTAGGGGCTGGCGGCGGTCTCTTCCTGCAATACCCGACGGCGGTTCTCACGATGACCAATGGCCAGGTGCGCGACAACACGGCCCATTTGGATGGCGGCGGTCTCTATCTCAACAACGGACAGGCCGTATTCAGCGGCATCCAACTGCTGGATAACCGCACGATGACCGCCAACGGCCGGGGCGGCGGCATATTTTCAATTTACGGGCAGTTACAAATCGGGAACAGCTGCATTGTCAATAACAGCGACACATCTGTCGCCGTTTATAACACCGGTAAACAGGCGGTCGATAATTGGTGGGGCGCGGCCGACGGCCCGGCCGGCGACGGCCCCGGCAGTGGCGATTCTGTCAGCAGCAGCGCGGATTACAGCGGTTTCAAGACCAGCGCGCCGGCGGGCTGTTCCTATCGCTTGCTCCCGACTGCCGACGCGGGCGCGCCGCAAACGGTCAACCCGGGGAATACGACGCTCCTTGACGGCGCAGCTTCTACCGATGCGATTGGCGATGGTTTGATTTATGTCTGGACGCAAACCGGGGGGACGGCCGTTACGTTTACGCCTACGCTCAGCCGCACCGCCTTTACCGCCCCCAGCGCCGCCGGCGTCCTCACCTTCACTCTGGCTATCACTGACGGGCTGCATCGGTCGGATACGGCCGTGACTACTGTTACTGTCAATCACGTCGTTTACCTGCCTCTTGTTGCGGGTGGAAGCGGTCAAACGGGTACGGCCGTTCCCTCTGCCGCTGTACCAACCAGAGAAGTCGAAACAGGACGCCAGCTACTGCGTCGCTGGCCGACTGGATTATCGAAGCAGCGAATGATGGTTTCTATTCCCTGACAACCGGCGGTTAACCTGCCTTTTCCTGGCGTTGGGCGACGTTGAGAGTACGGCTGTTTTCACCAGCGCCGTTTGGTGGGCCAGCAAAACAAAAAAGACGCCGATTGGTTAGCACAATCGGCGTCTTTTTTGGTTGTTTATTCCAGCCCGTCTGGATTCGTATAAAGCGCCAGATTCCTGAGCTTCTCGCTAAGGGCGCGTTCGTTTATAACTTTGGCGTTTGAAAAATTGTAACCAGGTAATTGGTAACTGGTAATTACCCAATTACTCAATTACCAATTACCAATTACCAATTACCAGCAAACTGCAAAGTTAATTTTGAACGAACCCTAATCATCGCCGCCGCCTTCGCCGCCCTGGTTGTTGCTGTGACAGGCCAGACAGGTATAGTCGCGCACCGTGTTCGTGTGGCAGGTGCGGCAGGTTGTGTTTCCATGACGAATACCAAACCCACCCTCGTCGGCAATGCCGGGGTGCGAGCCGCGATATTCCGCCGGCCGCCAGCCTGATGTGGAATGGCAGGAAGCGCAGTCCGCACCGAATGCCCCGGCGTGGAAAGCCGGGTCGGCGTGGCAGGCGACACATTGGGACGGCGTTCCGGCAAAGGTGTTGTTCACGTGGCACTTTTCGCAGCGCACATTCACATGGGCGCCGGTCAACGGGAAAGCGGCCAGGCTGTGATCAAAGGTGGCATCCTCCCAGCTTGCCGGCGTATGGCAGGCGCCGCACTCTGTGCCGAACTGCCCGTTATGGTTGTCGTCTTTTTGATGGCAGGCATAGCAGTCGGTCGGCGTGCCCTGGAAAGTGTTGTTCACATGGCACTTTTCGCATTCTACGCGGGCATGTTTGCCTTCCAACTTGAAGGCGAAGGAATTGTGGTCAAAGCTGACGTTATCCCAGTCAGACGAATTGTGACAGGCGGCGCAATCTGTGCCGAACTGACCGTTGTGTTGGTCGTCTTTCTGGTGGCAGGCGTAGCAGTCGGTGGGCGTGCCTTTGAAGGTGTTGTTGGTGTGGCATTCGTCGCATTCTGCACGGGCGTGCTTCCCTTCCAGCGGGAAGGCGAACGAATTATGATCAAAGCTGACGTTGTCCCAATCTGATGGGGTATGGCAGGCGGCGCAATCTGTGCCGAACTGACCGTTGTGTTGGTCGTCTTTCTGGTGGCAGGCGTAGCAGTCGGTGGGCGTGCCTTTGAAGGTGTTGTTGATGTGGCATTGTTCGCACTCGACACGGCCGTGTTTCCCTTCCAGCTTAAAGGCCAGCAAATTATGGTCAAAGCTGGTGGCTTCCCAGTCTTCCGGGGTATGGCAGACGGAACAATCATCACCAAAGTTGCCGTTGTGAGGGTCGTCTTTTTGATGGCAGGCCGCACATTCCGTCGCTGTGTTCTTGAAATCATCAATGGCGTGGGCGTTGGTATGGCAGTCGGCGCAGTTGACAGCGGCGTGTTTGCCAACAAGTTGGAAGGCGGCCTGGTTGTGGTCGAAATTGGCGCCGTACGTTTCGACGCCGTCATGGCAGGCCAGGCAGTCGCTGCCGTAAGCGGCCGTATGCGCTTCGGTGAAGGCGCTGTCTATTTGCTGGTGGCAGTCGGCGCAAACGGCGGCTTCAAATGAAGCCACATTTTGTAGATGGCAGTCGCCGCAGGCGAAAGCAGTTCCATCAGTTTTTTGAGCGTGGGCTGTCAAAGCAAACCCGACTGCGTCATGCGGGAAGGTGGCCGGGTCCATCTCCACCAGCGATGCATCTGGTCCCCGGTGTTCAGGGTGACAGGCGCGGCATTGTAAGTCAGGAACATCTTGCATTAATGAACCATGCAGACTGGAGACGTTTTGCAACTGGGCGCTGATTTCTGTATGGCAGGCCATGCAGCGATCTCCCATTTTGTCGGCGCCCCAGGGCGCGGCGTGGCAGGCGTCGCACTCTGCGCTTAAATCTGCATGGGAAGTAACGCCGCCCAACGATTCACCAGTCTGGGCGTTTAATTTGCCGGGCGCGAACATTTTGCCGCCGTTGATTGAAGCGCCGCCGCCAATCAGCAGTAAAGTAATCACAAAAGCAATCAATCCATTTGCAGTCAGACAACCGAGCGGTTTCTTTTTCATCTTTCTTCCCCCGTTTCGTTAGCGCAAGAAGGTAGCAAAATACAAGGCGCCGGCCAGGTGGATGAAGGCAGCGGTGAATAAAGCCATGCCGATGGGAATGTGTACGGTGTGCCAGACGGCTAACAGGCGGCGGGCCATGGCGAGTGAGGAAACCTGACGTTTGAGCAGTTGTTGGCGGTGGAGCATTTCTTCGATTTGTTTCATTTGTTCGCGTACCTGGGCGTCGGCGTGGCTGCTTTCTCGTTTCCAGGCGCGGCGGTATTCCCATTCGATGAGCGCTCGTCCCAGCACGGCCGTGATGCCGGCCTGGGAGACGTCGGGCAGGGCGGCCAGCCGCTGCGCCAGGGCGGTGGATGTTTGCGGGCGAGAGGCCATGTATGTTTGAATCTGAGCGTCGGTGGCGGCGATTTGTCGTTCCAGTTCGACCGCTTCGACAGCGGCGCCATCTACTGTGCGGGGAACGGCCGTATAAATATACCGCCCCACAATCCCGCTGAGTACCACGATGATCGTCAGCAGCAGCGCCGCTCCGGCCAGCCCGTTGAACTTCCAGGAGCTGTGCAATAAAACCATGAATGGCCCGACCAGGCCGGTGAAAATATGGAATTTGAGCCAAGCGGACATTTTTCCCCAACTGGCGCGGCGGCGGCGCTTGCGCAAGCTGTAAAGCGTTTCTGTCATCAGCATCAACAAAAAGCCAAAAACACCCAGGCTATGACCAAAGAATTCGCCGGCGGCCGGGATTTCGTTCGTGGATGCGACGACAAACGCGTAAACGGCCGTGATGCCTATCATGGCTAGCAGCGCCAGCCAAAGCTCGATACTGCGGTTACGACGCATGTTGTACCCTCCATTCTGTCCAATAATCAGCAATGATGTCGGCGATGGGTGCATCTGATTGCAATAAGTTAGCGCGAATGGACGTAATATCTACCCCATCAGTAATCATTTTTTGCAATGGCGTTGAGAGCGTCTGGTCACCCATGACAATGGCGCCCAGCAGCCGCTTCTCGCCAATCATTAAGCGCAGCCGGTTTACATCAAATCCGGATTGAGCGATGAGAGCGTCTGGCATTTGCCGCCAGGTTTCACTGTCGCCGCGAGCAATACCCACCAGGTCTTCGTCCTGGCCGTGACCGACAGTTCCGATGATGGTTGTGGTTAATCCGGCCAGCCGGGTGACGTTGAAGGGGGCTGATTTGACGTAGGTTGTCTGTTGACCTGTCATGTTTAACCCGGCCGTTCGCCCTTGCTCACGCGCCGGCCCCCAAAGACTATCTAACACAAATTGTCCGGAAAGTGGATCGTACACTTGCGCTACGTCGCCGGCGGCGTAAATATCTTTGGCGCTGGTTTGTAAATATCTGTTGACTAAAACGCCGCGATCAACTTTGAGTCCGGCCGCCTGCGCCAGTTCGATGCGGGGGCGTATGCCGATGGCAAAGGCAACCATTCCACACTTTATGGTCCGGCCGTCTTTGGTGCGAACGCCAACAACGCGCCCCTTTTTCCCCAGGATTTCGACGTCTTCTGTGTGAAGATGAATCTTGACGCCGTCATCTTGCAAATGCTGTAAGATGATGCGTGATTCTTCTTCATCGAGGACATTTTTCCAGTACCGGTCGCCGCGCAGGAAGTAATGTACTTTGACCCCCCGGGCCGTTAATCCTTCGACCAGTTCCAGGGCTGTGATGCCGCCGCCGATGACGACGGCCGTTTTCGCCTTGCGCGCCAGTTTCACGATTTGACGGGCGTCTTCTAAATGATCCAGCTTGACGACCCCTTTCAGGTCAGCCCCTGGCGTTTTCAGGCGAACGGCCGTGGAGCCAACGGCCAGCAGCAGGCGATCGTAATGTAAACGGCCGTTAGGCGTCACCTCTATTTGATGCTGTACCGGGTTGATTTGCGTGACCTGCCCCTTGATACGATGCAAATGCAGTTTGCGGAAATCCTCTTTGGTGTGGGAAAATAACTGTTTATCTGGCAGTTCGCTGCTCAAATAATAAGCCAGTCCCGGACGCGAATAATAACCGTGCGGGTCGTCGCCGATCAAGACAATCTCTCCAGCGGTATTCTGACTGCGAATGGCTTCCGCTGCTGCTACCCCTGCTACGCCGGAACCAATGATCACATACTTCATTTTGCCGCCTCAGCTTCCAAATTAGCGCGCTGAAAACTCAACACCCCGCGCGGGCAACGTGTGATACACTCGCCACAGGTTAAACAATGACTGTCTGACACGGTCTGTTCCTGCCAGACATGTCGGCGTACATCAATGCCAATTGGACAGTTATAGGTGCATATCCCGCACTGCACGCAGCGGGCCGAATCGGGTGCGACGATACCGGCTGAAAGCGCCATGCGTTTGGACGCTTCTCGTCTGAACATCTGCTGAAGGCTCATAAGCATTTTCTCCTGGAAACGATTAATTAAAAACTTTACTCCTGAAAACGCCATTTGGCAATTGTTTTTTGAGAATTAGGCTAAAATTCCTATTGGTATTTCAAAAGCGTATGTCAGTCTCCAATCGCAAAAAACGCCAGCAAAGTTGGCGTTTTTTTATATTAATCTGGCAAATCCTGCGATTCCCAACTTCCCGGCGATTTATTACCATGTAAGCATATGAAAAATAATCTGTAAACAGTTTTCAGTATTCCATATTCAGTGACTGTCCACTGAAAACTGGGCGCGAAAATAATAAGGAGAGTAAACTCATGAATACCTGGACTATCGTTGGTGGACTTGTTGTAGCCTTGCTCATCGTCGTTCCCGCGGTGAAGGTCGTGTGGCAGTACGAAAAAGGGGTCGTGTTCCGCTTTGGTAAACTCGTCGGCGAGCGGGGCCCGGGGCTGAATTTCATCATCCCTTATATTGACCGCATGATCAAAATGGATATGCGGGTAGAGACGCTTGTAGTGGAGCCGCAAGAAGTGATTACGCGCGATAATGTGACGGTAGAAGTGGATGCGGTGGTGTACTGCCGCGTCGTCAACGCCTCGGATGCCACTATCACAGTAAAAAACTATATCAAAGCTACCGGCCAGTTTGCGCTAACGACGCTACGCAGCGTTTTGGGCCAGTCCGACCTGGATGAACTGCTGGCGCACCGCGACCGGGTGAATGATCGGCTGAGCAAGATTATTGATGAGCACACGGAACCGTGGGGCGTGGAAGTGAGCATCGTGGAAGTGAAGGATGTCCTCTTGCCTTCCAGTATGCAGCGGGCGATGGCCCGGCAGGCGGAAGCGGAGCGGGAAAAGCGGGCCAAGATCATTCACGCCGACGGCGAACGGCTGGCGGCTAAATCGCTGGCGGAAGCGGGCGATACGCTGGCGGCTTCCCCGGCCAGTCTCCAACTGCGGTATTTGCAATCTCTGGTGGAGATGGCCAGTGAGCAAAACGCAACCATCCTGCCGATTCCAATGGATATTGTGCGCGAAGTGACGAGTACGGCCGTTAAAGCCATCGCCACCAACGGGCACGCATAGGAACGTAAACCGTAAACCGTAATCCGAACACGGAATATGGAACACGGACATCCAGAAAATCGCACAAGCCAGTCAATCTGGAATGGGCGGCTCATGTCCCGCCCATTCCCTGAGTGAAATGCGCCATGAACAAAGTCAGCATTCGAAAAATAGGACAGTGGGTTGGACTGGCCGGATTGTTGGTCGCGCTGATTGTGGCCGTCAAACTGACTGCTAACAGCCAGTCCGTTCACGCCCTGCCCGAATACGCCGCTCGCACCGGCGAGGCGTGCGGAACCTGCCACGTCAATCCCGGCGGCGGCGGGCCGCGCACCCTACGCGGGCTGCTGTGGGCGGCGCGAGGCCGGCCGGATCAACTGCCGCAGTTGGGCAACATCCTGGCCGCGCCCGGCGTGGCAGATGGGGCGGAACTGTACGACATCGCCTGCGCTGGCTGTCATGGCGTGGCGGGCGAAGGACTGTTCGGCACAGCAATCACTGGAACCGGCCTGCGTCAGTCTAAAATCCGCTCCACCA
Organism: Chloroflexota bacterium; assembly: GCA_024275635.1. Taxonomy (GTDB): domain Bacteria; phylum Chloroflexota; class Anaerolineae; order Promineifilales; family Promineifilaceae; genus JACKCC01. The sequence continues at coordinate 44,699 of JAJRYT010000085.1, read as the reverse complement.
TCCTGCGCGGCCGGGAGCGGAGCGGGATGCCCCCCTTTGAAGGGCAGTTCACGGACGAGCAGTTGGAAGCGTTGGTGGCGTTTACCGCTGGGATCGCCTCTGGGGAACTGGAGCCACCGCCGATGAGCTACCCGCTGCCCCCGGCCGAATTCGGTTGTAACCCGTCGCCGGATGCGCCGCGGTGTGGAGGGAATTGATGATAAACGAAACGATTTCACGCCGGAAATTTTTGCGCCTGTCGGCCGGGGTGGCCGGGTCGGCGGCGATGATTTCTGCGCCGCGGCTGGTGTACAAGATGACGGCCGTACCCAATCCCATCACCCTGCCCGCCCGCCTGGAAACCAGTGGGAACAGCCAGATCATCCCCACCGTCTGCGCCCTTTGCCCCAGCGGCTGCGGCATGTTGGCCCGGATTGTGGACGGCAACCTGGTCAAAGTGGAAGGCAGCCCCATGCACCCGGTAAACCTGGGCGCGTTGTGCCACAAAGGGCAGGCGGCGCCGGAATTGCTCTACAACCCCGACCGGCTTACCGGGCCGATGCGGCGGGTTGGGGCGCGGGGCGCGGGGGAATGGGAAGCGATTGGCTGGGATGAAGCCGTGAGATTGGTGGCTGAGAAATTGGGGAATTTGCGGGCGGCCGGGCGTCCGGAGCGGGCGGCGCTGCTGTACGGGGAGACGCGGGGGCAGATGCGCGGCTTTTTGGAGCGGTTTATGACGGCCGTCGGTTCCCCCAACGCCATCTCCCACGACAGTTTGAACATCGAAGCGGCCAAACTCGCCAATCTGTTCACCCAGGGCGTGTACGATCTGCCCGTTTACGACCTGGAAAACAGCAGCTACGTCCTCAGCTTTGGCGCCAGTTTGCTGGAAGCGGGGCGCAATCCGCAGCGGACCATCGCCGGGTACGGCTACCTGCGCCGCGGCCGGGCCAACCGGGGCAAACTGGTTCACATTGACCCGCGCCAGGGGATCACCGGGGCCAAAGCGGACGAGTGGATCCCCATCGCGCCGGGGACGGATGGCGCGCTGGCGCTGGCGATGGCTAACGTCATCATCAAAACGGGCCAGTTTGATTCTGATTTCGTCCACAATTACGCCTTTGGTTTTGAAGATTTTAAGGATGACCAGGGGAAGACGCGCAAGGGGTTCAAGAATTTTGTGCTGGAGAATTACGATCCGCGCCGGGTGGAGCAAATCACCGGCGTGCCGGCGACGACGATTGGCCGGCTGGCGGGCGAATTTGCCGGGAACCCGCCAGCGGTGGCGATTTTGCCGGGGAAGGGCGGCCTGCTGAACGGCAGTCTGAACGGGCTGGCGGCGGCGACGGCCGTTCACTGTCTAAACGCGCTGGTGGGCAGCCTGGAGGTTCCCGGCGGGGCGCTGACCCAGCGCTACCCGCCCTGCCCGCCCTGGCCTGAGCTGCCGGACGACCCGGTGGCGGAGAACGGCCGTCAAGCCGAGCGATTAGACGGCGCGGGAACCCATTTCCCCCTGGCCCGCCACGCTTACCAGGCCGCCGCCGACCGGGTGCTGGACGGCTACCCGGTTGAAGCGCTGTTCCTCTACGACGCCAACCCGGTTTATGAAACGCCCGGCGGCGAGAAGTTCATCCGCGCCTTCGAGAAAATCCCCTTCATCGTCTCTTTTGCTGCGTTCATGGACGAATCGGCCCAATACGCCGACCTGGCGCTGCCGGAACCGACGTTTTTGGAGCGGTGGCAGGATGATTACATGGAAGGGCTGGGGTATCCCGGCGCGGCTTTGCGCCAGCCGGTAGTGGAGCCGCTGTATGACACGATGCCTACCGGCGACTTTTTGCTGAAGGTGGCCCAGGCGATGGGCGACCCGGTGGCGGCAGCGTTTCCTTGGGGGTCATTCAAGGAACTGTTGCAAGACCGGCTGCAAAACGTGGGCACGGATTGGGAGACGCTGGCGGAGCTGGGGGTGTGGCTGACGCCGGGCTACCGCTTTGCCCGCCGGGGCAGCGCGCGCTGGATCAATGAGGTGGTAGGCAAGGATCGGCGTCTGGCGGCGCGGGACGGCCGTTTCGATTTCTTCAGCCGTGAATTGTTCTGTCATCTCTCGGAGCGGAGCCAGGAGTGGGAGACGGCCGTTTCCGGCGACGCCCTTTACTTGCCCCATCATGAGGATGTTGTCTATGCCGGGGAGGAAGCCGCGTACCCATTCCTGCTGAATGTGGTGACGCTGATGAGCCTGGGGGCGCACAGCTACAACGCCAATCTACCATCCATGCAGGAGATCAGCGGCATGACGGTGCGGGAGACGTGGACGAGCTGGCTGGAGATGAACCCGGAGACGGCGCGGGAGATGGGGCTGGCGGATGGTCAGACGGTCGTTGTGGAAAGCCCGTTTGGCAAGCTGCAAACGACGTTGAAATTGGTTCCAGCCCTGCGCCTGGACGTGGTCAATTTGCCGCACAACATGGGGCATACGGCCGTCGGCCGTTTCGCCCGCAATCGCGGCGTTAATGGGATGTCCATCATGAATCCGGCCAGTGAACCGTTCACCGGTCTGGCGGCGATGACGAATACGCGGGTGAAGGTATATTCCGTAAGCCGTGAATCGTAATCCGTAAACGGAACACGGAATGCGGAGGAATACGGATAACAAGTAACGAGGCAAACCATGACAAAGTGGGCCATGATTGTTGATTTAGATAAATGCGTCGCTTGCCAGGGGTGCAGTATCGCCTGCCGCCACGAAAACAACACACCGGCCATTTCGCCGGAGGAAGCGGCGATGGGGCGGGCGATCCGCTGGAATGATGTGTTTCCCAATCCGGTTAACGGAACGGAAGAGGCGGGCGCGTATCCGCATGTACGCACCCGCTATCTGCCACGGCCGTGTATGCACTGTGAAAACCCGCCCTGTGTCAAGGTCTGCCCCGTCCAGGGCACTTTCCAGGATGAGAATGGGACGGTGCGCCAAAATTACGCCCGCTGTATCGGCTGCCGCTTTTGCACAGTCGCCTGCCCGTATGGGGCGCGTTACTTCAACTGGCACGATCCCTACTGGTCGCCTGAAATGGCGCGCTGCCTGAACCCGGATCGGGTGGTGGGAAGAGATGATTTGGAAGGGCCGGCCGTTCGTCTCCGGGGGGTGGTGGAAAAGTGTACCTTCTGCATCCAGCGGCTTTATGCGGCCCAGGATCGGGCAGCGGCGGAGGGGCGCGATTTCCGCCCGGATGAGTATGTGCCTGCCTGCGTGCAAACCTGTACGGCCAAAGCGCGTTATTTTGGCGACCTGGATGATCCGGACAGTACGGTAGCAATGCTGTCGCAAAACCCGCGCGCCTTCCGCCTGCTGGAGGATGTGGGCACGCGGCCAAAGGTGATTTATTTGCGGGAAGGGTGATGTGTTGGGCGTAGTGCGTAGTGCGTAGTGCGTATTACGTAATACGCACTATATCGAGGAATTGGTGATGCTCAAAGTTGATGAGAAGGATAAGGCAAAACTACTGGAGCCGTTGTTTACGGCGTCGCCCCGGTTTTGGGGGTTTATTCTGCTGCTGTTGGCGGTGATGGGCTGGGGAGCGTTCATGTACGGCCGTCAGGTACTCTTTGGCCTGGGGGAGACGGGGATGCAAAGGCCGGTGTTCTGGGGCGTTTACATGGTCAACTTCGTCTTTTTCATCGGCATCAGCCACGCCGGGACGCTGATTTCGGCGATTTTACGGGTGACGGGGGCAGAGTGGCGGCGATCCATTACGCGGGTGGCGGAAGCGATCACGGCCGTTGCCCTCATTGTCGGTTCGCTGCAAATCGTCATAGACATGGGCCGACCGGAGCGGTTTTTCTACGTGTTTCGTTACGGCCGTTTGCAATCGCCGCTGTTGTGGGACGCCATCTCTGTGACCGCCTATTTGCTGGGATCGCTCACCTACCTGTACCTGCCCCTCATCCCCGACGCCGCCCTGCTGCGCGACCACTTCCCGGAAAACGGCCGTCGCTGGCAAAAGCGGCTGTACACCTTGCTGGCCATCGGCTGGCGCGGCAACCGGCAGCAGTGGCTGCGCCTGGAAAAAGCGATTGCCGTTATGGCTGTGCTCATCATCCCCATCGCCGTCTCCGTCCATACCATCATCTCCTGGATTCTGGCGACGACGGTGCAGCCGGGCTGGCACTCCACCATTTTCGGCCCCTACTTCGTCGTCGGCGCCATCTTTTCCGGCATCGGCGCTCTGTTCGTGGCGATGACCGTCGTCCGCCGGGTGATGGGGCTGGAAGATTACATCACCGGCCGCCAATACCGCAATCTGGGCCTGCTCTTCATCGTCATGAACGCGGTCTGGATGTATTTCACCTATGCCGAATACCTGACGCTGGCCGCTGGGCAGGAGGCGAATGAGTTTCCGGTGCTGGCCAGCAAGCTGTGGGGCGAATTTGCGCCCGGCTTCTGGACGATGGTGGCGCTGATGGTGATGGCGTTCTGGATCATGGTGGCCCCGCTGCTGCTGCCGGCGCGGGCGGTGAAGAAGGGACTGTTTCATCCGCTGGCGTCGTGGGGAACGGCCGTCATTGCCCTTCTGTCTGCCCTCTCCCTGGCCGGACGCCTGCCCATGTTCGCTTCCCTGCCGGTGGTCATCGGCGCGTTGGCCCTCTCCCTGTTCCTGGCCGGGATGGGCGTGGCCGCCTGGTTCAAGACGCGCCCGGTCGGGGCGACGGCGCTGGCCGCCATATTCGTCCTGGTGGGCATGTGGCTGGAGCGGTGGAACATAATCGCCCCGACGATGACGCATCCCTACCTGGTGGATTACGCCACTTACCAGCCAACGATGACGGAATACGCTATTACGGCCGCTTCCTTCGCCCTGTTCATCTTCCTGTTCACCGTTTTCCTCAAGCTGTTCCCGGCCGTTTCGGTGTGGGAGGTGATGGAAGGGCGGGTGATTGAAGCGGAGCGGGCGAAGGTACACATCCCCCTGCCGGAGCCATCCAGGGCGCGGCGGTCACTACGCGGGGCGGGGGATTGAAAGTAAGCAGTGTTCAGTGTTCAGTTTCACTGCTCGCTGAATACTGAACAGAGGAATACCCATGAATTTTCCAGATACAGCTTTGTTCACATTTCTTTACCGGCTGATTAACTCGCCGGGAATTGGCAGCGTGATTGTGTTGGTTTTAGGAGGCGGGATTGTGCTGTCGGTGGGGCTGACCTTGCGCTGGATTAACCGGGGCGGGCTGGCAGATGAGTTGGACGTGTATGCCTATCCAACGCCGACGCTGCATCAACACACTGTACGAGAGGGGTGACGGCCGTCATTCTTCAGACTCCAGTTCGATAAAGAAGGTTGTCCCCTGGTTTAACTGGCTGTCTGCCCAGATACGGCCGTTATGCCCTTCTACAATTGATTTAGCAATTGCCAGTCCCAGGCCGGAGCCGCTTTGTTCCTCCCGCCGCCGCGATTTGTCGGCCCGGTAGAAGCGGTCGAAGATGTGGGGCAAATCTTCCGGCGTAATGCCGGTCCCGGAATCTTGCACCTGCAATTGAATACGGCCGTTCATTTCCCGCGCGCCCAGTGTGATGGAACCGCCGGCGGGCGTGTGGCGCAGCGCATTGCTCGCCAAATTGCCTAACACTTGCGCTATTCGGTAGGCGTCCAGGTCAACTTCTGGCAATTTAGAGGGGATGTCTATCCGCAGGGCAACGTCTTGCCGTTGGGCCTGGGGGGTGTGGGCGCTGATTGTGTCTTGCAGCAGGACGGCCAGGTTGGACGGCCGTTTCACCAGCGGCAGCTCGCCCGCTTCGGCCAGCGACAGGGTGCGTAAGTCGGCGACTAACCGGTTGAGCCGCTGCGCTTCGTCGTGGATGATGTGGATGTTTTCTGGCGTGGGGGGGAAAACGCCGTCTTCCAACGCTTCGGCGTGACCCAGGATGACGCTGATGGGGGTACGCAAATCGTGGGCGATGTCGGCCGTCATCTGGCGGCGCAAATCGCGGGCATGGGTAAGGTCAGCGCTCATCTGGTTGAAGGAGGCGGCCAGTTCGCCTAACTCATCCTGGGAGCGGACGGCTACCTGCTGCTCCAGATCCCCTTTGGCGACGGCGCGGGTAGCGGTTGTTAATTCGCGCAGGGGGCGGGTGAGGGTGCGAGCCAGGAAAATGGCGAGGAGGAGGGCAACGGCCGTCGCCCCCCCAGCCGCCAAAGTCAACGCCTGATTCACCTGGGTCAGAAATTCGGCTTCGGCCTGCCCCATTTTGCCCCCGGCAGCTTCGTTTCCAGCCAGCAGCGTGCCGACCTGTATGCTGTTTACGGTGATGGGTACGCCCCGCGCCAGAGTGTCATCGGCTAACTGGCGGCCTGGCCGGTAGCCGATGCCGCCCAGGACAATCTGCCCGGATGTGTCGGCCAGGGCTACGCCGCCGCCTTGCCCGCGACCGTTGCCGCTGCGAAAGGAAACGGCCGTTTCCACCCCTTCCCAACTGCCATGCTGTTCATAATAATCTGCCAGTTCGGCCAAAATAGCCGCCTGATTTTGCCGGGCTGTGTAATGACCAAACTCGTTGGCCGTTGCCTGACCGGCCAATACGGCCACCAAACCTGTGCCAATCAGGCTAATTGCCAGGAAAGAAAGAACCAGTTTAAGAGCTAAAGATCGCATTTTGTATTGGATTAGTAAGTCTGCAAGTTTACGAGTATCGAGTTAATTGTCACTTTACTGCCTTCTCCCTCATTCCGGCGCAAACCGATAGCCGACGCCATAAACCGTTTCAATGTAGCGCGGCTGGCGTGGATTGGGTTCCATTTTCTTACGCAGGTTCTTGATATGGACATCTACTGTGCGTTCGTAGCCTTCGTAGACCGCGCCTTGAATATGGTCTAGCAAATCATACCGCGAGAATGCGCGGCCGGGCGAAGCCATTAACGCGGCCAACAGGTCAAACTCTGATGGCGTCAAATCTATAGTCTGGTTGCCAACAGTGACAAAATGCTGTTCCCGATCCAGGGTAATATCGGCCACGCGCAACACCTCGGCATGTGGCGCTGTTTGTCCCGAACGACGCAGCACAGCCCGCACACGGGCCATCAATTCCCGGGGACTGAAAGGCTTGGTCACATAATCATCGGCCCCTAGTTCGAGACCCAGCACTTTGTCGTCGTCGTCTACTTTAGCCGTGAGCATAATGATGGGTGTTTCCCGTTCTTTATGGTGGATGCGCAAAAATTCGTAGCCGTCCAACTCCGGCATCATTAAATCGAGGATGATCAGATCGGGTTTTTCTGCGCGGGCAACGAATAGGGCTTGACGGCCGTCTTTGGCCGTTACCACGCGGAAGCCTTCGCGTTCCAGGTAGGCTTTAACCAGAGAAACCAGCCTCTCTTCGTCGTCAACGACTAAAATTATTTTAGACATAAGCGCCTCAGTTTGAGTTTGTGATTAATGACGAGAATACAACGAATGTATGAAGGGATTGTGAAGATGAAGTAGCGTAATTATGAAGAAGTCGTCCGGACTACGCAAGTAGCGGGAGGCGGGAAACAAAGATGGCGCAGTTTTCACAAACCACGCCATTTACAATTAATCCAGCTTATTGAAGGTCTGGTTAACTATTGCTTTCCAGCTAACAATGCCAGCGTCATGTCCAGCAGGGCATCGCTCTTGTCGTCGCCGCCTGAGCCGGCCTCTTCTCCGCTGGCGGCGCGGGTTGCTTCCCGGTCTTCTGGCGGCAAGTCGCTCATCCGTTGGCTTTGCGGCGTTACGCCGGGTTCAGGGGTTTTCACCTCGCTGATACCCGTTTCGACGTAAAATTCTTGCAATTTGACGTTGGTCAACCGCATCGCGGCGATGGCGCTGACTTGTTCGGCCGTTAGCGCGGCGATGATTTGGTTTTGGATGGCTTCGGTTTCTTCGGGGGCGGCCGTGCCGCTGTCGCTAAGGGCGGCGAAGGCTTGCCACAGGGTTGTCAATTCGGCGGTTTGCTCGCTGTAGACAGCTTGCTCGGTTCCTTCCAGGCGTATGATGCCCAGCAGGAGCTGGTTGCGGATGGTCAGGGCGTCGTCGTACTCTTCGGCGAGGGTGGCAACGGCCGTTTCCCCGCCGCTTTCATTCCCTGCCGCCATATCCGTCTCATCCGTCCCGCCGCAGGCGGCTAACGCCAGCGCCAAAACGATCAAAATTAAACTCAAATATTTTTGCGATTTCATTAGTTTGGTCTCCGCTAGAAATCCGATTTCTTCGAGAGATCGGATTTCTAAAACATTACTTTTTATTGTTGGCTCCGGCTGGTTAATATCTCGATCAGCATGTCTAGCAGCGCATTGCTGGCCCCGTTAGACGCGCGTTCAACTCGTTCGGCTTCACGGGCAGCCTTTTCCTCTTCCGTCATATTCTGCCCCTGGCCGCGATTGGCGCCGCCAGGGCCTGTGCCGTCTCCGCCGGATGAGATGCCCAATTCCTGAGCCATCGTTTGAATGTTTTCCCGCGTTAATTGCATCTCGGCGATGGCCGTAATTTGTTGCGGCGTCATCGCGCCTTCGATTTGGTTCAGGATGGCCGTTACCTCTTCTGTGGCCCCGGTGCCGCTGCGTGAAAGGGCGCTGGACGCCTGCCACAAGACCAGCAGTTCCGACGCTTGCTCCGGCGTTACGGCCAGGTCGGCGCCTTCCAGTTTAAGCGTGCCGATGAGCAGTTGGGTGCGAATGGGCAGGGCATCTTCGGCATAATCTTCGGTCAGGGCGACGGCCGTTTCTGTTCCCATCTCTGTCTCTGTTTTTGCCTCGGCCACGTCAGCGGCGGGCGCATCATCTTCAGTTGTCGATACGGCCGTATCAATCGTATCCGCCACAACAGCCGTATCCGTACTCACATCCTCGGCCGTTCCGCCACACGCTGCTAAAGTCAATAGTAGTATCAAACTCATCAAGAAAATCGTTATCTTTGTCATCGTAATAACTCCTCAAGAAAATTATGAATGATGAACGCGGAATGATGAATAAGTCGTTCCGCATTCATCATTCCGCGTTCATCATTTCGAATTACTCATGTCGTAACGCATCAATCGGGTCTAGCTGCGCCGCTTTATTGGCCGGAAAATAGCCAAAAAACACGCCCACAATCGCCGCTGACCCAAAAGCCAGCACAATCGAAGTAGGCACAATCACCGTGCGCATGTCGCCCGATGCGCCGAAAATCCACGAGCCGCCCACGCCGGCGACCACGCCAATCAAGCCGCCGACCAGACTCAGCATCAATGCTTCCGTCAAGAACTGCCAGCGGATATCGTTGGGCGTGGCTCCCACCGATTGGCGAATGCCGATTTCGCGGGTGCGCTCCGTCACGCTGACCAGCATGATGTTCATGATGCCGATGCCGCCGACGATAAGCGAGACCCCGGCCACCCAGGCTAACAGGGAGCGGAAAGCGGCCGTTGTCGCTTCCTGGGCGCTGATGATGTCTTGCTGGGTTTGCACGACGAAATCGGGGCTGTCCAGTTCCACATCGTGACGGCGGGCCAGCAAGCTTTCAATTTGCAGGATGGCGCTTTCCATCGTTTCCTGGCTTTCGGCCTGGGCGTAAATCGTACGCACCCGGTCGGCGGCCATCTGCGAAGGCAAGAATTTTTGGAAGACGACGGTGATGGGGATGTAGATACGGCCGTCATAATCCACGTCGGCCACTAACCCCTTTTCCGCCATCACGCCCACCACCGTAAACTTGGTCGCGCCAATCGTCACCGTTTGGCCGATGGGGTCAGCGCCGGAGGAATCGGCATCGCCAAAAAGGTCTATGGCGATGCCGTAGCCCAGCACGGCTACTTTAGCGGTGCGGTCGAGTTCTTGTTGGGTGAAGAAACGGCCGTCGCCCACCGGCACATCGCGCACTTCGGGGAAATCGGCTGTGGTTCCCGTCGCCGTCATTTCCAGCGCCGTATCGGTTGATTTCACAATCAAAGTCGTTGTCGTTTGTTCAGAAGCGACGCCGGTAATGCCATGCACTTCCTCCGCAATCGCTTCTGCATCATCGTACAGCAGCGTCCGCGATGCGCCTGGCGTGCCTCGTTTCGGCGTTACAATAATCAAATTGGCGCCCAGGCTGTTAATTTGCTCGGCAATCGTCGCTTCCGTCCCGGCGCTGATGGCAATCATCACAATCACCGCCGCCACGCCGATGATGATGCCCAGCATCGTCAGCAGCGAACGAATTTTATTGGCGGTAATGCCTTCCCAGGCCACGTGTAAAATTTCTGAAAAGTTCATTTCATCTTTCCTTGAAGAGGGATAGTTGGGGATTTGAGATTGGGGATTGGAGATTGGAGACTTGAGACAGCCTCTTAGTCTCCAGTCTCCTAGTCTCTTAATCTCCAATCCCTAGTCCCTAGTCTCCAGCCCCCGGTTGGGCGCAGTTGTTGGCTCCATCACGGCCGTCCGATTCCACCTGGCCATCGCGCACGCAAATGACGCGCTGCGTATGCTTGGCAATGTCCGGCTCATGCGTCACCATGACGATGGTGTTGCCCCGGTCGTGCAGGTCGTGCAGCAAATCCATGATTTCATAGCTCGATTTACTGTCCAGGTTGCCGGTTGGCTCGTCAGCCAAAAGCAGCGCCGGATTGTTAATGAGGGCGCGGGCAATCGCCACCCGCTGTTTCTGTCCGCCCGATAGTTCGTTTGGCTGATGGTTAACGCGGTCGGCCAACCCAACCGAGGCCAGCGCCGCCCGCGCCATTTCCTCCCGCTCTTCATTGGAGCGGTGATTGTCCTGGTCGTATAGCAGCGGCAGCATCACATTTTTGAGCGCCGTTGTGCGCGAGAGCAGGTTGTACGATTGGAAGATGAAGCCCAGTTTCCGATTGCGAATGGCGGCTAACTGTTCCTTGTCCAAGTTGGAGACATCTTCCCCGGCCAGAATGTATTGGCCTTCGGTAGGGCGGTCGAGACAGCCCAGAATGTTCATCAGCGTACTTTTGCCCGACCCGGACGGCCCCATGATGGAGACGAATTCGCCGGGGTCAATACGGACGCTGACGCCATCCAGGGCGGCGACAGCGATGTCGCCCATGCCGTATATTTTGCGTAAATCGGCCGTTTGGATGATTGGTTGTTGGTTCATGTGTTTTACCTGTGTTCGGTATTCCGTATTCCGTAATCCGTATTCCGTAATCCGTAATCCGTAATCCGTAATCCGTAATCCGATCACTGATTATTGTTTACCGGCCTACTCCGTGTCTACAATACCCGTGCTAACCACATCGCCCCGTTCCAGGCCGCTGATAATCTCGGCCGAGGTGAAATCAATCAACCCGACTTCGACGACGCGCAGGACGGGTTCGTCGTTTTCCATGACGAAGACGGCGTATTGGCCGGGAGCGAGTTCGCGTAACGCTTCCACAGGAACCAGCAGCGCTCCTTCCGCCCTTCCGCCGATGATTTCGACGGCCGCGTTCAGACCGGCCGGCAAGGTTTGCGGTTTGCTGAAGGATTCAGGATCGAGGAGGACTAGCCCGCGCACGGCCGTTACCCCATCCACCATTGTCAACTTCGGATCAATCTGCACGACATGACCCATAAAAACGTCGTCCGGCAGCGCGTCAAACACCACTTCTACCTCATAATCAAGACCAATTTTGTCCAGGTCCGTCTCATCCACATACACTTCCAGCAGCGGCTGCGTTAAGTCGGCAATGGTGATGAACGGGGTAGCGCCGACGCTTTCGCCCGGCTGGGCATTCACCGCGACGACGACGCCATCAACCGGCGTGACCAATGCTGTCTGCGTCAACGCTTCCTGCGCCGCTTCCAGATTGATTTGCGCCTGAGTCAGCGATAACGCCGCTTGCGCCATGCCAATTTGAGCTTGTTGCACCTGCAACTGCGCCGCTTCAATTTCAGCGTCGATAGGACCGGTTTGCGCCTTGACCAATGACTGTTCGGCATTGACGAGCGAAGCCTGGACACTGGCGGCGCTGTCATTATTTACATTGCCAACGGCCAGGTAGTAGTTGGCCTGAGCGATTTCTAGCGCGCCTTGCGCCTTTTCCAGGTTGCGAATAGCGGCGTCGCGCTCGTTTTCCAGCGCCGTTGCCCGGCGGGGATCGTTCAGTTCCCAGTCGCGTCCAGGGTCAAAAGCGACGTTGTAAGCCGCCTGGGCGTCGGCCAAAGAGGATTGCGCCTGCTCCAAATTAACGCGCGCTGAGGTGACGCTGTTGCCGGCGGCGGCGTCTTTGTTGACGGCCGTATCATAATTAGCCTGGGCTGCCGCCAGATTGGCTTCGGCCAGGGCAATGGCATCGGCGTCCGGCTGCCAGTCGAGCAGCTCGTCCAGCTTGGCCTGCGCCGAAATTAAGTTGATTTCAACTTGGGACACAGCAATCTCGCCAGAGATGTTGTTGGTTAGCGCGTTGGGATCCCCTTGCAACGCCGCCTGAGCGACCTGGATTTCAGCCAAAGCCACCGCTTTGCGGGCGTCCGTGTCGTCTAGTTGGGCCAAGACATCGCCCGCCTGAACTTTATCGCCCACTTGCACGGCGACTTCAACCAATGCCCCGCCCGCGCGGAAGCCGAGGTCAATCTCGGTGGCTGGAATGACAGCGCCCGCGCCGCCGGCGGAGACGATGATGTCGCCGGTGCGGACTTTTGCCGTCTGAATAGCCGGTTCATCTGTGACTTGCGACGGCCGGTAAACGTTGTTGTAATAAGTGTAACCACCGCCGCCAGCGATGATGATGATAATGAGTGCGATCCAAATTCCTTTTTTGTGAAGCATAACTTCCTCTCTTGTGCCTGGTTTCGTTTGATTTACAATAATTGTCGTTTTTCTTAGCAACGCGCTTAGTTTAGAAGAGGCTTTTGAAGGGGGAGTGAAGGAGTTGTTTAGAAATTGTGAAGGTGCTTTGAGGTTGCGGTTAAAACAAAAAGAAGCCCTGATTGCTCAGCAATCAGGGCTTGAATTTGGGGGAATTATCTCCCTCATTTTTGTAAAAGCGGCTTGAGCGCAGCGCGTTTGAGCTAATGCCACTCTATGAATTATGTTAAAATTACGGCCGTTTCTAAACTACGACAAGCAATCATGATCACTGTGTGCGATCAGAGGAGGATTCGTCATACACAGAGGCCGCAATGTGCGCCTGCCACGTTTCATACCCGGCGTGCAGAAGATGCAGCTTGTCGTTGGTAAATTCTGACCGGAGACCGCCTTGTGCATCAGCAAAGTCTGGAAATAAATCAATGAAGGGATAATCGTAGCTGTAGGCTAACCTTTCGATTTCCCGGTTGATGGCGTGAATGTCCCCGGCAAATTTTTTGTGGCGCGGGAGGAGGCTTTGCACGAAGACTTGCGTGCCCGGCGTTTCCTGTTTGATGCGGGCCAGAATTTTGTTGTAGTTGGTCAAAATGTGTTCCTGGCTGTAGCCAAAACCGAGGTCATTGGTTCCGATCATCAAAAAGATCTGGCGTGGCTGGCCCTCGGTTACCTGGCGCAGCCGCTTGAGGACGCCGTGTGTTGTGTCGCCGCTGATGCCCCGGTTTTTGACGGGCGACTGGGGAAACATTTCGTCCAGCGGGAAAAAATCGGTCAGACTGTCCCCCAGGAAGACGATGTCATTGTTTTGAATCGGTTGGGCCTCAAAGATGGAGAATTTGCGTTCATACTGGGGCTGAATCATATATTTTTCGATGATCTGGTAGCGCATTTTGATCAAGTAAACGGCCGTTATCAAAATCAAATCCACCAGCGCCAACGTGATAATGAGCCGGGTAGTCATGACCATGGCTAACGGGTAAAGTTGTAAACAACGCCGGTCAATTTTTCGGAGACGACCCAAAGTTTGGCGGCGACGGCTTCGTCGTGGGAACGGCCGTTTGATTTTACTTTCTTGGGGTAGCCGACTGATTCAAACCGTTGGCTGGGGCCATAATAATCACCGCCGTGTACCTCTTCTGCCGCTGCTGCATAAAGCGTGGGCAGCGCGCCCATTTCCGGCGATTGGGCAAGAAAACGATTCAAAAAGTTGAAGACGCCGGAATATTGCTGCAAATTCGTGGCTGTCCAGCCGGGGTGCGCCGCCGCCGCGATGGCTTCTTGCCCAGCAGCTTGTAATTTGCGCTGTAGTTCATAGGTAAACAACAGATTCGCCAGCTTGCTCTGGCCGTAAGCCGCCGGCCGATTGTAACCCCGCTCGCTGTTTAAGTCGTCAAAATTGATTGCGCCGCGCCGGTGCATTAGGCTGCTGATGTTGACAATGCGTGACCGAGGTGTACGCAGAATCAGGTCGAACAACTGCCCGGTGAGCGCAAAATGACCCAGGTGATTGATGCCAAATTGTAGTTCAAAGTTGTCGGTTGTTTTGCCGAACGGGGGTGTCATGACGCCAGCATTGTTGATGAGCAAGTCTAACCGATCGTAACGGTTGGCGAATTCAGCGGCAAAGCGGCGGACGGAGGCCAGGTCTGCCAGGTCAAGCAGCATTAACTCGGCCGTTCCCTGAGGATTTTCGGCTTTGATTTGATTGACGGCCGTTTCCCCTTTCTGTTGATTGCGGCAGGCCAAAATCGTAGTCGCCCCCTTGTGGGCCAGCGCCCGCGCCGTCTCGTAACCGATGCCGCTGTTGGCTCCGGTAACAATGGCAATTTTGCCCGTCTGATCAGGCATGTTTTTAGCTGTCCAATGTTGATTATTTGAGGTCATGATTTTTACTCCTAATATGTTTGTAGCCAAGCCCGCATTCTGCGGAGCGCCGTTGTATGCCTATGTGTCCGCCCTTGACCGGGCGAGTGCAAGATCGCGCTCCTACACAGATGATATTTGACTATGCTTACCCGAATAACATTTTTAGCCCGGCAACGGCCAGGACAACGGCGAGCAGTTGTCGCAGCAAAACAGGACTCAGCCGTTTGCTGCCATATTCTGCGCCAATCCAGCCGCCCATTACTGCGGCGACCACCCAGATCGGAATGCCGGATGGCAAAGTTTTTACCAGGGATAAAATGCCCAATAAACCGGCTATCGAATTAACCAACACGAAGGCGGCTGAGATGCCCAGAGTTTCGCGTGTGCCGGCCCATCCGGCCAGCAATATTAGCGGGCTTATGAAGATGCCGCCGCCTATGCCCACTAATCCGGAGAGCCAGCCGATCACGGCTCCGGCCAGTAGAGCGACCCAGATGGGTAACGGCCGTACCGACGGCAGCGCCCCCGGTTTTGTGGATCGAACCAGGCGATAGGCCGCATATAACAAGATCAACCCGACCAGGGGCTGATAAATCGCTTTCGGTATCGTGGCCCGACCACCGAGAAAAGCAAACGGGATAGACATGGCGGCGATGGGCCAGAACAGTCGCCACGAAAAATGACCGGCGCGATAAAATTTTACAAGGCCAATGGAAGCCACGAGGATATTTAAGGTTAGAGCCGTGGGTTTCATAATTTCTGGCGAAACACCGACGAAGGACATAGCCGCTAAATAGCCTGACCCACCGCCAAATCCAACCGAGGCATATAAGGAAGCGATAAGGAAAAACGAGAGAGCAAGAATGGTTATAATCATAGTATGGAAGTCAATGATATTGGTTTCGTCAGGCTAACCTCCGGGAGGATTCGTAGTTATTCCCAGTCAAAGCATTTCAATGAGGGGAATTACCGATTACTTGCGCGACTATCTTGCCGAGGCGCTGTAGATTGACAGGTTTTTGCAGCCATCCCATCACATTAACTGATTGCAGGTCGGCCTTTATTTCCGCCGCCGGGTAACCAGTCATAACGACAGCTTTTAGCGCCGGTTTTATGGCTTGCAATTTATTGAGCAGCGCAGCGCCACCCATTTTAGGCATGACGATATCGGTTAATACAAGTGTAATTCGGTCATTGTCTTGCCGGAAGCACGCCAATGCTTCTTCACCGTTAGCGGCATCTAAAATATGATAGCCTAATGATTCCAGGGATTGCTTTAGCGCTGCACGCAACGTGGCGTCGTCTTCGACAACCAGAATAGTTTCGGCCTGCCCTGGCGTTAACTGAGACAAATGATTTTCCGGGGTTGTAGGTTGTGATACTGTCAGGGCGGGCAGATAAAGGCAGAAGGTTGTCCCCTTCCCAACTTCTGTAACCACGTCTATTTCCCCGCCGTGTTGTTTGATAATGCCATATACCTGGGACAACCCCAGTCCGCTGCCGTGAGGCAGCCGAGTGGTGAAGAAGGGTTCAAAAATATGCGGTAAGACGTCGGCGGGGATGCCTGCGCCGGTGTCGGTAACGGTTACTTGCACCCAGTCGCCTGGCGTCAGTGTGGGTAACGGCCGTTTCCCGTCCGGCGCCACCTGTATCCGCTTAATGGCAAAATGTAGACTCCCGCCATCCGGCATCGCTCCCCGCGCATTGATTGCCAAATTCATGATCACCTGTTGTAACCGGGTGGGGTCGGCGTCAACCAGGCAGGCGCTTCCTTCACCGCCCAGAGTAAGCTGGATAGCTTCTGGCAACGTGCGTTTTAGCAATTCAACCATTTCAGATAAGAAAGCGTATATATCCAGAGACTGCCGCTTCATGATAGATTTACGGCCAAAATCCAGAATCTGTTGAGTCAGGTCAGCGGCGCGTTTCCCTTGGTGGTGGATGACATTTATCTTTTTTCGGCTTTGAGGCGCCAGGTCAGGCATTCGGAGCAGCAGCTCGGCATAAAGGAGAATGGCGGCCATGATATTATTAAAGTCGTGGGCAATGCCGGCTGCCAGTTGCCCTACAGCCGCTAATCGTTCCTGTTGAATTAACTGCGCTTGCGTATTGCGCAGTTCATCCAGCGCGGCTGCCAGATCGCGGTTCGTTGACCGCAGTGATTCCTCGACCTTGCCGCGCTTTTGAATTTCTTGTTGCAAGCCATCATAGGCCTGCGCGTTCTTTAACGCAATCGTGGCGTAGGCGGCAAACATTTCGGCCAGTGTCCGATCGGTTTCATCATAGCCTGTTTGCAGCCGGTTGAGACACATCGCGCCTAGCACTTTTCTCCGGCAATAAACGGGGCATTAATAATATGTTCATGCTCATTGGGCGTTCCTGGAATTTGCTGGCCGATATCATACGTTTCGGCGTCATTGAAGATCAAACTTTGTCTGGACTGGACTGCCTGGCCAGTAAAGCTGCCTTCAACGGTAAGCGGGGTGTGTAACAATTCCTCACCGTAGAGCGGGTCAAGGGCAACGACAGGAAGTAATGTTTGGCCGCCAGGTTCCAGGAGGTAAATGGAACAGCCATGCGATGTTAGTACTTGCTTAGCGTCAACACCTACGCGCGTTAATACTTCCTGGCTATCGAGGCTGGCAGTCAGGCGTTGGGCTATCTGCAGCAGCAGTTCTAGCTGGTGGTTTTTGTTTTCTAACGCTTGTTCGGCCAGTTTACGTTCGGTGATGTCCTGGATCGCGCCATAAATGTGGGTGACCCGCTGTTGTTGTTCGTCCCATTCCGGTCGAGCATAATCCCGTGTCCAGCGTACAGCGCCGCTTTTGGTGATGATGCGGTATTCAACTGTATCTGGCTGTCCCTGCATAATTGTTTTGAATTGGCCTAATGGAATCATTAAATCATCGGGGTGGATCATGCTGGGCCAGCCGCCGCGCGTTTCCAGATCTTCGGCCGTGAAGCCTGATATTTTGAGAAGCGCGCCGGTGACCCATTCACGGACCATCTCCCCGCCCGGCTCTACGCGGTAAGCAAATGCATAATCTGAGGTGAGTTCGGAGACGATGCGATAGCGGTCTTTGCTTTGCTGCCGGCTAACTGGGATTTGGTTTGCCGCCGCCTTGCCAGACGAAGATGCGACCTGCTTACGTAGCGCTTGTAATTCTGCAATCAGTTGTGCTTTCGATTTACGCGAATCATCCATTATCTGTTTTCAGTTACAATATTGTAATTGTAAGCGTTCGACTCCCTCGTTCCATACTCTGCGTAGAACGACTTGTTAGAGGCTCTGCATTGAGCAGAACGCGGAACGTGCAAGCAGGCATTCCCCGTTCCACGCGGGAACGAGGAGAATGTTTTTCTTAACGTCTGTCGGATTGTACCGGATCGCTGCTTCCTGGCATAGCGGTAACTGCATAGGGTTCGTTCAAAATTAACTTTGCAGTTTGCTGGTAATTGGTAACTGAGTAATTGGGTAATTACCGGTTACCAATTACCTGGTTGCAATTTTTCAAACGCCAAAGTTATAAACGAACGTGCCCATAGTATCCGTAACCCGAAGTCCGTATCACGTTATCCGACGGGTTTTCCAGAGGTAGAGCTATCGGAATACGGTATACGGGTTACCGAATACGGGTAATAGTAAGCCTGCGAAAGAGATGTCAGGAATCGTAGGCGAAAACTGCTGGTTTGCGCTGGCAAGCTGGCAGCTTGCGGCTGCGGTTGATAAGTTGTTTGTAGTCACTGCACAGCGAGTCTGTGAAAAAGGCGACTGATTTATTGTAGTGCATTGGCAACCATCTGGCTGAGTTGTTCCATATTTAACGGTTTTTGCAGCCAACCGACGGTCCCGGCTGATTGTAATTCTATGTTTAAGCTCTTGGTCGGGTATCCGGTAATGATGATTGATTTGATGACCGGGTTAATTTCCCGTACTGTCTTTAATAGAGTAGTTCCACCCATTTCCGGCATGACCAGATCGGTGATGATTAGGGAAATTGTGCTGCTGTGTTGGCGGCAAATGTTTATCGCTTCCTGACCGTTGGCTGCACTGAGGACATGATAACTTAACGCTTGCAACGTATCTATGAGCGCCTGGCGCAAATTGGTATCATCTTCAGCGACTAAAATTGTTTCTCCCCGACCCTGGGTCAGTTGAGACCATTGGCTGTCTTTTGTGGTTGATTGCGGCGTTGTCAGGGCTGGCAAATAGATGGTAAATGTTGTTCCCTGGCCTATTTGTGTGGTTACGTTTATCTCGCCGTTATGCTGTTTGACAATGCCGTATACTTGAGACAACCCCAGCCCGCTGCCTTGCGGTAATTTGGTGGTGAAGAAGGGTTCGAAGATATGGGGTAAGCTGTCGGGGGGGATGCCTGTGCCGGTGTCGGCAACGGTTATTTGTATCCAACTGCCTGGCTCCAGGGTGGGTAACGGCCGTTTCCCACCCCCGACTTCATTCACCTGCACCCGCGCCAATGCCAACCGCAATTGGCCCCCGGTCGGCATCGCATCCCGCGCGTTAATCACCAGATTTATGATCACCTGTTGGAAACGAGTGGGGTCGGCGTGGACAATATATTCATCGGCCTGGCTGTCTAAAGATAAGCGGATGTTTTCTGGCAGAGTTCGCCCTAACAATTTTGTCATTTCCTTCAGAAACGGCCGTAAATCCAGGGTCTGCCGCTTCATGATAGATTTACGGCTGAAATCAAGAATTTGCTGAGTCAAATTGGCCGCACGTTCCCCTTGTTGGCGAATCGTGGCCACGCGCTCCTGATCGGCCGGCGTCAGATTTGACCCGTACATCATCAACTCGGAATAGAGGATAACGGTAGCCATCAGGTTATTGAAATCATGGGCGATGCCGGCGGCCAGTTGGCCGACGGCCGCCAGCCGTTCTTGCTGTACCATCTGCGCCTGCGTTTCCTTTAGCTCGGCCAATACTTTTTCCAGGTAAATGTTGCTGTCGCGCAGCGCTTCCTCGGCTTTGACTTGCTTGGTGACGTCTACGAACATGGCGCGTGTGCCGAACAAGTTGCCGGCCGGGTCGGTCTCCGGCGCGGCTTGCAGTAATGTTTCGATGACACGGCCGTCCCGCGTTAAAAGTTTGCGCCCTTCTGTGTCGAACTGGCCGGTCAGCGCCCGATCATACCCGCCGCCAGCGAGCAAGGCGTCTTGTGATTCGGGCGCATAGAAATCGGCTAACGGCCGTCCCACGACCTCCTCCCGGCGATACCCCAACGTATCCAGAAACAAGCGGTTACAGTTGGCGACAAAGGGGACGCCGGCCTGATTCTTGGTGACCACATACATCACCGGCGCTTCATTAAAAAGCGTTCGGAAACGTTGTTCAGCCGCCTGTACGGCCGTTTCCGCTGCCTTTTGTTCAGTGATGTCGCGCAAAATACTGCCCGCCATGAAGCCACTCTTTGATTGGATGGGAAACACCATCGCCTGCAAAACGCCCGGCGTGCCATCGGGGCGCTCAACGGCAATCTCAACCCTTTTGTTTAACCAGGGGGCCTGTTGCGTCCTGAAAAATTCAGAGAGCTGGCTCTCAAGCTGCTGCCGTGCCGCTGCCGCCCGTCTCTCCCCAGGCATCATTTGAAGCATAATTTCCGAAAGTTGTTGACCAAGCGCGGCTTCTCGGCTCCGCCCAAAGGTTTGTACCGCCTGCTGATTCCACTCAACGATCAAACCCTGGTTATCAACCAACACAATTGCTTCGCCAGACTGCTCCACCAAACTGCGGTATTTTTCTTCCGACTGCGATAAATCGGCCGTGCGTTGGGCTACCATCTCCTCCAAAGAGCGCGTGTATTGGCGCACCTGGGAGCGCATCCGTTCATATGCTTGTGCCAGATCGCCGATCTCGTCATTGGACGCTGGGGGCAGACTGTTTTCGTAATTGCCGGCGGCAATTGCTTCAGTAGCCAGTCGCAGGCGTTCGATGGGCCGAATAATGATGATGTTCAACGCCCAGTACAGGATGCCCAACACGATGAGCGTTCCCAATGTCCAAATGCCGATCTGAATAAGATACGTTGAGGCGGGCGAGGCCAGGGCCGGCACGGTGACGCTAATCCCGCCCCGCACCTGGCCGACGCTATACCCTTGATCGCCGTGGCAGCGCAAGCAGCTTTTCTCCACATAAAGCGGGGCCATGTAGCGCAGGCGGCGACCGCTGCCTGCGCCTTCATACCGCCACACTTCGTCCGCGCCGGTTTCAAATGCCTGTAACGCTTCGGTTTCAAACGCATCCGGAGCGTTGTTGGGATTTAGTAGGTTGAGACTGGTGATATGGAATTGGAAAATACCATCTTGTTCTGCGATTTCGGAGAGTTCCCGCGTTACCAGGGCCGGGTTACGCAGCGTATAGGTTTGCCCCTGGGCATCGGTGATGTCCACGACCAGATCGGGGATTTCCAGCAGATAGGGGTTCGTTTCTACGCCCGGTGATTTGACCACATAGACGCCGCCGTGTTGAGCAACCCAGCGCCGGGTGATGACAATTTGTTGAAAGAAAGCCTGAGCGGTAGCCAGCAGCTTTTGGTCGGCGGCGTCTTCCATTCCCCGCAGGTTGACGCTGAAAGTGACCAGGCCCACCGCTGCCAGAGTCAAGGCGCAGACGAGCAAGATTTTGTACCGGATGGAGATATTATTTATGTTTGGTACAGGAACTTTGTCATCATTGTCATTCGTTTGGCTTTGGTGAATGGTCATGCTTGCTCCTGATGACGCTGATTACGGCCGTTTTGCCGCCAATACCCGCGCTAATTCCTGGCTCAAATGCAGCAGGTTTACCGGCTTTTCCAGCCAGCCGGCCGCCCCGGCCGATAATAATTCTGTGCCCCGGCTTTCTAGTAGATAGCCGGTCATGATGATGACCGGCATGGTCGGGGCCAGTTCTTGCAGTTTGTTTAACAGCGCCTCCCCCCCCATCTCCGGCATGATCAAGTCGGTGATTACCAGGTTCACATTGTTTTCCGGCTCCCGGCAAAATGCCAGCGCCTCCAGGCCGTTGGCGGCGCTGAACGGCCGGTAATTGAGTGCGGCCAGCGCTTCCAGCAAGGACTTGCGAACAAGCCGATCATCTTCCACGATGAGTATCGTTTCCTGCCGGCCAAGCGCCACTGTTTTTGGCTGTTCTGACAATGCGGCTGGTTGGGTTGACGCCAGCATGGGCAAATAAAGAGTGAAGGCAGCCCCTGCGCCTTCCCGTGTGGCCACGTCAATATAGCCGTCATGCTGGCGGATGATGCCGAAAACCTGGGATAATCCCAGCCCGCTGCCCAGGGGCGCTCTGGTTGTGAAGAAAGGCTCGAAGATATGCTCTAAAACATCTTCGGGAATGCCGCTGCCGCTGTCGGCGACGCTTAACTGCGCCCATTGGCCGGGGGTTAGTTGGGGATACGGCCGTTCCCCCCCCTCCGTTACTTCTATTTGCGCTAACTCGATGTAGAGCTTGCCTCCCTGCGGCATCGCGTCCCGTGCGTTGATAACCAGATTCATGATCGCTTGTTGCAAACGGGTTGGGTCGGCGCTGACCGGGCACGTTTCTACCTGGCTGTGCCAGGAAAGCTGAATATTTTCGGGCAGGGTACGGATGAACAGCCGGTGTAATTCCTGCAAAAACAAGGGCAAATTCAGAATTTCGCGCTGCATGACCGATTTGCGGCTGAAATCCAGGATTTGTTGCGTCAGCAGGGCGGCGCGCCGCCCCTGCCGGCGCATCAACGACACCCGCTCCTGATCCTTGGGCGATAAAGCGGATGAGGTCAGCATCAGGTCGGCGTAAAGGATGATGGCCGCCATCAAGTTGTTAAAATCGTGAGCGATGCCGGCCGCCAGTTGGCCCACAGCCGCCAGCCGTTCCTGTTGCACCATTTGCGCTTGCGCCTCTTTCAGGTCAGCCAGGGCCGACCGCAGGCTTTTGTTACTCTCATGTAATGCTTTCTCTGCGCGCACCTGGTCAGTGATGTCGCGTATCACGCCCAGAACAAGTTGTTCGTCTTCTGTTTCAATGGGAGCGCCGCTGATATCGGCAAAAAAACGTGAGCCATCTTGGCGTTGTAATTGTAGGATGCGCTTACCGCTTTGCCCGTTAACAAGCTGTGGGAATAACTCAAGTTCAGTTTCATCCGGAACCAGGTCGCGCACGTTCATGGACAGTAGCTCATCTCGGGTATATCCGGTCATGTTACAAAAGGCTGCATTAACGAGCACATAATTCCCCGCGGTGTTTGCTACGCCGATGCCTTCGCTCGATTGTTCAGTCACGGCTGCAAATAAGCGCTTACTCTTCTGCAGCGCTGTCTCGGCCTGCTTGCGCTCGGTAATGTCGAGGATAATGGCCACGAACACGGGCATGAATTCAACCGTTAAAAGCTGAAGATGTACCTCGACAGGATACAAAGACCTATCCTTCCGCTGGTGGACAGTCGTAAACTGAATCTTCTTTTTCTCGCCGATTTGAAGGGGTTTGATCAATGCGGCAAAAGTCTCAGGCGTAAGCTCTGGTTTTATATCCAGCGGGGTCAATTTCTCAAGCTCCGCCATGGTATAACCCAGATTTTCGCGCCCGCCCTGGTTTACCTGAATGAATTGGAGGGTTTCAGCGTCGAAGATGTAAATCTCGTTCAAGGATTCTTCGAGTATGCGTCCCAGACGAGTTTCTATCTCTTCTACCCGCATCCGTTTGGTGACGTCGCGGGCGAGGGCGATGAAACGGCCGTCTTCCCCCGTTGAATCCCCTTTAACAGCGATGGATACTTCATACCAGCGCCGCCCGGCAGGCAGGTCGAGGGCGTAAACTGGGCTGGTACAACGGCCGTCGGCAGCGGCCTGTTCAATGGTTGCCATGATGATACCGGCGGCATCCGTCGGCAGCGCTTCGACGACTGTTTTGCCCAGAAATTCATCGGGCGGGACGTAAAGCGCCTCAACCTGCGCGGTGTGATAATCATAAAAACGGCCGTCTCGATCCACCTCAAATAAAAGGTCAGGCAAAGCGTCCAGCGTGGCCTTGAGATATTCATGCGCCTCTTTTAATGATACTTCCGCCTGTCTGCGTCTTTCCTCAATGGCGATAGCGCCGCTGATGAGGGTCATCAATTGTAGATCATTGTCGCTGGCAACAAAATCTCGCTGGTACATGACGCACAACGAGCCAACGGCTATTCCCTCTAATCGAACCGTCTTGCCCATATAGGTTTGTAAACTTAACAGCTTTACATTGGGGTTTGTTTCCGCATAATCCGTTGCCGGTAGGTTGCGAATTATCATCACTGCGTCTTGAGGCTGCTGTATCACGTCATAACAGATGTGGCCTTCCGGGTTGTCTACCGGATTATAGTCCGGCGGCGTTTGCCACTGCCCCCAGGAACACAACATTCCCTCATAGAGACGATTGTACAAGGCACAGTCGGCGTCCAAAAGCTCGCCGCACAGCCCGGTTAACTGGTTGATGTTAGCCATTGGATCCGGGCCGAAACCCAAGAAACAGGCATTTAGCCGGGAGAGCCGTTCTTCCATCTGTCTGCGCCCGGTAATGTCAACCATACGGGCGCTGTGGCCTAAAGCATCCTGCTCGTCCAGGTTTGCTGGCGCGAGCGCCTGGCTTTTTTTGTTTTTGTTCATTGTTCAACTCTAGAATTTGTAAAACGGCCGTTTTTACACGTGCTATTCTTCACAAGCCGCTTATTCGCAGTTCGGCAACATTATAGCACACCAGGCGACGGGATAAGTTGTTCCGGGCGCGAGATTGGGCTGGCAATTTGTGTTTTTGTGGGGAATGCTGTGCGGATGGTTACGGCCGTTCCAACCCATGCGTTTCTAACAGGGCAGCGTCGGCAAGGAGAACGGCCGTTTCCCCATCCGCCGCTACGCGCCCTTCATCCATGATGATGATACGCGGGAATAATTCGCGTACCATGAGCATATCGTGACTGGAAACCAACATCGTTAGCGGCAGTTCGCGCAGCAAATTAATGAGCGACCAGCGAGCGCGCGGATCCAATCCGGCCGATGGCTCATCCAGCGCCAGGATTTCCGGGTTCATGGAAAGGACAGTGGCAATGGCAACCCGCTTCTTCTGGCCCAGGCTCAAGTGATGCGAGAGGCGGTCTTCAAATCCACCCATCCCTACCTGCGATAATGCCTGTGTCACCTGCTGCCGGATTTCTGCCTCTGGCAAACCCATGTGCAGCGGGCCAAAAGCCACATCTTCAAAAACAGTAGGCGAGAAAAGCTGATCATCCGGGTTTTGGAAAACCATGCCCACTTTGCCCCGAATGACGGGCAGATTTTCTTTGACGACCGGTAATCCGGCAATTTCGATGACGCCGTTTCCCTGGAGCAGACCGTTGAGGTGCAGCATGAGCGTACTCTTGCCTGCCCCGTTTGGCCCCACCAGAGCTACTTTTTCGCCGGGCGCGATCTGCAACGACACTTCTTTGAGGGCTTGGAAGCCGTCACGATAGCTAAAGCTCAGTCGTTCCACGAGCAACGTGGATAGCCCGGCGCGGTTGTCCGTTTGTCGTTGTTCTTGCGCGCCGGTTTGATGAATGATGGGCATAGATGTGTAGTCCCCAGTCTCTAGTCTCTAGTCTTTAGTCTCTAGTCTTTAGTCTCTAGTCTCAAAACAGGCGTCCTATAACTTGCACCAACGCGATGAGGATGACGGCCGTTCCCAACTCCTGCCAATCACGCTTCATCATCACATGCGGATTCATCGTCAGCAGTTGGCCGCGGTAGCCCCGCGCCAACATCGCATTATACACCCGCTCACTGCGTTCAAGACTGCGTAAAAAAAGCTGACCCACCATTCCGCCAGCGACTTTGGCTCGCCAGAGAATGGAGCCACCGCTTTTGCCGCTCACCGGCGCGGCGCTGCGGGCTTCACGGGCGCGCAGCAGGCGGGTGGCCTCATCGGCTAAAACAAACAGGTAGCGGTACATGAAGCTGATAATGGCGATGAGCAGGCGCGGGACGCGCAGATGGCGCAGGGCGTGCATCAAGTCGGGGAACTGCGTGGTTGCTGTTAGCCAAATGGCCCCCTGGACGGAAAGCCAGCTTCGTATAACGATGCTGGCAAAGCGCGCCAGTCCGGCGTCGGAGATGGCGATGGTACGGGAAAAGAGAGGGAAGGTGAGAACGGCCGCGCCCGGCACAGTAAACAACACCGTCACCGCCGCCAGCGCAAAAGGCAGAGCGATAAATGACCGTTTGAACAGGTAGCCTGGCGGCAGTTGGGCCACGCTTCCGGCCAGCAGCGCCAATCCCCAGGCTGCCAGAAAAGCGGCCCACGCCCCATCTGGCAGCAGCGCGTTAGAGAGGATGAAAAACAGGGTCATCAAGACTTTGGCGCGGGGGTCAAGCCGGTGAACGCGGCTGTGTTGATGTTGGTAACGGTCAAAGGCGCTGACGTGCAAAGGATAGTCTCCAGTCTCGTAGTCTCCAGTCTCGTAGTCTCTAGTCTCGTAGTCTCTTCATCTTTGCTTGCCGCCCGTGAATGAGCCGCGCCAGGATGATCATGATGGCGGCCGCGAGCAGCGCCCCGATCAGGCTGGCGACGATGGTGGAGAGGCTGCCTGCGCCCAGGATGGGGATGGTGTAGCCGGGCAAAAGTTGGAAGGGGGCGGTAACGGCCGTGTCCAGAAACCCATTTTCCGCCGCC
The DNA here is from genome assembly GCA_024275635.1 of Chloroflexota bacterium. Classification (GTDB taxonomy): domain Bacteria; phylum Chloroflexota; class Anaerolineae; order Promineifilales; family Promineifilaceae; genus JACKCC01. Next base: position 18,394 of record JAJRYT010000085.1, on the reverse strand, counting down.
ACCCATTCCAAACCATCCGGGAAGCGGGAAGCAAAGGGGGCCAGCAGAATGACTAACAGCGTGAGGGCAACGCCGCTGGCAATCCAGCCGCGCCCGCCCACTGCCGCGCTGGATTGCAATAATTGGGGCCGGGTTTTCATGATCAGGTTCAGCGCCGCCGCTGTGATGAGCGCTTCGCCGATGCCGATGAGGGCATGAACGCCCAACAGCGCCGGGACGGCTACCCGAAAGCTGGATGTGCCGCTAAAGCCAAGCAGCAGCGCCGTTACCAGCGCTGCGCCCATGATGGAGAGCCAGGCGGACGCGGCAATGGTTATCATCTGCACCCGGCGGGGGCGATGGCTGACGGCGCGGTATAACCCATAACTGATCAGAGCGGGGGTTATGCCCATGACCAGAATATTGGCGCCCATGACGACCAGCCCACCGTCTTGAAAGAGGAGGGCCTGGAGGGCGATAACGGCCGTCATCACCAATATGCCTAGCCAGGGGCCAAGCGCTACCGCCGCCAGCGCGGCCCCAATAAAATGGCCGGACGTGCCGCCAGCGACCGGAAAATTGATCATTTGCCCGGCAAAGATGAACGCCGCCATCATGCCAGCCAATGGAACCAGCCGCTCATCAAAAGATCGCTGCGACCTTCGTATAGCCAGTAGAATAAATCCGATAGCGACTACCCAACAAAGGCCGGCGATGAACAGGCTTAAAAAACCATCAGGAATGTGTAAAGTTTGAATTGAAGCGAAAAACATGACATGTTCCTTTGAAAGTAGGCACGGAGTGGCGAGGTTGCCAGGTTGTTCGGCGCTTTGTCGCACGGCCACTCTGTTATTTTGCTACGCTGTAAGCATTCACTCCCCCCGGAGACTTTTGAAGTTTTGACGCTATGTGTGGTTGTGTACTCGACTGCAAAACTTCAAAAGTCTGTTGGCGGCTGAACGGTTACGCTACGCTTTGTTCCCTTGCTGACAGTTCGCGCAGAGACCAGAAATTGTTAAATGGTTGATATCAGGCTGGAAGTTATGTTCAGCAATCAAATGCCCGGTTAGTTGTTCAAAATGGAGGTTGTCTAGTGTGTCTACTTGCCCGCATTGGCGGCAAACTAGATGGTGATGCGGGGTAGGGGCGGCGATTTCGTATATCGTTTTGCCGTCAATCTTGCCGGAGCCGAGTACCTGTAGATCACAAAAAAAGGCGAGCGTCCGGTATACAGTGGCCCGGTTGATGGCTGGCATATCGGCATGAACGCGGGCATAGATTTCATTGGCGGTAGCATGGCCGTCCATCGCGCAAATAGTGTCCAGGATGATTTGACGCTGCGGCGTCAGGCGGCAACCTTGTTTATGGAGGCGTTGTTTGTAATCAAGTGTATGATGCGTCATAGTATTATTACAAAATGATGTTATTGCAATTATTCGCAATAAAGGAGAACGTATTATAGCGAGTAGAGAGGGGAAGGCAAAAAGTTAACGTCTAAAATTGACTTCTTGGGGCTAGAGACTGGGGAGTGAATGATTACCCTGTACCATTACTGTTGGAGGTATTCGATTGTGCGTAAAATGCCGATGATGCTCTTGGCATCGCGGATACGGCCGTCACGCGCCATCGCCGCCAGTTCAGATAGGCGCATCGGCTGGAGTTCGATTTCTTCATCCACATCCTGCGGCAAAGGATCAGGCTGCAGTTCTGTCGCCAGATAGAGCCGCATCAACTCGTTGGACACGCCGGGGGCTGGCCAAACCTCCCCCAGAAAAGTGAGCGATTTAGCTCGAAAGCCGGTCTCTTCCTGTAATTCGCGTTGGGCGCAGGCCAGCCAATCCTCCTCCCAGCCGCGTGTGCCGGCCGGGAGTTCCAAAATGATCTGGTCTAAAGCGCGCCGGTATTGGCGCAGCATCAATATCTCCGGCTCGCCGCCAGTCTGTCGCAGCGGAATTAGCGCCACTGCGCCGGGATGTTCGATATAGGCGCGTTCAAATGGCGGGGTGTTGGGTAAAACGACCGTTTCCACCCGTAATCGCCATGAACCGTCCTTCTGCCAAATAATATCAGACTGTTTGTCACTCAATGGGAATAAGCGTTCACTCCCCCCTGGAGACTTTTGAAGTTTTGGCGCTATGTGTGGTTGTGTACTCGACTGCAAAACTTCAAAAGTCTGTTGGCGGCTGAACGGTTACCAATGGGAATATCTCTGAGCGTTACTACTTCGGCGGAATCTTGATAACTTGTCCTACATCAATGCGGGCTACATTAGAGATGTTATTGTATGCGGCCAATTCTTCGGCCGTGAAGCCATAACGCAAGCCAATCCGGAACAGATTGTCCCCCGCCTGGACGATATGTACTTGCTCGCCAGCGCCGGGGGGCGTATTGGCGTTTCCATTGTCTCCACTGTTGGCAGCGCCAGTCTGAATGATCAGTTCTTGACCGACATCTAACGAATCAAAATTCGTAATGCCATTGGCAGCAGCGATTTCTTCAATGGAAACATTATATAACTGTGCGATTTCGCCTAGTGTTTCCCCAGTTTTTACCACGTGGGTAACCGGTCCGCCTGCTTCTATAGTCGCTTGTTCCGGTGGCGTTGCGGCCGGTGTCTCAGCTGGCGTATCTGTTGTGTTGGTGGAATCAGCGGTATCCCCGGCTGACGTATCTGTCGTTGCATCGCCGGTTCCGCCGGCATCAATTGCCGCGGCGGTCGCGGCGGTGTCTACTACTGGCGGTGCGGTGGGAATGATGATCACCTCGGTTGTTGGCGCTGCATCGGGCGATTAGGGTGTGTTCTCCCTGGGGACAGGACGTTCGCAAGCAGATAAAGCCAATAAAAAAATGATAGTAAAAACCAACCAATGGCGAGTGAAAGGTAAGTGTTTCACAATGGCCTCCTTATTTCAAATCAAGGGCGTTTTCATAGATTCAATAGTTGGGTGGACGGCCGTAACTGCCAAGTCAACATAATGTAGTCTACCATAGGCCCAATAGAGCGTCAAGATAGTAGATATGCGCAAAAAAATAGGACGATTTAATAAGCGTCCTATACAATCAAAGGTAGATGGGGAAAAGGTCGTTGGGAAACGGCCGTTATTTTGTACCTAACAGCTCATAAATCTGTTCCAATGCTTGCCGGCCCTTTACCCGCATGGGTGGCAGCGGCGATACCACAACCCAATCCTTCACCTGCCGATAAGCATCTTCACTAATAAGAATCTGACCGGGTTTGGCCGACTCTTGTACCCGTTTAGCCATATTCACGGCATCACCGATTGCCGAATAATCTTTACGCAAATGGCTGCCTACATTGCCAATAACTGCTTCGCCCGTATGAATACCCGTACCAAAATGCAGACGCCGTTCCTCAGGCAAATTGGCATGGTAGGCCAGCATTTTTTCCTTTATCATTAGCGCCGTGCGTACACAACGCTCAATATGGTCTTCCTGCGGATTGAGCGGCGTGTTGAATAAAGCCATCACCGCATCTCCCATGAATTTATCCGTCAGCCCCTGGTAATGCGTAATGCCCTGTACGGCCAGCGTAAAATAGCCATTGATGATTTGAATCAGCTTCTCCGGGTCAAGGTTTTCGCTAAACGTACTGAACCCGCGTACATCGGCAAAAAATACAGTCACATCGCGCCGCTGCGGCCGTTGCGCCGCATCCAGGTCGCGCACCTGATCCACCAACGCCGGGGGGAGATACCGGCGCACGCTTTCCAGCCGTTTTTTCTCGGAAACGTCGTCAAGTACCATTGCCACACCCAAAGTCTCCTGTACTTCTTCAGATCGGAGCGGAGAGAATGTCATATTGAGGGTAGTCAGTCCCGGCCGTTTGCTAATAACAATATCCATTTCACGATTTTGTGTATTGCCATTAGCTCTGACTTCGCCCACCATTGGGGCGACGGGAAGGCCCAGCATCTCCAATACAGTTTGATAGGAATGACTCATAACTGAATCGGCCGGTACGCCCAATATGCGTTCAGCAGCCTGGTTGTAAAGGGCAATTTGATCGTCTGGATCAACCGTCATCACGCCGCTGGCGATGGAAGCAAATACATTGTCAAGCAGTTCTTTTTGTTCGCGGGTTTCACGGAAAAGGCGCGCGTTCTCAATGGCAATGGCGGCCTGGTTGCCGAAAGCGGCAAGCAAATCCCGATCGGCGTCAACAAAGAGTCCAGAGGCAACCCGATTATCAGCGTAAATAACCCCGATAATACTTTCTTTATGTTTGAGCGGCACGCATAAGATGGAGCGCAGATTATAGCTAATAATACTTTCTTGCGCCGCAAATCGCGGGTCAGATTGAGCATTCATCGTGACAACCGGCGCGCCGGTTTCAGCGACAGTTTTCACAATGCTGCGGCTAATTTCAAAAGAAGCCGATTTCTCAATGGTCTCCTTATCCATATTGCGGGCTACCTGGACTTCCATCTGCTCTGTTTCCTGGTCGGTAAGGAGGAGCATCGCCCGCTCGGCTTTGGTCAGCCGAATAATGGCGTCCATCACGAAGCTGAGTACTTGAGTGAGATCGAGAGATGAGTTGATGGCAGCGCCTACTTCCTGCAGCGCGTTGAGTTGGGCGCGTTCTTTCTCTTCAGCTTTGACGCGCCGTTCTAAATCTTCGATATTACGCCGGACGTAAACGAGCAGACGAGCCAGTTCATCGCTTGTTTGGTCGGCTGCCTGTTTATTTAAGTCGGCGCGGGTCATGATGAGCGTTTGCTGCTGCCGGTCTACCGTACCGCCTAATTGGTCAATGAGTTGGCGTAGTTCTTTCAAGTTGGTTTGGATTTGAGTGGTAGATGGATTGTCCAAAGGGTTACCCTCGCTGCTGACTTACAATGCCTGATGCGCAGAAATCTATGTACATCAGGAAAACGGCCGCCCCACAGGCAGTTATGATAGCACTGCAACTACCTGCCAGGCTGTTTCGTTATTATCCTAACAAGTATATTTCGTTTAGATTATACCAGAGCGGGGCAGTTGGCAATAGGGATTGTTTTATAGTCAGGGCCTATCTAAAGACATTTTGTAATATTCACGTAATCTTTCCCACATTTTCCAGTAATACATTCTGCTTATACTACTCTTCGCGCGGCGCAATGCCGGCTGAATCAACGTGCGGAAGCTATTTCCCACGTACCTTAATTCAAATCAAGCAAGGAGTAGAGTAGAATGAAAAAATTCAATTACATGATCATCGCTTTCATCGGGCTGTTTATCCTGACGGCTTGCACGAGTACTCAGGCAGAACAGGCTGTCGTCGCTGTAAACGGTGCAGCAGGTCAACCGGCCGATGTCATGTCCAATCCTGATGACGAAGCCATGATGGAAGAGAAAGAAGACAACATGACTGATGCTGCTATGGGCGATGGCGACGAAATGATGTCCTCAGACAACCACGACAATATAGCCGGAAGTGATGGGACGATAGCAAGCCAGGAAGACGAGGCGATGACCGTTGATACTGAACTATCCGCCTGGCAGCAAATACCATTGACCGACGCCCGCACTGGCGAAGCATTCACCCTGGCCGATTTTGCCGGGAAGGCCGTCTTTGTTGAACCAATGGCGACCTGGTGTACCAACTGCCGCCGCCAATTAGGCAACGTCCGCGACGCCCGCGCCCAAATCGGCGATGACAACGTGGTTTTCATCGGGTTAAGTTTAGAGACTAACATTAGCGACGACGAATTAGCCCAATATCAAAGTGATTATGGTTATGATTGGACTTTCGCCGTGATGACCCCGGAACTGCTGCAAGAATTAGCGACCGCCTTTGGCCGCAGCATCACCAGCGCCCCCTCCACGCCCCACTTTGTCATTCGCCCTGATGGGTCGTTTACTGACCTGGTGACTGGCATTGAGTCAGTCGATCAGATTTTGCAGCAGCTAGAAGCGGTGCGAGGCTAAACAATGAGCGAACTAGTAGAAGCGTTTGTTTTAGGCAACAGCGCCATTCTGACTAACGTCTGTATTTTGCCGCTTTACCCGGGTTTGGTTGCTTTCCTGGCGGGCAATGCTACCAATGAACGAGCACAAAATGCTACCCGCTGGCTGGGCTTACTGGTTCTGGCCGGTGTGTTGACCCTGATGACAATCATTGGCGGAATCTTATACCTGCTCCAGCAATCATTTGGCGCGATTTTGCCCATCTTACTGCCGCTGATTTATGCGCTCATTATCTTGCTGGGTGTGCTGATGTTATTCGGACGGAACCCGTTTAATCGGTTAGCGCAGGTGCAGTCCCCGGCTTTACGTAACCCTTACGTGGGAGCATATGTGTATGGTTTGTTGTTGGGGCCGATGACGCTGCCTTGTGCCGGGCCAGTTATTTTGAGCGCTTTTTTGCTGGGCGCGGGCAGTTTTGCCGCGCTGAGCAGCAGTCTGGCCTTTTCTTTGTGTTTGGCCTGGGCTTTGGTTGGCCGTTGGCGCTGCTGCCCTTCCTGGCGGCGCCGTTTCAGCGCCGTTTTACCGGCTGGATGACGCGGAATTATAGTTTGTTGACTCGGGTTTCTGGCGCGTTATTGGTAGCGATTGGCTTGTTTGGCGTTTATGCTGACTTATTACCGCAGTTATGAGTGTTGATTTTCCCGGAAACTGCCAGTTAGTTTCCGGGAAAATCAACTGTGTTTAAGCTTTGCCTAAAACGGCCGCTAACAGCGCCATTCGAATGAACATTCCATTTTTTACCTGGCGGAAGTAAGCGGCGCGTGGGTCGTTGTCTACCGAGTAGTGAATTTCACCCACACGCGGCAGTGGGTGCATGACCACCATTTTGTTTTTGGCTTTTTCCATCAGATCTGGCGTGATGACGTAATGGTCTTTTACCCCTTCGTACTGCGCCAGGTCGGAGAAACGTTCTTTTTGGACGCGAGTCACATACAAAACGTCGGCGTTTTCAATGACGTCGGCGACTTCATGGGTTTCGCGCACGTCCACGCTGGCGTCAATGACTTTGTTCATGATGTTGAGGGGCAGGCGCAAGATTTCGGGGGAGACAAAGCGCAGACTGACGTCGTATCGGAGCAGTAGTTTGGTGAGGGAGTGGACGGTACGGCCGTATCTCAAATCTCCCACCATTGCCACATTCAACCCATCCACCCGGCCCAACTCTTCACGAATCGTAAACAAATCCAACAGCGCTTGTGTCGGATGCTCGCCCGCGCCGTCGCCGGCATTCAGAACCGGCACGCTGGCATAATCGGCCGCTTTTTGCGCGGCGCCGATTTCCGGGTGGCGCAGGACAATCGCATCGGCATATTGTTCTAATGTGCGTACCGTATCGGCCAGCGTTTCGCCTTTGCTGACTGAGCTAAACTTCACGCCGGAGGTGATGGGAATGACGCTGCCGCCCAGCCGTTCCATCGCGGCAATAAACGAGGAACTGGTGCGTGTGCTGGGTTCATAAAACAGGCAGGCCAGCACGTAGCCCTTCAGCATATCCACGCCGCCGACGCGCTGAACCATTTCGCGCATTTCCCGGCCCCGGGCAAAGATGTACGACAGCATTTCCCGGTCAAATTGGGCGACTGATAAAATGTCCCGCCCGGTCAAGCCATTACTATTTTGGGCAGCGCCTGCCATCTCGTCAAAATTGAATAAAGGGGTTAACGTTGTTATATCCATAATACTTTCTCCTGATTACTCATCACTCATCACTCATCGAAATAACCCGCCCGCTGCCGGGCGCAGCCAATACCTCGCCATCTTCATACACAACCGCGCCGCGCAAGGCGACGCGCCGCACCCGCCCGTTGACCGTCATCCCGGCGAAAGGCGTCCAGCCGCATTTGCTGTGCATTATTTCCTGGTTGATGGCGGTTGGCATCATCTCCACTTCGACTTGCGTGTCCGGCTGTTCGGGCAGGTTGTAGATTCGCCGGGGATTGGTATGCATCAGTTCGATGAGGCGGGCGAGGGTAAGGCGGTTTTGGGTAACGGCCGTCAACATCAACGCCAGCGATGTCTCCAAACCAGGCACACCGGGCGGCGCGTTGGCCGAATGTTTTTCGGCCAACGTATGCGGCGCGTGATCCGTCGCAATGCAGTCAATCGTATCATTCAGGCGCTCCCATAACGCGGCAACATCATCTGCCGTGCCTAACACCGGGCGCATATCGCCCAATGGGCCTAATCGAACCGCATCCGCCTCTGTCAGGAACAAGTGATGCGGCGTCACTTCGCACGTCACTGGCAGGCCGCGCATTTTGGCGTCGGCGATCAGTTCGATCTCCTCGCGGCGGCTGATGTGGCAAAAGTGAACAGGACGATCATAGGCTGCCGCCAGGCCAATTCCCACGGCCACGCTTTGCTTCTCCGCGTGCATGGCGATCATTTTGTGGCGGGGCCAGGTTTGGAAGCAGGCCCGCAGCGTAGGCACATCTTCCACTCGCAGCGGGCCAAAGGTGTCGTTGAGATAGATTTTTAGCGCGATGGCATGACGCGCCAGTTCAGGCAGATATGCGATTTGCTCCGGGCTGGCGCCGGCGAACAGACCCACATCACAGCGGGCGTCCGCCTGCGCCTGGGCGCGCGCCGCTTCCAGCGCCTCCGGCGTGGACAGCGGCGGCGAGGTATTGGGCATTCCCAATACCATCGTGATGCCGCCGGCCAGGGCAGCGGCCGTTCCCGTGGCAAAATCTTCCTTATGTTCCCCGCCCGGCACGCGCAGGTGGGTATGTACGTCAATCAGTCCAGGTAAGTTCATATTGGTCTTGTAGTTGGGCAGTCTTGTAGTCTCGCAGCCGGCATGACTATTCGACTACCTGACAGTCCCTCAGGCAAAAAAAAAGCCCGATCCAAAAGGATCAGGCCATTAATAATAATCAGGTACAATACCTGCAATCATCGTTTTATATTGTTGGATCACTCTTTTCCAGGCGATGTTGAGCCTCATAAGTTTACTCCTCTTATGGCGTGTTCGCACCGGGATTCAATGGTAACATGGTTGTTGGGTTTTGCCAATTTCAAACAGAAGGGTAAGCTCGTGTTCCGTGTTCCGTGTTCCGTGTTCCGTGTTCCGTATTCCGTATTCCGTCGGGATAACGGATAACGGGTACCGGATTACGGACTACGGATTACGGACTACGGATAACGGACTACGGACAACCAAATTGTTAAGTTAATGACGAACGTCGCCTTAGTCGGGAACGGCCGTTCGCACCGCCCCCGCTACATACGCATTGTAAGCCGCTAAAATTCGCCGGGAGATGGGGCCGGGCCGACCGTCTCCAATCTTTTGCCCGGCCACTTCCACCACCGGGATCAGAGCACGGGAAGAACTGCTCATCGCCGCCTCATCAAGCAGAGGCAAATGGTCACGATGCACTGGCTCCAGGCGCAGGGGGATGCCTAGTGGGGGCAAAAGTGACAGAATGATTTGCCGGGTGATGCCGCCCAGAACCCCCTCCCCCGCCGTCCACACCGCACCGCTGCGCACGCCGTAGAAGTTGGAGCCGGTTCCTTCCAAAATATGCCCCGCCTCGTCTAAAAGCAGGTGTTCGTAAGCATCCCCGACCAACGCCTGCCGCTTGACGGCGAAATCGGCCGTCTTCACTTCCGGCCGGTCCCGATGAAGCTGGGGAGCAAAGTCCAGCCGGACTCCCGCCTCGTACATCTCCGGCGGCGGCGGGGTGAAGGGCATGAGCGCCAGGAGGACGCGGCTTTCTGTAGCTAACGGCCGTGCTGGTTCCGCCAGCACATCCAGCCGAACCCGCATCTCCGGGAACGGGGACTGGGTACAGATGGTGTGGATGGCTTGGCGCACGGCCGTTTCGTCCAACACAAACTCCCAGCCCAGCGCCGCCATCGAACGGCGGGTGCGGGCCAGGTGCGCTTCCAGGCGCAAAAACTTGTTGTGGTCAAAGGTGCGCCAGACGGAGTAGACGCCCATCGCCAGCCCGGCGTACAAATCGGCAAAGACGCAGGCGTCCGGCGGAACGGAGAGCGGTTTAGGGCTATTTGGGGTGAGGGCGAAAAGCTGAAATCGAGTCATAGTTTGGTTATCCGTTGTCTATTTTCGCAAGTTATCAGCCAATAACGGTTTGTTTGGGACTATGCTATAATGCCGTGTATCAAGCGAAAGGCTTTGTTTATGACTTTTTCCCAATCATCCTTACCTTTTTTACCACAAAATCGAGAGGCGGGTATTGAAGGGAGTTATTGTGAACGGTTGACGGCCGTACTCTCCCAAAACCTTGATTTCCATGGCGAGGACAGCGCCTACGCCTCCCACAACTTCCACTCATTTCCGGCCAAATATCCGCCGCAGCTGCCCCGAAAATTCATTCAAGCCCTCACTCGTCCCGGCGAGACCGTACTCGACCCAATGGCCGGCTCCGGCACAACCACTCTAGAAGCGTACCTGACCGGGCGTCAAGGCATCGCCTTCGACATTGATCCGCTGGCCCTCTTGCTCAACCGCGTCAAAGTATCTCGCTTGAACAAACAAGAGGTTGATAAAACAGGTCATCACATCCTGGTAAGCGCCCAGGACGCCGTTCGAAATCAAGCCAGACGCCTCAAACAGCAGTTCGAGCAGCGATGGGATGAAGCCAGCCTTCAATTCATCAACTACTGGTTTACGCCTCAGACCCAATTGGAATTGCTGGCCTTGTTGCAGTCCATCGAAACAATACTAGATGAGACTCTCAGAGACTTCTTTTTACTCACCTTTTCCGCCACCATCATCACCAAAACCGGCGGCGTCTCATTAGCCCTTGACCTGGCCCACACCCGCCCCCACCGTGCCAAAATCATTTACGATGAACAAAGGAGAATCACCATCGGCCAGGAATTTTTAGACCCGGCCAACTCTCGCCAAAAGTATATTTCCAAAACAGTGCGTCCTGCTATCGGTGAATTTGAGAAACGATTACAGAAAAATATAAAGGGTATTTATCGCCCGCCAGAAAACGGCATTTCGCCCCTTATCGAATCTGGTAACGCCCAACAATTGCCCCTAGAAGATGATGCCATAGACCTCATCGTGACCTCGCCGCCCTACGCCTCAAATGCCATTGACTACATGAGAGCGCATAAATTCTCTCTGGTCTGGCTGGGATACCCGATTGACGAATTAGGAAAAAAACGCCAAAAGTACATCGGCGGCGAGTCTCTTGCCAACTTTCAATTTGAACCATTGCCCTCTTTTACGGAAGGGGTGGTCAGGCAAATTTCAGCTTTGGATGAACGTAAGGGGCAGGTTCTTAAGCGATATTATTCCGAGATGACCCGAACATTAACGGAGATGTATCGCGTACTCAAGCCGGGGAAAACGGCCGTCGTCGTCGTCGGCAGTTCCGTTATGCGTGGCATGGACACGCAAACAGCCAATTGTCTGGCCCACATTGGTCAGGAGATCGGATTCGAGGTTCCCAAAATCGGTGTGCGCCACCTGGATCGCAACCGGCGCATGATGCCAGCCGGACACCGGGTAAACAAGAGTTCCCAAATCCAACAACGGATGCACGAGGAATACGTGATTGGATTTTATAAACCTCATTAAACCAGGACAGCCATATGACGATTATTGTCTCTTTACGCCAGAAATATCATCAAGACGTTTGTCGTCAGGTTTTGTACTGGAAATCAGGCAATAAACCAAGCATTGCTGATGTCAGCAGTCATCTCAGTGCAGAACTTTCACGGGGAATCATCGAGCGTATCGGCAAACCATTAGGCGATTCTGATTTGAAGGGTCAAACGGCCGGAAAAAACTTCGAATCACTCACTAAAAGGTTTCTGGAATCCGCTTTTCAGGTATTGGCGCACTTGCGTCCCGGGAACTGGCAAATTTCGGTTCAAGGCAACATCGCTCAATACGCTCATCTGGCGGAAGTGGCAGACTTGGTTCGTTCCCATAAGCAATTGCATGCAGCGTTGGGGGATTATGTGGCAAAACCGGACATTGTGGTGGGACGAATCCCCGTTTCAGACAACGAGATCAATACCCGACAAACGGTAGTCAAGCCCGACTGTTTACCTTTCCTTACTCCATTCAGGGCAGAGAATACCGCAACCATATTACCCATTTTACATGCCAGTATCTCATGCAAACTTACCCTACGCAGCGACCGCTCCCAAAATGCGCGCATCGAGGGTTTGAATTTGATTCGCAACCGGAAAGGGCATACGCCGCATATTGCAATGGTCACTGCGGAACCGATGCCCACCCGCATTTCCTCGCTGGCATTAGGCACGGGCGATATTGATTGCGTGTACCATTTTGCGTTGAATGAGCTGCTGGAGACGGCCGCAGCGGTGCAGAATGAGGCCGTTATTGAACTGCTGGCGATCATGGTTGAAGGGAATCGTCTGCGGGATATTGCTGATTTGCCCTTCGATTTAGCCGCCTGACAACCAATAAAACCGGCATAGGCTACCTCGCTTTTATCCATTGTACTCCCTTTGAGATTGACTCATAAGTTTGTATAAAACGGCCGTTTCCGCTAATCTACCCCATAGAACCGTGTTCCGTATACCGTAGTCCGTGACGGCATACGGAACACGGTTTACGGACTACGGACTACGGACTACGGACTACGGAATACGGACTACGGAATACGGACTACGGAATACGGACTACGGTATACGGACTACGGACTACGGAATACGGACTACGGAATACGGACTACGGTATACGGACTACGGAACACGGTTTACGGATAACCATCCCACAGGAGACCTCCATGACTCAACCCATCACCTGGTTTCGCGTCGGCGAGGCCGACATGCTGGCCGAAGGGCGCGTCACCACCGTCCAGGCCGGCCATCACACCATCTGCCTTACCCGTACCGAAAAAGGGTACGGGGCCATCAGCAACAAATGCGCCCACCAGGGCGGGCCGCTGGGCGACGGCTTCATCCAGGATGGTTACCTCGTCTGCCCCTGGCATGCCTGGGAGTACGACCCGCACAGCGGCGCCACCCCACCCGACTACAACGACCCGCCTGTTCCCTGCTACCCGGTGGAAGTGCGCCAGGACGGCGTCTACGTCGGCGTGCGCGAGCCGGTGCATGAGCCAACGCTGATGGATCAGATGGTGGCGGTGATGATCGATTGGGGGGTAGACACCGTCTTCGGCATGGTGGGGCATTCCAACCTGGGGCTGGCCGACGCTTTTTACAAGGCGGAGAAGGCGGGCAAACTGCGCTACATCGGCATCCGCCATGAGGGGGCCGGGGCTTTTGCCGCCAGCGCCTATGCCAAGCTAACCGGCAAACCGGCGGCCTGCTTCGCCATCGCCGGGCCGGGAGCCACCAACCTGCTCACCGGCCTGTGGGACGCCAAAGTGGATCGGGTTCCTATCCTGGCGCTGACGGGACAGGTGAATACCCAGGTGCTCGGCCCCGGCGCGTTCCAGGAAGTACCATTGGACAAGGCGTTTGAGGCAGTGGCAGCCTGGAGCCAAACGGTGCTGCGTCAGGAAAATGCCACAGAGTTGATGGCTCTGGCGCTAAAGCACGCCATCGTCAAGCGGGATGTGGGGCATCTCATCTTCCCGGACGAGGTGCAAAATATGCCCGCCTGTGACAAAGCGAAACCGAAGCCGAGGGACGGCCGTATTGCCCATCCCCAAATCATCCCGCCCGCCGCCGACCTGGAGCGGGCCATCGAAATGATCGAACAGGCGGAGCGGCCGGGGATTATCGTGGGCAATGGGGCACGGCCGTTCGCCGACCAAATCATCGCCCTGGCCGAAAAACTGGACGCCCCCATCATCACCACTTTCAAAGCTAAAGGAACCATTCCCGACAGTCACCCACTAGCCTGCGGCGTCCTGGGCCGCTCCGGCACACCCGTCGCCAGCGCCACCATGAACCGCTCCGACCTGCTGCTCGTCTTCGGGGCCAGCTTCAGCAACCATACCAGCATCACGACCAAACGCCCCATCATCCAGGTGGACTTCGACCGCATGATGTTGGGCAAGTTCCACGAAGTCACCCTGCCGCTGTGGGGTGAAATTGGGGCGACGGCCGCGCAAATGATGGCCCGGATTTCGCCGCAAAGCCGCCCGGAAGGGCGCAAATATGTCGCCCGGCTGTGGGCGTGCTGGCGGGTGGAGAAGCAGAAACGGGCCGCCAGCTACGGGCCGAGCGGCCGGGTTCCCAATGCCTTCATTTTCCAGGTGATGAGCGAAGTGACGCCGGAAGACGCGGTCATCGCCGTGGACGTGGGCAACAACACGTATGCTTTCGGCATGTATTTTGAGGCCAAGCGGCAGCACGTCCTCATGTCCGGCTATCTCGGTTCGATTGGCTTTGCTTTTCCGGCGGCGATGGGGGCGTGGACGGCCGTGCCCGACCGCAAAATCATCGCTGTGGCTGGGGATGGCGGTTTTGGGCAGTATCTGGCGGAGTTCACGACGGCCGTTAAATACCACATGCCCATCACCCTGGTTCTGCTCAATAATTCCGAGCTGGCCAAAATCAGCCGGGAGCAGCGGGGGGGCAATTACCACGTCTGGCAAACGAGCCTGCACAACCCCAATTTTGCCGAGTACGCCCAAAACTGCGGCGGTCTGGGCATACGAGTGACACAGGCGGCGGGACTGCGCCCGGCGCTGGAACAGGCTTTGGCTCATGATGGGCCGAGCCTTGTAGAGATTATCAGTTCAGCTGATCAATTGTGAAGTCAGGCGCAGTTGTGACAGTTATCCGAACTGCGTTTGGTATTGGTAAACGGCCGTATTCACCTCCCCATACAACGCCATCACCCCTTCCGCCAACAGCTTCACCTGCGGCCGTCGCCCCGCTGCTTCTTGGTGATACGCCATCAGCAGTTGGTACAGCGCCGACAGCGGATCACGCTTTTGCAGCGCCGACGCTGCCTGCCGGTACAGATTTGCCAGGTCGGCGCGGCCTGCCGGCTGTGCCATTCCCTCCGGCGCACACATAAACCGGGCCACCGGCAGTAGCGCAGACGCCTCCGCCGCTTGCAGGGAGGGCGGGAAATTGGTCAACAATTCCTGCGCCCGGCAGCCCTTGCCCTGCCGCAGCCGTTGCCGCGCCGCGTCCAGCCGTTCTTGCACATCGGCGGGGATGTGGGTGGGAGACGGCCGTGTCGCCGTCCCCTTTCGCGGCGCCTGCGCCAGCGCCCGTTGGATAAACTGGCGCACCATCGGCTCCGGCTGCGCGCCCACAAAGCCGTCCACCACCCGGCCCTGCACAAACGCCTTCACCGCCGGAATCCCCTGTACGCCAAACTGCTGGCTCAATTGCGGATTCTGATCCACATTCACCTTGGCCAGCACAAAGCCGGCGGCCGGATCGGCCGCCAATCGCTCCAGCGCCGGCCCCAACATGCGGCACGGCCCGCACCAGGGCGCCCAAAAGTCTACGACCACCGGCTGTTGCTGCGAGCGGGCGATCACTTGTTGTTGAAAGTTGTGTGTGTTGACGTTGATAATTTGTCCCATGTGAGATCTCCTAAGCCCCCCGGAGGTTCCCAACCTCCGGGGGTGTTGTTGTTACATTACCGGCTCCAGAGCTTCGTCGGCAACGGCCGTTTCCACCACCTCAAACGTCAATTCATCCCCGGCCGCGTCCACGACCACGTGATCGCCGTCCCGCACCTCGCCCTGGATCAACTTCAACGCCAGCGGATCCACCAACTGCCGCTGGATGACCCGCTTGAGCGGCCGTGCCCCATACGCCGGGTCATACCCTTCGGTGACAAGCCGGTCGGCGGCGGCCTCCGTCAGGGTGATGCTGACGTTCCGCTTACCCAGCAGACGGCGCACGTACCCCAGTTGAATCTCCAGGATGTGGCGCAGATGTTCCCGCTCCAGCCGGTGGAAGAGGACGATTTCATCCACCCGGTTCAAGAACTCCGGCCGGAAGTGCGCCCGCAGCGCTTCCATCACCCGCTGCCGCATCACTTCCCCATCGGTCACGTCCATGATGTATTGGCTGCCGATGTTGCTGGTCATGATGACGACAGTGTTGCGGAAATCCACAGTACGGCCCTGCCCATCGGTGAGACGGCCGTCATCCAGCAGTTGCAGGAAGACGTTAAACACTTCCGAGTGCGCCTTCTCGATTTCGTCGAAGAGGACGACGGAGTACGGCCGTCGCCGCACCGCTTCCGTCAGCTGGCCGCCTTCGTCGTAGCCCACGTATCCCGGCGGCGCGCCGATGAGCCGGGCCACCGTGTGCCGCTCCTGGTACTCACTCATGTCAATGCGCACCATGTTGTGCTCGTCATCAAACAAGAACTCGGCCAGCGCGCGGGCCAATTCCGTCTTGCCCACGCCCGTCGGTCCCAGGAAGAGGAAGGAGCCGATGGGCCGGTTGGCGTCTTGCAGCCCGGCGCGGCTGCGGCGCACGGCGGCAGCCACAGCAGCGATGGCTTCGTCCTGCCCCACCACGCGGGTATGCAGCCGATCTTCCATGTGAACCAGCTTCTCCATCTCCCCTTCCAGCAGCTTGCTGACAGGGATGCCCGTCCATTTGCTGACGATGGCGGCGATGTCTTCGGCGTCCACTTCCTCTTTGAGCATGGCCCCGTCGGCCTGCATCCGCTGCAACTGCGCTTCCGCTTCCTTTAACTGCTGTTCTAGCTCGTGGAGACGGCCGTACTGCAATTCGGCCGTTCTGGTAATTCATCGCTCGCTGCGCCTGTTCGATCTGGACGTTCACCCCATCCATCTGCTCTTTGATGGTGCGGATTTTCTGGATGGCCTCCTTCTCCGCCTGCCAGCGCGCCGAAAGCTGGGTACTTTGCTCTTTCAGGTCGGCCAGTTCCTGCTCCAGCTTCTTCAGCCGCGCCTTGCTGGCCTTGTCCTTTTCCTTCTTCAACGCCTCCCGCTCAATCTCTAACTGCATGATCTGGCGATCCACCTCGTCCAGTTCCGCCGGTTTGCTGTCAATCTCCATGCGCAGGCGGCTGGCGGCCTCATCCACCAAATCAATCGCCTTGTCCGGCAGGAAGCGGTCGCTGATGTAGCGATGGCTGAGGGTGGCGGCGGCGATGACGGCGCTGTCCTGAATGCGGACGCCGTGATGCACCTCGTACCGTTCCTTCAAGCCGCGCAAAATGGAGATACTGTCCTCCACGCTCGGCTCGTCCACAAAAACGGGCTGGAAGCGGCGTTCCAGCGCCGCGTCTTTTTCGATGTACTTGCGGTACTCGTCCAGCGTCGTGGCGCCGATGGCGTGCAGTTCGCCCCGCGCCAGCATCGGTTTGAGCATGTTGCTGGCGTCCATGCTGCCTTCGGCCGAACCGGCTCCGACCAGCGTATGCATCTCGTCAATGAAAAGGATGATCTGGCCGTCGGATTCCTGGATTTCCTTGAGGATAGCCTTGAGCCGCTCTTCAAATTCGCCGCGATATTTGGCCCCGGCCACCAGCGCGCCCAAATCGAGGGCGACGATCCGCTTCTCTTTCAAGCCCAACGGCACGTCACCGTTGATAATGCGCTGCGCCAGCCCTTCGGCGATGGCTGTCTTGCCCACGCCTGGTTCGCCGATGAGGACGGGGTTGTTTTTGGTGCGGCGGCTGAGAATCTGGATGACGCGCCGGATTTCTTCGTCGCGGCCAATCACCGGGTCGAGTTTGCCTTTGCGCGCTTCCTGGGTGAGGTCACGGCCGTACTTGACCAACGCCTCGTACTGCGACTCCGGGTTCTGGCTGGTGACCCGCTGGCTGCCGCGCACGGCGGCCAACGCCTGCATGATGCTGTTGTAATCCACCCCGTGCCGCGCCAGCAGATCGCGTACCCGCCCCGGCGCTTTCGGTTGGGCCATCGCCATCAGCAGATGCTCGGTGGAAGTGTAATCATCCTTCATGTGCCCGGCGATGGTCTGCGCCTCGTTGAGGACGGCGCTCAGGTCGCGGCTCATCCCCACCTGGACGCTGCTGCCGGTGGCGCGGGGCATCTGCGCCAACGCCTGCTCGATGCTTTGTTGCAGCATGGCGGTATCGCCGCCGATGCGCTTAATGACGGAGGGAACGACGCCCCCTTCCTGCTCAACCAAAGCCTTAAGCAAATGTTCTGGCTCAACCGCCGGGTGTTGGTACTGTTCAGCCAGGTGTTGGCTCTCCAGAACGGCTTCTTGTGCTTTTTGGGTAAATTTGTCTAATCTCATAATGTCAATTCCTCCAGGGTGACCTGGTTTGTTATTGTAGAAAGCTGTACATAATAATTGTATACGGCCGTATCAGAATCAAATAAGACCATTATCAGAACTATGTATGAAGTCGTTGGCAATAAAAAAGGGCATTGGATGGTCTGTTCATCCAATGCCCGTGCGTTACTTAGCTCGACTTTGTACATTCCTAACAGATTGCTTCCAAACCGTACTCGACCGCGTGGGTTTGTATTCAAATAATATTTGCATGTCACTCTTTTTATGCGATGTTCAAATATTCGTACTCGAGTAAAGTTGCATTGAC
>JAJRYT010000084.1 GCA_024275635.1 Chloroflexota bacterium | reverse complement strand
CTGGCCCTGGGCGCGCAGCGGATGCTTAAACGGCAGGCCCTCATCCGCAAACTGCCGGCCGTGGAAACGCTCGGCTCCGTCACCGTCATCTGCTCCGACAAAACGGGCACGCTGACCGAAAACCGGATGACCGTCACCGTCCTGGACGTGTTGGGCGAGACGCAAAGCGTGGATACCCTGCTGGATCATGGCGTACCGGCGCTGGACGCCGATTTGTCGCCGGCCGAAAAACCCCACGCGTGCAGCCTGGGACTGCTGATCAAGGCGGCCGCCCTGTGCAACGATGCCGCGCTGGCTGAATCTGCGGCCGAGCCGGGGCGATTCCACGCTATCGGCGACCCCACCGAGGGGGCGTTGATCGTCGCCTCCGCCCAGTTGGGCATGGACAAAGCGCAATTGGACAAACGGTGGCCGCGCGTCGCCGAAATCCCCTTCACTTCAGAACGCAAACGGATGACCACCGTTCACCGGGTGGACGTCGCCGCCGACCAGACCGACGCTCCCTGGCGCGACAGCGCCACCGTCGCTTTTTGCAAAGGGGCGGTGGATAGTTTGCTGGTGATTACCCGGCAGGTGTGGTCAGGGGATGAAGCGGTTCCGCTGACGGCCGAACTGCACGAACGGATCATGGCCGCCAACGACGAATTGGCCCAGAATGGGCAGCGGGTGTTGGGCGCAGCGTTTCGGCCGTTGGCCGACGAACCGGATAATGCCGACGAAGCCGCGCTGGAACAAGACATGATTTTCATCGGCCTCATCGGTATGATGGATCCGCCCCGCCCCGAAGTGAAAGAGGCGGTGCAAATCTGCCAGACGGCCGGCATCCGCCCGGTGATGATCACCGGCGACCACCCGCTGACCGCCCAGACCATCGCCCAGGAGTTGGGCATCAGCCACAACGGGCAAAAGGCGTTGACCGGCCAGCAGTTGGCGCAGATGTCGCCCGATACCCTGGAATCATTAGTAGAAGAGGTTCCCGTCTACGCCCGCGTCTCCCCGGAACACAAGTTGAAGATCGTCCAGGCTTTGCAAGACAAGGGGCACATCGTAGCCATGACCGGCGACGGCGTTAACGACGCGCCGGCGCTGAAAACGGCCGACATCGGCATCGCTATGGGCATCACCGGCACGGATGTCTCCAAAGAGGCGGCCGACATGGTGCTGCTGGACGATAACTTCGCCACCATCGTCGCCGCCATCAAGGAAGGGCGGGTCATTTATGATAACATCCGCAAATTCATCAAGTACACCCTCACCTCCAACTCCGGCGAAATTTACGTCATGCTGTTCGCTCCCTTTTTGGGAATGCCGCTGCCCTTGCTGCCGCTGCAAATTTTGTGGATCAACCTGGTGACGGACGGCCTGCCCGGTCTGGCGCTGACGCTGGAACCGGCGGAGAAGGGCGTGATGCGCCGTTCCCCGTTCCATCCCCAGGAAAATATCTTTGGCCGGGGCATGTGGCAGCACATCCTCTGGGTGGGGCTGTTGATGGGGATCGTGACGCTGGGGCTGGGTTACTGGGCGTGGAGCGCCGGGCGGGACAACTGGCAGACGATGGTTTTTACCACGCTCACCCTGTCGCAGATGGGGCACGCGCTGGCGGTGCGTTCGGGGCGGGAGTCGCTGTTTACCACCGGTTTGCGTTCCAACGTACCGCTGCTGGGAGCGGTGCTGCTGACGTTTGTCCTGCAACTGGCGGCGGTCTACGCGCCATTTTTGCAGACGTTATTCAAGACGGTGGGGCTGCCGCCGGCCGATTTGGCGCTGAGTCTATTGTTGAGTACGATTGTATTCTGGGGCGTGGAAGCCGAGAAGTGGTTCAAACGCCGCCATCAAGGATAGGCTTTTATGAATACAACCTGGTCAACACCCACACGGATTCTGGTCATTGTGATGGCGCTGGCGACGGCCGTCTGGATGGCGGTTATCGCCAGCCCGCTGCTGCAAGCGGTGGGCATCGCCGCGCTGCTGGCTTACTTGCTGGACCCGGCCGTGCGCTGGCTGATGCGCCGCGCCCGGATGCGTCGTTCCTGGGCGGCGGTTTGACGTTCCTGCTTTTTGTGCTGATTTTGGTGGGCATTCCGGCCTGGCTGGGATCAGTGGCTGTGGCCCAGTTGATCCGCCTGGAAACGGATTTTCTGGCGGCGGTGGCCGCGATCGGGCAGTGGCTGACCCAACCGGTTGTCATTTTCGGCTTCCCCTTCCATTTCCCCGATCTGTTGCGCAATCTACCAGCGTTGACCGGGGAGACGCTGGCGACGCTGCCTAGCGGGTCGCTCGACATCCTATCCAGCGTGACGACGAATCTACTGTGGGGCAGCGCGGTGCTGGTGACGCTGTATTATTTCCTCAAGGACGGCCCCCGGATTAAGCCCTGGCTGGCGGAGCTGGCGCCGGTCAATTATCAGGGCGAAGTTCGTCGGCTGCTGGATGAAGTGGATCGTATTTGGGGCAAATTTTTGCGCGTGCAGTTGCTTATTTTCCTCATTCTGGCCGTGCTGGCGGCCGTCGGCACGCTGCTGGTGGTGTGGCTGTTCCGATCCGGCCTGGTGCAATGGTCGTTGTTTGGCTTTATTTTGCTGCTGCTGGGGGTGTATACGGCCGTGCAGCAGGTAGACAACTTATGGCTGCGCCCCCAATTTTTGGGTAAACAATTACGGCTGCATCCCGGCATCGTCTTCGTCAGCCTGATTGGGGCGCTGGCGTTAAGCGGCGTGTTGGGGGCGCTGGTCATCGTGCCCGTTATCGCCACCGGGAAGGTGATCGGCCGTTACGTTCACCGCAAACTGCTGGGGCTGCCGCCGTGGCCGGAAAAAGCGCCGCTAACCACTGATGATGATGCTGATGCAGGAACATAGTTCTTCGTTGCCCCGCCTGCATAAGTTTTGCCCAAATTATTTGTAACAGAGCCGAAAATGATACCGGCGGCAGCCAGACCAATAATAGCAATTTGGTGACGCAGTACACGTATGACGTCCTGGGCAACCAGGTAAGCATCGTCAATGCTCGCAATTTCACCAGTACCTACACTACCTACGACGCCCTCTACCACCCTATTGTCACCGCCGACGCGGGCAACGAAACCTGCGTCCAATATAACGCCCTGGGAGCGCGTACCGTCATCACCGCTGCCAACAGCGAGGTGACCCGCTGCCAATATGACACCCTCAACCGGCCGCTTACCGCCACTTAGGGGTTCATTCAAAATTAACTTTGCAGTTTGCTGGTAATTGGTAATTGAGTAATTGGGTAATTACCAGTTACCAATTACCTGGTTACAAATTTTCAAACGCCAGAGTTATAAACGAACGTGCCCTTATGAAGCGGATGAACAAACCGTCAGCTACCGTTACATAATAAAGAGCTTGAGGCAAATCTACCCCTAGAGATTGAGCGGGCGCCAAGCCAGGCATATGAACACGCTGGCTGGCATCGCTCATCGAAGCATTGTTGGTCGGATTGGGCCAACAGCGGCCCCTTGGTTCTGGCCATTGAAATTATTTGCCCCTAATACCTGCGTTTGATAAAACGGCCGTATCCCGGTCCGACTAATAATTCATCATTCTCAACAATAACCTTGCCGCGGCTGATGGTAACAACTGGCCAGCCACGCAGCATCATGCCTTCATACAAAGTCCAGCCGGCCGTTTCATGCAGCGACGCCGGCGTAATGACCCTCTCCCGCTCTGGGTCGAAGATAACCAGATCGGCGTCATAGCCGATGGCTATTTCTCCTTTGGACTGCAAGCCAAAAAGCCGGGCAGGCGTCGTGCAGCAGACGTCTACCCACTGCGCCAGACTCAGATGACCCGCCCGCACGCCCTGGCTATAAACGGCCGCAAAACGCACTTCAATTGAGGGTACGCCGCCGGGAATTTGGCTGTAATTGGCTGACCGGCTCTCTTTTTCAGCCATTGTAAACGGGCAATGGTCAGTAGAAACAACCTGCAAATGGTTTTGACCCAAAGCACGCCATAAATTAGCCTGCTCTTCCTGGGCGCGAATAGGAGGCGAGCAAACTGGCAACGCACCAAGCACGCCCGGCCGGTCGTACAATGACCAATCAAGCAGCAGATATTGAGGGCAGGTTTCGCCATAAATGGGCAAACCACGCTGTCGTGCCGCCGCGATACGAGCAGCGGTTTCCCCACAGGAAACATGGAAGACGTACAGGCGTGTGCCCACCAATTCGGCGATGTCAATGGCCCGCCCGGCCGCTTCGCCTTCCAGTTTGGCGGGACGGCTGCGGGGATGGTAATGGGGCGAAGTACGGCCGTTTGCTACATTCTCCGCGACTAATGTCGTGATCACATCCCAGTTTTCAGCATGAATCACCGGCAAGCCGCCAGTGTTGTGTACGGCCGTTAACGCCTGCCACAACTCCCCATCATTCAGGCGCAACCCATAGGCCATATACAGCTTAAAACTGGCACATCCCGCCTCATATGCTGCTGGAACCTGCGCCAACTTCACAATTTCTGTTGGCCCGATGGTCATATGCAAGCCATAATCAATCACAACCTTGCCATCGGCCTTCGCGCGAAGGGCTGCCAACGCCTCCAGCATCGTTTCCTCCGGCGCTGGCTCCACGAAGTCAATAATCGTCGCTGTGCCGCCAAACGCAGCTGCCCTCGTCCCTGCGTAAAAATCATCCGTCGAGACAAAATCACCGATAGGCATCTCCAGGTGAACATGCACATCAACCGCGCCCGGCGTCACATACATCCCGTCGGCGTCAATCTCCCGCTCACCGTGCAAAGCCTCGCCAATAGCGGCAATATGCTTGCCACGAATACCAACATCCGCCCGGTACACACCTTGTGCGGTCACAACAGTGCCGTTTTTTACCACCAGATCAAATTCCATCTTGCACCATCACTTGTTTGTTATTTGTTTCCGCAACCACCCTGGATCGATGGGGAACTGACGACAGCGTACGCCCACCGCATCAAAAACCGCATTCGCAATCGCTGGCGTTGTCGCAATCATCACCGGCTCCGCTAGATTTTTTGCCCCAAACGGCCCATTGGGAAATGTCGTTTTCACAAACGTAGTCTCAATCTCCGGCACATCCAGCGCTGTCGGTATCTGGTACTGATTCAGATTTTTCTTCTGTGGATAGCCATTTTGATAACTAAATCCTTCTGTCAATGCATACCCCAAACCCTGAGCAATACCGCCTAACAACTGCCCTTTAGCGCCGTTGGGGTAGATAATTTGACCAGCATCATGCGCGGCCCAGATTTTATTCACCTTCACCCCACCCGTGCGCCGGTTCACCGTCACGTCGGCCACCTGCGCTCCAAACGAATAGGTGTAATAGGGCGTCCCCGTGCCCGTCGCAAAATCCCAATGAATCTCCGGCAACTGCCAATATCCCATCGCCGACAGTTGCAAACCCATCTCAAATGCATGGTCAATGACTGCTTCAATGTTTACCGGCGCCTCATCCGGGCCGACAAACTGCTCGCCGTCCCGCACAAGTTGCTCTGGGGCGCAGGCCAACAAATCGGCGGCCGCCAACTTTAGCAGCTGCACAATCTTTTGCCCGGCGACGCGGGTGGCATTGCCGCCCACAATCGAAGCGCGGGAGGCGACTGTCGGCCCGGTTTCTTGCGCTGTTTGCGTATCCGGCCGCAGCATGTGGATGCGGTCAGGCGACACGCCCAGGGTTTCGGCCGCGACCAGCGTAAAGACGGTGCGGCTGCCCTGCCCGTAATCAGTCAACCCCGATTGCAGGGTAATAGAATAATCTCGATTGATTGCCAACGTAGTTCGGGCATAATCCAATCCTTCACCGCCCAAACCGGAGCCGTGAAAATAACAGCCCACGCCAATGCCGCGTACCTGTTCAGCGCTGGCGCCCTGTCGAGCATATTCAGCTCGCTTTTGCGACCAGTTGGATTTATCCCGCGCCCATTGCAGACATTTCCCCAGCCCTGCTTCATGGGTGATAGTGTTGCCGGTAAACGCGGCGTCCCCTGTGCGGAGCATGTTTTTCAGCCGGAATTCAATCGGATCCATACCTGCCTGGTGGGCCAATTCGTCAATAGCAATCTCTGAAGCGGCCGCCGCCTGGGTGTTGCCAAAGCCGCGAAACGCGCCAGAGTAGCCATTGTTGGTGTAAACAACCTGCGTATCCACCTGCCCTGCTTGGTAACGATAAGTTCCGAGGGCGTGCATACTGGCTCGCCAGGCTGAAAGTGGGGTCATGGAGGCATATGCGCCGCTGTCCGCCAGTATGTTTGCTTTTCCAGCGCGGATGTTGCCATCTGTGTCCATACCAATTTGCAGCCGGATGGACATGGCTTCCCGTTTGTATGAGGTTCGCAGCGATTCTTCGCGTTTTAACAGCAAGCGTACGGGGCGGTTGGTTCTTAAGGCTAATCGAGCAGTAACGGCCGTAAACTGGTACAACACATCATCTTTACCGCCAAAAGAGCCGCCAACCGGGGGCTGAATAACGCGCACAGACTCCTGCGGCAGCCCCAAAATGGCGGCGGCGTTGTTGCGGTTAATGTGAGGGCTTTGGTCGTTGGCAAAAATAGTGACGCAGCTGCCTGGTTCGGGGATCGCCAGCGCCCCTTCCATCTCCAAATAGCCGTGTTCCTGATGCTGGAAGTTGTAGGTTTGGTCGAGTGTGAAAGCGCAGTCGGCCAAGATTGGTGCAGGATCGCCATTGCGGACAATGAGGGTTTCGCATAGATTGCCTTTGCCTGGCGGGGCGTTAAGCGGCACAAGCGGCGCGTCGGCGTCGAGCGCTTTTGCTGGGTCAACGACAACGGGTAGCTCTTCAAGCTCCAGGATAATCGCTTTAACGCCTAACTTAGCAGCGGCTTCGGTTTCGGCAGCAACGGCCGCAATCGGATCGCCGACATAGCGCACTTTTTCATGCGCCAGCACGAAAGCATCCTTGACCGGCCAACCAAATGCGCCGTGATCAACAAAATCATCGGATGTGATGGCGGCCATGACGCCGGGCACGTCCAGCGCTGGACTCACATCCAGCCGGATAATGCGGGCATGAGGTACAGGGCTGGTCAACAGCTTGACGTGCAGCATCCCAGCCAGCGTCATGTCCCCCACGTATTTGGCCCGCCCCATCACTTTGTCCAGGGCGTCTACCGCCTGGGCTTGAGGATTGCCGACGTATTTTAAGGCCTCGTTCATGCCCCCTCCTTTTGCAGCGCTCGCTGTTGGGCTGTCGCTTCGATGGCGTCCACAATTTGGACGTAGCCGGTGCAGCGGCAGAGGTTGCCGGACAGGGCTTGCCGAATTTCGAGGCGGCTGGGTGCAGGGTTGCGGCGCAGCAGCGCCTCGCCGGCCATGATGACGCCGGGAATGCAGTAGCCGCATTGAACAGCGCCATTTTCCAGGAAGGCTTGTTGCAGGTCGTTGGCACGGCCGTTTGCCACGGCCACTCCTTCAATGGTGGTAACGGAACGGCCGTTTAGTCTCTTCGCTGCATAAGTACAAGACTTTTGCGCTTCACCGTCTATGATGACAGTGCAAGCGCCGCATGAGCCGACTTCGCAGCCGGGTTTGGCCCCGGTCAGGCTAAGTTTGTCCCGCAAGAGGGTAAGCAGCACCATGTTGGAGGGGACATCTATAGTGATAGGACTGCTGTTGAGAATGAAAGTTATTTCCATGCAAATTCCTTACAGAGGGCTGTTGGCTTTTCCAAGCGTTGCCAAAATAATGCCCTGATACCCGCGAACGGCCGTTTCCAACGCGCTAATGCGCACCTTTTCATCCACCACATGCGCATCTCCCTCTGCCGCCGGGCCAAACCCAACCGTAGGGATACCGGCCATGCCCGCGCTCGCTGCCCCATTCGTGCAAAAGCGGTACGCTGTTACCTCTGGCGATAGTCCCGCACTTTGCAGCCCAGCCAACGCGCTTTGCACAAACGGGTGGTCTTCTGCAAACGCCCACGCCGGGAAAAACTTGGGGCCGCGCAAAACGCTACCCGTGTAAGCCGCATGTTCCCCTTCGGCAATACGCACTTCAAAATTCACGCCGTCGAGTCCGGGCAAGGCCGTAATTTGCGCCAGAACGCTCTTCTGCGTTTCACCCGTCAGCAGGCGGCGGTCATACGTCACGCGGCAGCGGCTGGGAACGACCGAATAACCCGGATACGGGTCAGAAACGATGTCTGTCAGCGCCATAATTGCCGAACCAAGCAGCGGATGTTCCGGCAAATCCATCATCTCGATGGCATTGATTACTTTGAACATTTCATGAACGGCGTTCCAGCCCAAATGGGGGTTAGAAGAGTGTGCTGGTTTGCCAATCGTCTCGATATGAATTTCCGCCCGGCCACGTCCGCCCCGATTCAGATTCAACTCACTGGCTTCGCCGATGACGACAAAATCAGGCTCCACTTCTTCGAGAACGGTTGCCAGGCTGACGCCTTCCATCACCTCTTCTAAAACGGTGGCGCTGACGACAACGCGCCCGGCCAATTGAACGCGATCAATACCGGCGGCGGCATATACCATCGCCGCCAACGCTCCTTTCATATCGGCCGCGCCCCGTCCATGCACACAACCATCCGCTACATCAGCGGCAAACGGATCACGCCGCCAGATCGAGCCGGGGGCGATGCCCACCGTATCGCAGTGCGCATCCAACAATATCGTCGGGCCGGGGTGTGTCCCTTCAATCATGCCAATCGCCGAGCCGTTGGCGTCCGTCCAGATGCGGTCGAAGCCTAAATCGCACATCTCTCGTAAAATAATTTCGGCGACCGGCTGTTCTTCGCCGCTCAGGCTGGGCGTTTGCACAATCGCTTGCACAAATTCAATCATTTTGTTCATCGTATCTTTCTCCCAATCAAGGAGATCGCCCGCAGGTTTGAAGAGGAATCTGTGTTAAGTGTTTGGCGGATTAATTCATCAATAAAATCAGCCGAATAAACCGCCAAACCTCGCGGCGTCACGGTTTCCCTTTCTTCAATTAAACCGTGACACACTTAATCTGCGGATCTCCCTCTTTTATCTTGTTTTTGCCCACATGCGTTCGGCATTTTCATGGACACGGGCGCGCATTTGCCCCAAATCGGCATTCAACACAATCCCATCGCGCACGCGCCACTGCCCGGCGACCATTACATCTTTGACATGGGTGTGGTTGCGCCAGAGCAGCAGTTGTTCATACAAATTGTGTTCAGCGGCGGGGGTGGGCAGGCTGGCGTCAATGAGTTGCAAATCGGCCGTCCAGCCGGGTTCCAGTCGTCCTACCTTTTGCATCCCCATTGCCTGCGCCCCGCCTTCGGTTGCCAGATACCAGACTTGGTGGGCGGGCATGACCCGCGGGTTTTGGCGATGGGCTTTGTGGATGAGGAACGCGCCGCGCATCACCTCGAAAAAGTCATTGATGTAGCCATCGGAACCCAATCCCAGGGTGACGCCGGCGGCCAACTGCTCCGGCACAGGGGCGATGCCGCCGCCGACTTCGCAGTTGCTAAGGGGCATGTGGGTTACTCTGATTCCTTTTTCGGCGATGATGGCTCGTTCTCGGTTGGAAAGCTGGACGCATTGGGAGGCCATCATGCCGGGGCCGGTGACGCCGAGATCGTCGTAATACTCAAGCGTGCGCTTGCCGAAATGTTTGAGCGCGTATTCTGGCTCATGAATGCCTTCGTTGCAGTGCATGTGGGTGAGGACGCCGCGCTCTGCACCCAGGGCAAACGCTTGCTGGATGAAGTCGGCGGAACAGGTGAAGGCGGTATGGAAGCACATTAACCCCTGCACCAATCCGCTTTCTTTTTGGCAGCGATCGATGAATTTGGCGTTTTCTTGCAGGCCAAGACGGCCGTTTTCCTTGCTAACACGTTCTGTGGCTTCAAATGACAGAATGCCGCGCATCCCTCGCCGCTCGACCACCTCTTTTTGTGCCAGCAGTGCGTCGGGAATGGCGTGAGGCGCTTCGAGGCAATCGTAAAAGCTGGTGACGCCGCTGCGTAGCATCTCGGCGCAGACCCAATCGGTGGCGGCGGCAATCATTTCGTGATCGAGTGCGTCTTCAACCAGCGGCCACCAGAAATCGTTGAGGAATGACCAGAAGTCAGCGGGGGCGTTTTCTAGCGGGATGCCGTGCGCCAGGACGCCGTAGAGGTGGACATGGGCGTTGACAAATCCGGGGGCCAAAACGCTGCCGGGCGCTTCGATGACGTCGTCGTCGGGAAACTGTGCCCGCAGGTCGGCGTTGGGACCGGTGGCGGCGATCTGGCTGCCGACGACACGGACGCCCCAGCCGTACTGCGGCGGCTTGCCGGGTTCGGCGATGAGGTGTCGAGGAAGAATGAGGATGTTGGTCATGGTTATCTCTTGTAGAAGATGAAAGGGCGAACGGGGAAAGAACGCGCCCTTCTCCCTTCTCACCCTTTTACGATTTGCAAACGGCCGTCTCTCCTTGCTCCGCCTGCTTCCGTTACCCCGCCGTTGGCGGTGATATAGGCGACCAGTTCATGGCGAAAGAAGAGGGGGGTGTCTACATGCGTCACCCGATTGATGTCCATGATGGGCAGCCCCAGCACGGACCGGGCGTATTTTTCCCAGGGCGCGACCAGTTCGCGGACAAAGCTGCTGCAAATAATCTGAAAGGATCGTTCTAACTGCTGTTCCAGCGGGATACCGTTGAAGGTGATGTGGGTGGCGCGGAGGTCTTTACGGCCGTTTCCCACCTCAATCGTATAGCGCACCTGACGGCTAAAATGGAGAAAGCCGCGTTCCGTATGCGGTTCGCCGCGCAGATCAATGCGGCAAGCGTTGTCTTGCAAGAGCATTTGCATCTGCTGGCCGGTAATCCAGGCAACACGCAGCACATCGGCAAACGGCATCAGATTGAACCAATCGCCAAAGGATAAGTTGCCGCCGACTGGCAGCCCCTGGCGCACAACGGAGGCGTCCACCAGCGCCAAATCGGCGTCATACCCGTTGACCCGACAGCGGGCGACCAGGGCTTCGGTTATAAAATTCGCCAGCGCCGACTCGCCGGCGGCAAAGCTGTTACGGACGGCATCGGTGCTGAGATCGGGATGATTAGCGACCCGCCCTAGGCTGCGCGTAAATAGGGGGCGAGCCATGTCCATGAGCGGCTGGACCGCTTCCGTTTCAAAAGTTTCATCTACGGGCAGGTTGGCTGTGTGGGTCAGACGGACATGGGTTACGGCCACTGCGCCTTGCTGCAGGGTGATGTCTACTTCGCCCAGATAGCGGCCTAAGGTTCCAGCCTGAACGATGGGAATGCCGTTGACGATGTTGTTGAAGGACAAGCCCTGTTCGTTGAGGATCGTATGGGTGTGCCCGCCAACGATGAGATGGACGCTGCCGCTTGGCAGGCTGCGCGCCAGTTCAACATCGCCCGCATCGCGCACGACCGCAAACCCCGGCGCCATCCTGTGTCCCAGGTGGCTGAGGATGATAAGGATATCGGTTAACGGCCGTATTGCCCCCAGCATATTGTGAATCACTCGCACCGGATTGATAATTTGCAAATTGGAATCAGGCATCTGATGGATCTCACCCGACGTCGTCAGCCCGATGATGCCCATGCGAATCCCCTTTGTCACCAGCAGGGCCGCCGGATAATATAAACCGGCCAGATGGCGACAGCTTACCAGATTGGCCGACAGCAACGGGAATCGGGCATCTTTGCGGATGGCCTGGGCCAGCGCCTCGGCGCCCAGGTCGAGATCATGGTTGCCCAACACGCTCACATCCATTCCCGCCGCCGAGTAGAGGCGGTACCCGGCATGCAGCGCAAAGGAGTCGGGAGCATTTCCCATCAATTCGTCAAAGATGGCGCCCACCAGGTCATCGCCGGCCGACATGGCCAGAACGGCCGTATTCGGATCATCCTGGTAGCGGCGGCGAAGCTCGCGTAGGCGGCTGACAATACGCGACAAAATCGGCTGGTCGCCTTGCGGTGTAAAGCGGGCGATGTGGCCGTGCAGATCATTGATGTGCAGCACTTTTAATCGGCAGACGCAGTCGGCCAAATCAGGGCGCGGCGGAGGCAGCGTTACCCCCTCATCGGGGATAATTTCCCGTACCGGTGCGATGGTAGGATTGCCAACAAATAAGAAAAGCTGGCTGTCGTCAGCGCCATACGGGTTGGCAGAGGCTTTAATGAGGCGTAAGGTTCCGGTAGTCATTGGTGTTCCGTGTTCGGTATTCCGTAGACCGCGTTCCGTGTTTCGGATAACGGTTTACGGTCTCTCTCCCCAATCGGCAAAAGCATCCACCACTGGCTTGATGTCATCCATCATCGGGTACAGGATGGGGCAGGTGACGCCGGCATCAATGTATTCGGCTACTTTGTCCTGGCATTCCTGGGTCGTGCCGACAGCCATCACATTGCGTACCACCTCGTTGGGAATGACGGCGCTGGCGCGGATGTAATCTTCTTCGGTGGCGGGCCAGCTCATGACGGACTGCACTTTTGCCAGCAGATCGTCGCTGACGCCGCTGGCCTTCATGATGTGCGGCTCCGTCGCCAGGTAATAGGCGACCAACTTCTTGCCTTCAGCCATCGCTGCCGCCGGGTTTTTATCCGACAGGCAGCAGACGAGCAGTTCCGGCCGATCCACGTCGGCCAATGTTTTGCCCGCCTTTTTGGCCCCTTTTTCCACCAGCTCGACAGCATTGCGGATGTAATTTACCGAAACGACATAGTTTAGCGCCACGCCGTCACAAATTTCGCCGGTCAGTTCCAGCATTTTGGGGCCGGTGGCGCCGATGTAGATGGGGATGTCACGCGGCGAGGTGTCGCCAAAGGCGACGTCCAGCCGGATGCGGTCGAGATGGACGAATTCGCCTTGATAGGTGACTTCGTCCATCGTAAACAACTGCCGGATCGCTTCGACGTGTTCACGCATCGCTTTAAGTGGTTTGCGCCGGTCAACGCCCACCCGGCTGGCGATGGGTTCCCACCACGCGCCCAGACCGAGCATGACACGGCCGTGTCCATCCACCTTGCCCCCTAATTCCCACATACTGCTCCACGTCGCCGCAATCACCGCCGGGTTGCGCGTCCAAATCGGCAGCACCCCGGAACCAATCCGCAGCCGCTTCGTGTACATTAGAAAGGCGCTCATCATCACCACACAGTCACGGGCCAGGCGCGTATCCGCCTGCCAGATTTCGCTAAAGCCGCGCTCCTCGGCATACTGCGCCATTTCCAACTCATAAGCCATGCTGTGTTTATCTTGCATGTAAAGCGCGAATCGGACAGACATAAAACACTCCTTTGGGTTCGTTCAAAATTAACTTTGCAGTTTGCTGGTAATTGGTAATTGAGTAATTGGGTAATTGGGTAATTACCAGTTACCAATTACCTGGTTACAATTTTTCAAACGCCAAAGTTATAAACGAACGTGCCCTTTTTATTGGAGACCGAAGAATTAGAGACTGGGGATTCACCAGTCTCCAATCTCTAATCTCCAGTCTCTAAATACTCGCTCAAATTCACATCCGGATACCGGATCCGCTCACCATAATCGCGGCGTTCCGGTTTGTAGGTGGCGTCAATGCCAATTTTGGTGTGGACGCCGCGCTTATCAGCGGTGGGGTCCATCTCGTGTCCCTGCGCGCCGGGGATAGTAAAAAAATCCCGACTCCAATCCACGCGGTTGGTCAACGCCCACAGCACATCGGCCGGATCGTAAATATTTACATCCGGGTCAACAACAATCACCTTTTTGATGTTGACATGCGCGGTGAAAGCGGCTAATGTGAGGTTCTTCGGCTCGCCGGGGTTGCTTTTGGCGACCTGGACAATGGCGGCAAAGCCATTGCCATACGGAGGAATGTGCAGCCCGGTCACATTTTGGCTGACTTGGCGCACGAAACGCAGCAGCAGCGGCTCGCGGGGCAGCACATTGCCGATATAGATGTGTTCGTCATGGCCGGGGATAATAGTTTGGAAAATGGGGTTGGTTCGGTGGGAAACGGCCGTTACCATCAACACCGGACTCTCCCACAACTCCCCATAATAGCCATGAAACTCTGCCAGAGGGCCTTCTGCACGCCGTTCGCGCGGTGGCAGATGCCCTTCAATCACAATCTCCGCCTGAGCGGGAACATCAATGTTCACCGTCCTCCCCTTGCAAACCGGAACTCCTTCGCCCCGAATTGCGCCAGCAATGCGCAACTCGTCATCCTCATACCGCGCCCCGGCGGCAATGCTGATAGCCGGGTCCACGCCAATGGCGATGGCGATTTCCAGCGGTTCCCCCTTCCTTTCCTGGGCGCGGTAAAACTGCATTACATGACGCCACTCATTCACGTTAAAGCCAAACGTACGCGGCCCCAAAACCTGCATGCGGTTGTAAGACAAATTGCCGCGCCCGCTCACCGGGTCTTTGGCAATCGTGATGCCGCCGGTGATAAATGGGCCGCCATCATGGAGTCCGTGCGTCGGAATGGGCAGGCGGCGCACATCCACATCATCTCCCGTGATGCAGTTCTCCTGCCAGGCCGCTGTCGTCATGCGCCGGGGCGGAATACCCATTTCCGGATCAAGCGCGCGGCTCATCGTTCCCGTTATTTGCGAAACAGTACAGCCCAACGCTAGCGCCGCCAGCGTCGGACTGCCCACCGCCCCTGCAAAAACCGGCCAATCCGCTGTGGACGGCCGTTCAAACAACACCGCGCCGCGTCCTTGCCGCTGAACAGCCGCAGCTACATTAGCCAACTCATGCACTAGATTGACCGGTTTATTGATTCGCGCCAACTGCCCGGCTTGCTCCAGAACGGATATAAAATTGCGGAGATCGTGGATTTGATTCACAAAAGGCCATCCAATGCGGCGTGTGCAGTATAACTTAAAAAAGGCCGTCTAATTCTAAGGTTATTTTAAGATTCCTCGCCAAATTGTCAACTATAAACAAATAATGTATAGTATCACTTAACGAGATGGAAACCATATGAGTTACGACACGATTGGGGTTCAAATCAAGAAACGCCGCCTTGAATTGGGCATGACCGGGCGCGAATTGGCGCGCCGCACGGGATTATCCGCCTCTTTTATCAGCCAGTTAGAGCGGGGGAAAACGAAAGTCTCCCTGGAAACTTTACGCCTGATTGCCGAACATCTGGAAGTTTCGATTTTGAACTTCTTGTCGGAAGAGCCGCCTGTGCTGGAATCACAACCTGGCCGGGAATCGGTCGCCATCCCCCAAAGGGGCAACCCGGTGGTGCGCGTTGCTGATCGGCCTAAACTCACCTTTCCTGATTCGGGCGTTTGCTATGAGCTGTTAGCCCGCGATTTGAGCCACAAAATGGAAACCATGTGCGGCCGTCTGGCGCCGGGAACGGGTAATGTGGCCCGCCGCCTGCGCCTGCCGACCGAGGAGTTTATCTACGTTCTCTCCGGCTCGCTGACCGTTGGCCTGCGCTCCGGAGAACACCGCCTGAACACGGGCGACACGATCTATTTTGAGGGGGATGATCTGGTGCGGCTGGCCTGCGCATCGGAGGAAGAAGAGGCGGTGTGGATTTCAGTCATTACGCCGCCGGCATTTTGAGGCCGCCCGGCGATAAAATACCGGGCTGCTGAACAACCCCGAAAACCCGGCAAAGCCCCGTTTACGGGGCGTCGTTCTGTAACCTTCACGGCAGGGCGGATTTAGGAGAGCCAATGGATAAACAAACATATTCCCCAGAATTGCTCACCCATTTGTTCCGCCAAATGACATTGGTGCGGGAGTTTGAGTTACGCGCCATTGCAGAGCGGCGCGGCGGGCTGATTCCTGGATTCATTCATTCGTGTGTAGGGCAGGAGGCAACGGCCGTCGCTGCCTGTGCTGCCCTCTCCCAACAAGACGTCATCACCAGCACTCATCGGGGACACGGCCATCTGCTGGGCAAAGGCGGCGATCCCAAATACATGATGGCTGAACTGGCTGGCCGCTCCGCCGGCTATTGCCTGGGGCGGGGCGGTTCCCTGCACATCGCCGATTTCAATTTGGGCATTTTAGGGGCCAACGGCATCGTCGGCGGCGGTTTCCCCATCGCTGCGGGCGCGGCGCTGGCTTTCCAGATGCGCAAGGAAGCGCGCGTGGCGCTGGCCTTCTTCGGCGACGGCGCGATTAACGAAGGAACCTTCCACGAATCGGCCAACCTGGCCGGGTTGTGGCGGCTGCCGGTCATCTTCTTCTGCGAAAACAATTTGTACGGCGAAGGAACGCCCCAGCACAAGCAAGCCCCCATCACTGATTTGGCCCGCCGCGCTGATGGGTACGGCTTCCCCGGCGTCATCGTGGACGGCAACGACGCCATCGCCGTGTATGAAGCCACGCAAGAAGCCCGCCGTCGCGCCCTGGCCGGAAACGGACCGACGCTCATCGAAGCCAAAACCTACCGCTTCCGAGGCCATTACGAGGGCGATCCGCAGGTCTACCGTGAACCAGGCGAATTGGAAGCATGGCAGGCGCGTGATCCGGTTCCCGCTTTTCGGGCGCGCCTGCTGGCGTCTGGTTTGTATGATGAGGCACAGTTAGCCGAAATCGAAGCCTCTGTGCAGGCGCAGCTAGACGAAGCGGTGGCCTTTGCCGCGGCCGCGCCGGCGCCGGCGGTGGAAGAGGCGCTGCAAGGGATTTATGCCGATACGCATGAAGGGTTGGTGTTCTGATGCGCGAACTAACGTATTCTGAGGCTGTTCGTGAAGCGATGAGCGAAGAGATGCGCCGCGACCCCAGTACTTTTTTGATGGGCGAGGATGTGGCGGTGTTTGGCGGCGTATGGGGTGTTTCTGAGGGGATGCTGGCCGAGTTTGGCGAGGAGCGTGTGCGCGACACACCCATCAGCGAGGCAGCGATTATCGGCGCGGGACTGGGTGCGGCGCTGGTAGGGATGCGGCCGATCGTCGAGATTATGTTTGGCGATTTTTTGATGTGCGGCGGCGACCAGATTGTGAACCAGGCGGCCAAGGCGCGTTTTATGTCCGGCGGCAAGGCGCATGTGCCCTTGACAATTCGGGTGACAACAGGCGCGCCCGGTTCGGCAGCAGCGCAGCATTCGCAAAGTCCTGAATCCTGGTTTATGAATGTGCCTGGTATCAAGATTGCCGTCCCGGCGACTCCAGCCGACGCGAAAGGATTGTTAAAAACGGCCGTTCGCGGCGCTGATCCCGTTCTTTTTTTTGAACACAAAATGCTCTACGGCGAGACCGGGTCTGTGCCCGAAGACGCCGATTTCACGCTGCCCTTTGGCCAGGCCAGCGTCGTCCGCGAGGGCAGCGACGTGACCATCATTGCCATCAGCATCATGGTCAGAAAGGCGTTGGCGGCGGCCGATTTGCTGGCAGGCGAAGGCATCAGCGTCGAAGTGATTGATCCGCGCACGCTGGTGCCGTTGGATAAAGAGACACTCATTCAATCGGTGGCCAAGACGAGCCGGGTGATCATCGCCCACGAAGCCCACCTCCGCTCTGGGCCGGGCGCAGAAATCGCCGCCGTGCTGGCCGAGGAGGCGGTGGAATATCTGGATGGGCCGGTGATTCGTATCGGCGCCAAAAATGTACCTTTGCCTTACAGTCCGGTGTTGGAGAATTTTGTTCTGCCGGGTACAGAGGATATTGTGGCGGCGGTTCGGCTGCTCGTCCGGCGATAATGGAGATTAAAAAAATTAATTCGGTAATGCGTTACGGTTCTCGCCCGAAGCTAAAGCTACGGGCTACTAAACGACGCCCCGTAAACGGGACTTTTAAGCGGTATTAGCCATGTCAAGCGAAAATCATTACGAAGTGGTCATGCCCAAGCTGGGCCTCATCATGACCGGAGCCTTGTTGGTTGAATGGCACAAACAAGATGGCGACTGGGTAGAGGCTGGCGAGCCATTGTTCTCCCTGGAGAGTGATAAGTCCACGATTGAGATTGAAGCGCCGGTGAACGGCCGTCTCCAAATCCTCGTCCCCGCTGGAGAGACAGTGCCGGTGCTGACGCCGGTTGCCATTCTCCTGCAAAATGTGGGTGAGGCGACGGCCGTTCCCGCCCAGCCGCCCCCCCAAGACGCGCCAGCGCCGGTTACTGAGGCGAAAGCGGCGCGTGGTTCCGTTCGCGCCACGCCCAAAGCCAGAGCCGCGGCCCGGCAGCGCGGGCTGGACCTGACCGGCGTGCAAGGCAGCGGCCCGCGCGGGATGATTGTGGCGGCAGATCTGCCGAGCGCCGATTTGCCCCAGCCCGCCCCGCTCCCAGCCATCCAGGCGGCGGCCGCCGCCACGCCGGTGGCCCGGAAAATGGCGGCTGAGTTGGGGTTGGATTTGGGTGCGGTGAAGGGGACGGGGGAAAACGGCCGTATCACCCGTGACGACATTACCCGCACCCTGGCCGCTCTCGCAGCCCAATCAAAGACGGCCTCAGCCCAAACGCCGCCGCTGCCGCTGACCGGGCTGCGCGGCGTTATCGCCGAACGCCTCAGCGCCGGTTGGCGCGAACGGCCGCAGGTGACGCTGACAACGGAAGTGGACATGACCAATCTGGTCAGCGCTCGCCAGCAGTTGGCCGCCGAGAGAGGGCGCAAGCTTTCTTTCAACGCCTTTTTTATGGCGGCGGCAGCGCGAGCGTTGCGGGAACAGCCCCACGTCAACGCCCGCCTGACAGAGGCCGGGATCGTTCATTTGTCCGACATCCACATCGGCATTGCGGTGGATACGGAGCGGGGGCTGCTGGTTCCGGTGGTGCGGGATGCGGCGGCAAAATCGGTGGCTGCGCTGGATGCGGACATCAACAACCTGGCGCAGCGCGCCCTCAGCGGCCAATCGCTGCCGGATGAGCTTACCGGGGGCACGTTTACGATCACGAATTTAGGAGCGTTTGGGATCGATGCTTTTACGCCGATTATTAACCCGCCGGAAACGGCCGTGCTCGGTATCGGCCGAATTGCGCCTCGACCATTTGCCGTCGGATGGCAGTTAGTGGTGCGGGAGACGGTCGTGCTGAGCCTATCCTTTGACCACCGGCTGCTGGATGGCGGCCCGGCGGCTCGTTTTTTGCAGCGCATCGCCGAGTTAATCGAACGGCCGATTGTTCTAGGTGACACTCACTTATGAAGTGACTGTCACCAAATGATTGATTATGGAACTCAAAAATGCGGTAATTCTCATCACTGGCGCGGCCGTGCGCGTGGGCCGCGCCGTCGCTTTACACCTGGCCGAGCGCGGCGCGCACATCGCCTTCAGTTACTACCTGGATGACGAACCCTGGGCGCAAACGCAGGCGGACATCGAAGCGCTCGGCGTACAGTCGCTGGCGGCGCAAACGGAAATACGCAGCGGCGACCAGGTTCGCGCCCTGGTTGCTGCCACAATAGCCAAATTCGGCCGTGTGGATGTTCTCATTAATAACGCTTCGATCTGGCTCAAAGCCCCTTTTCTGGAAATTAGCGAGGAAGAATGGGATTTGGCGCTGGATGTGAATCTAAAAGGGCCATTTTTGGCGTCACAGGCGGTCGCGCCGCACATGCTGGCGCAGGGGCGCGGGGTGATTTTGAACATCACCGATTTGTCGGCCTTCCAGGTATGGCCCGGTTACGCCCATCATGCGGCTAGTAAAGCGGGGCTGGCGGCGCTGACGAAGTCGCTGGCAGTGGAGCTGGCTCCGGCGGTGCGTGTCAATGCCATCGCGCCGGGCACGGTACTGCTGCCGGAAAATTACACGCTGGAAAAGAAGCAGTGGGCAGAGGAGAAATCGGTGCTGAAACGGGTGGGAAGCCCGCAGGATGTCGCCCGGATGGCGGCGTTTTTGATTGAGAGTGAGTTCATGACGGGAGCGGTTTATTTTGTGGATGGGGGGCGGTCGTTAGTTTGAGCGTTTGTTTATGCGTACAATTCTGATACACGGCGGCGCTGTCCTGACCATGAATGGATGGGCTGATGTTGGCTATGTTTTTGTTGAAGGGGAGCGGATTACGGCCGTTTCCCCCGGCAGCCCTCCTCCTACTCTCATCGCCCAGGCTGACAATATCATCTCTGCCCAACACTGCGCTATCATACCCGGCCTGGTCAACGCCCACACCCATTTGAGCCAGACTTTCATGCGCGGCTTGGCCGGGGGACGGCCGTTGCTCCCCTGGCTGCGAGAACTGATTTGGCCGTTACAGGGCGCGCTCACCCCGGACGATATGCGTCTGGCTGCTTTGCTGGGGCTGGTGGAAAACCTGCGCGGCGGCGTCACCCAGGTGGTTGACCATCACAAAATCACCGCCACGCCCGCCCATACTGATGCTGTTTGCGAAGCGG
The DNA here is from genome assembly GCA_024275635.1 of Chloroflexota bacterium. Taxonomy (GTDB): domain Bacteria; phylum Chloroflexota; class Anaerolineae; order Promineifilales; family Promineifilaceae; genus JACKCC01. The sequence goes on along the minus strand of JAJRYT010000084.1, from coordinate 6,679 downwards.
CCGCGGCCGTTGGCCTGCGCGTTACCCTGGCGAGAGCCTGGACCGACAAAGGCGCTAACGCCGAGCCGGTTGAGGTAATTTTGGCCGATCTGGAGCGGTTATTTGAACAGCGGCGCGGATCTGATCGGCTGCAAATTGCCAGCGGCCCGTTGGCCCTCTGGCGCTGCTCCGCCGACACCCTGCGCCGCAGCCATGAACTGGCCCGGAAGCACGGATCGTTCACCCATTTTCATGTCGCCGAAAGTCAGGAGGAAGTGCGCCTGTCGCTGGAAGAGACCGGCCTGACTCCAGTGCGCTGGCTGCATGAGATTGATTTGTTAAGCGCTGACACGCAGGTCGTCCATGCGGTATGGGTGGATGACGCGGAAATTGAGCTGCTGGCGCAAAACGGCGCACCAGTGATTCATTGCCCGGTGAGCAACGGCATGTTGGGATCGGGCATTGCGCCGGTGGCGGCGATGCTGCGTCAGGGCGTACCGATTCGCCTGGGCACGGACGGCCCGGCCAGCAATGATACGCAAGATGTGTGGGAAACGATGAAAACGGCCGTTACCATTGCCCGCGCCAGCGCTTTAGATGCCACTGTCCTGCCGCCCGCCGCCGCCCTGAACCTGGCGCTGTCCGCCGCCGCCCTGGTTCCTGGCGCGCCTGCCGACATTATCGTCGTCAACTTGAACCACCCCCGCGCCATGCCTGTTCACGATGTGGCTTCCGCGCTGACGCTCAGCACGCATGGCAGCGATGTGGAGACGGCCATCGTTGGCGGGCAGATTTTGCTGCGGAATCAGCAGATCATGGGTTTAGACGAAACAGCTTTGTTGGCCGCCTGTCGTCAGGCGGTCAGCCAGCTGCGGCAGCGGGTGGGGATCCATTGACAGCCAGCCCGCAGAAACGCCGTCATTTTTTTGGGGTCGGGCTGCCTTTACTGGGGATCATTTTTTCGACCCGGTTTGTGATTGATGTCAGCACCCACCTGATTTTTACCTTCGTGCCCCAATTGGCGAACGGGCTGGGTGTGTCGCTGGCCGGATTTGGCTGGTTGATGTTTTTCCGGGCAATGGCCGGCATCACGGGGCCGCTTTTTGGCATTGCTGCGGATAAATTTGGACGGCGGCGGGTGATGGCGGCGGGGTTGCTGGCGCAGGCAGCGGCAGCGGCGGGGCTGGCGCTGGCGCAGGGCTGGTGGGCCTTGCTTCCGTTCGGCCTCTCCGGGTTGAGTCTGGCGATATTTATCCCTGCCCAACAGGCGTACACGAGCGAGCAAGCGCCGCCAGAAAAGCGCGGGCGTGTCATGGGAACGATTGAATTGTCCTGGTCGTGTACGGGCATTTTTGCTTCGCCAGTGATCGGCTGGTTGATGAATGGGTGGGGCTGGCGTGCGCCATTGTTGATTTTGAGCGGATTGTATCTGGCGGCAACGGCCGTTGCCTGGAACCTGCCCGCCGTCGCCGAACGTCACACCCAGCAGGCCCGCTTATCCCGGTCGGAAATCGGCCGACTGCTGTTGAGTCCCAATGTCCTGGCCTCCGTCGCTACCGCTTTTTTAGTTTACATTGCCGTCACCTGTTTTTTGACTATTTCCGGAGTCTGGTTGGCTGCCGATTTTGGGCTGAATGCCGCCGCCATTGGGGCGGCGGCTACCGCCGTAGGCGTCGCCGAGTTTGCCGGAGCCGGCGCGTCAAGTTTGTTCATTGACCGCATTGGCAAGCGCCGAGGCAATGGTCTGGCGCTGCTGCTGCTGGCGTTGGCGTTTGCCGCGCTGCCCCTCTTGCCGCAGCGTGTCTCGGCGGCGCTTGCCGCGTTGGCTGTGCTGGGGCTGCTTTTCCAGTTTGTGATTGTGTCGCTAATTCCTCTTTATGCCGAGCAGTCGGCAGAGGCAAGGGGAACGGTTTTGGCCCTGGTTTTTTCCGGGATTGGACTGGGGGCATCGGTGGGACCGCCGCTAACGGCCGTTTTGTGGGAACATTTTCACACAACAGGCGTCGCCGTCGTCGGGGCGACCTGTTTGCTGCTGGCAATGGCGCTGGTCGGGTTGTTTTTGCAGGAAACGGCCGTTGGGGAAACTATCATTCCCTTGTAGTTATGTCATACTTGAAAGTGTTCAGTATTACTTGACACTTGTTAAGTGATATGTTACCCTTTTTATTATTCAAGTTAGACACCACGCACTCTGGGAAAAGGGTCTTTGACAGTATTTTTAACATCATAAAATCATGATCGGTACCAATGCCTTAGGCAAATTTTTTGTGTGTTCACCTGCTGGATTATTGGAATAGCAACCCGTATCTGGTGGGGTATTGGTTCGCAGCAAGATGGATATTGCCAGCCGCTGTTGAACTTTGTATTAGCGCATGGTTATACGTTTACCTAACGAATCATTAGAGATGACAAAGGAGGAAGAACCTGTCATGAAACGTAAATGGTCACTTATTATATTTATTGCACTGCTTGCCCTGGTGTTGGTTGCCTGTGGCGGGGCGGCTGAAGAACCCGATTTCGTCACCTGGTATCAATATGATCAGGACAACGAAGATCCGGCTAGTGATGAGCGCGTGGGGAACGAATACCTCCGCAACACAATCCCCCAGTTCAACGAAGCGTTCGCCGGTAAATGGACCTGGGTCAATCAGCCAAAAGCATTCGATAGGATGACAACCGAACTGGTTGCGGCCGTGCAGGCCGGCGGTGAAGTGCCTGATCTCTTCGAACTCAGCAATACTCAAGATGTTATTGACTTTTATCGGAATGGGACAGCCCAGGATTTGATGGAATGGGCCCAGGCGCAGTCATGGTTTTCCGATCTTGACCCCAATGGGATAGAGGCCTGCAAGGGGCCGGATGGTAAGCTCTACTGCATTCCGATTTCTCAACGGCCTCAGCTTGTTTACGTTTGGAAGGATCGTTACCCCGATGGTTACCCTTCAACCCCCGAAGAATTCCTGGCGCGTGCTGCAGAATTGAAAGCAGAAGGTTTGTACGCCATTACTTTCTTCGGTTCCACCGATAAAGGCGGCGAAGGGCTAACCCGCGCAATCTGGACGACCATCTCTTCATTTGGCGGTTCGCTTGATGATGGGCAGGGAAATATGCTGCTCAACACGCCCGAAAACACCGCGGCCATCGAGTTCCTGCGCGAAATTGTGGCCAATGAATACGCGCCCGAAATCGCATTTGCCGGCGGGTTCCAGGAAGAGGAAGCGTTTAAAGATGCGTCGGCCGGCTCCTTCCCCACCGGGCTTTTCGGTTATCGTTACGTAAATCCGCTCACCGCCCCCGACGGCACCGCCTACGATAAAGGCAGCGCCGAGGATATGTTGGACGCTATTGCCGCAGGCGATGTTTACTTAACATCATTCTTGTCGGTTGAGGGTCAGAAGCCAGGCTGCGGTATTGATGTAGCGGGCTTTGTTATTCCCGTAGGGGCCAAGAATGTGGAAGCGGCTCATGATTACATCAATTGGATTATGAGTCCGGAACAAAATGCAACCTGGGTGCAAGGGCCTGGCGGCGGTTTTCCTGTCCTCAAGACGACCCAGACTGACGAAACCTTCCAGACACCCTTCTATAAAGAGGCAGCCGAGGCAGTCGGTTCTAGCGCTTGCCGTCCCTGGTACGGCTCCTTGCAACGGCCGAACGAGGCGCAGGAAGTGGTCATGAACGCTATTTACAAGCTCATCAAGGAAGACCCCACGGCAGACATCGCTGAAGTATTAACGCAGACACAAGAGGAATACAACGCCGGGAATTAAACGGCCGTTCCGCGTTTTGCAACCATGACCTGCGAAGGCCATAAAAAAACCTCGCAAGTCTCCCATAGTCCGTTTTATCACAAGGTGGCAAGGTGAAACTCATCTTGTCACCTTGTTAGTTTAATCAAGGTGGCCTGTACTATGCGCCAGTTACTATCTCGTTACAAAGGCGGAGGACAGACTCAGACATCCCTTCCCTTCTGGTTGATCTTACCTACGATCATTGTACTGCTTGCCATTCAAGTATATCCCGCCCTGTACACAGCCTGGCTGAGTTTACAGGAGCGCGAACCGACCGGCTGGACGTTTGTAGGTGTAGAAAATTACAAACGCCTGTTCGGAACAAGTTTGTTCAGTGAAAGTATCGGCCATACCATTGTTTTCCTGGTGGGTTACACCAGCGTCACGTTGGCGCTGGGCTTTATTATCGCCCTGCTGCTCAATGGCAATGTGCGCTTGTCGGGATTTTACATTACGCTGCTCTTTATTCCCTGGATTATTGCTGATATTTTAGTGGGGCTGATTTTCCGCCTGATGGTGGTGCCTGATTACGGGCTGCTGTCCGGCATTCTGCAAAATCCTAAAATTATTCCGCCAAACGGGTTATCGGTGTTAACGGCCGTGCGTCCCACACCCTGGTTTGGCAATTTCGCTTTTCCCCCTGCGCCGGCAATGGATTTTCTCATCTTAGCTTCAGCCTGGCGGGCGCTGCCATTTGTGACCTTGCTCCTCCTGGCCGCCATGCAAACCGTCCCTTCTGAGATCATTGAAAGCAGCCGCATTGACGGGGCAAACGGCCGTCAAGTCATTCGTCACATCATGATTCCGCTGATGCTGCCCACCATGGTCGTGGCCCTTTTCAGCCTCACCCTCAGCGGCATGAACGGCGTCGGCATGATATTCAGCCTCACCGGCGGCGGGCCAGGCACATCCACCGAAGTTTTGAGTTACATGCTTTACTCCATCGGCTGGGACCGGCTTCAGTTTGGCCGGGCTGCCGCATTAGCTCTGATGATCGCTGTCGTCAATTGGCTGTTGATTTCGGGCACGCTGCGCGTGACGCGATTAGAGGATAGGAATCCATGAACATGAAAAATAGCCTCCTGATAACGCGCAGACAGCGGACAAACCTGCTAATCAACCTGGGACTTATCCTGGTGACTCTGTTCGCCATGCTGCCCATCGCCACCACCGTACTCGTCTCCTTCAAAAAAGAGCAAGATGTGACCCGCAAGCCCCCCGTCATCTTTCCCTGCGACACGCCCACCCAGGCCTTCGACTGGAGCGCCTGTCGCTGGTCGGTGGAAGGGTATGATCGCGTGTTAGCGCCTGAACCAGCCTCCAATTGGCTGGGATTTGAGCTAACTGGCAACATGATCCGCACCTATATCCCCAACACGTTGTTGTATGCCACAACCACCTCGTTTCTGGTCGTGATTTTGGCCGGTTTATCCGGTTATGCCTTTTCACGCTATCGTTTTCGTGGTCATCGCTTCCTCATGATTAGTATTTTGGCTATCACCGGCGTGCCGTTGCTGACCAATTTGCTGGCCCTCTATCAAATGGGCGTAAGATTACGTAAGGCTAACATCCCCTTGTACGATGATCGTTTTTTCATCATTATAGTTTATATGGGTTTTTTCCTGCCTCTTAGCGTGTGGATTGCCAAAGGGTTCTTTGACGCGATTCCGCGCGAGCTAGAGGAGGCGGCGCTCATTGACGGCTGCAGCCCACTGGGCGCGCTGTGGCGGGTGACGATGCCGCTGGCCGCGCCGGGCTTAATGGCTGTTTTTTTGCTCACGTTTGTGGGCGTTTGGAACGAGTTTATCGCCGGTTACTTACTCATTTCCAGAAATGACCACAAGAATGTGATGTTTGGCCTGTATGATTTCCTCGGCCAGAACATCGTCAATTTACAGGTGCTGGCTGCGGCTTGCATTTTGATTGCGCTGCCAATGGTCATTTTGTTCTTGTTTACGCGCCGTACCTTCTTCAAAGCGATGGTGGAAGGGGCGATTAAAGGGTAGCCAATGGATGAATTTTTAGCCAAATCAGGGCATCAACTGCTGATCAATGGGGCGTGGGAAACGGCCGTTTCCCAGCAAACTTTCCCCGCCATCAACCCATCCAACGGCCAACAACTGGGAACCTTGTCGCTGGCCGGAACCGAAGACGTAGACCGGGCCATTACCGCCGCCCAGGCCGCCCTGACTGGCCCCTGGGGTGCGATGACCCCAGCGGCGCGGGAAGCGCTCTTGCACCGGCTGGGCGACCTCATCGCCGCCAACGCCGATGAACTGGCCCAGTTGGAATCCGTGGATAACGGCAAACCCATCTGGCATACAAAAGCGATTGACGCCCCGGCTGCGGCTGGGTTAACCCACTCATTCGCCGGCTGGCCGTCCAAAATCGCCGGCTATACGCCATCCGTTTCCGTACCTGACAAATTCGTCTACACGCGGCGCGAGCCGGTAGGCGTCGTCGCCATCATCATCCCCTGGAATTACCCGCTCATCCACACGATGCAAAAATTAGGCCCGGCGCTGGCTTGCGGCAATACCGTCATCTTCAAGCCGGCCGAGCAAGCGTCGCTGGCCGTTTTGCGGTTGGGCGAACTGATCCAGGAAGCGGGATTCCCGCCCGGCGTGGTCAATATCCTCACCGGCGACGGCCCCACAACCGGCGCGGCGTTGGCGGAACATCCGGGCATCAACAAAATCGCCTTCACCGGCTCGGTTAGCGCCGGACAAAGCGTGATGCGGGCAGCGGCAGGCACAATCAAGCGGGTAACGCTGGAACTGGGCAATAAATCGGCCAATATCATCTTCCCCGATGCGGATTTAGAGGCCGCGATTCCGGGCGCGTTTAAGGCGGCCTTTGGCGATACCGGCCAGAGCTGTGTCGCTGGGGCGCGCTTGTTTGTGCATGAG
>JAJRYT010000001.1 GCA_024275635.1 Chloroflexota bacterium | reverse complement strand
CTTCGCCGCCTCCATAGCGACTTTGAATTTGAATTGGGCTGAATGTTGTGTTCTTTTCGTTGTCATTTTTCTCTCCATGTGCTTTATTTTCCCGCATAAATGTCACTTAGCACATGGTCTTGTTTTTGGGGGTAATTATAGTTAATAGCTTTTATCCTTACTGTGAGGTACGTGGAGAGTACAAAGATGTCGAGAGATATTTGGTGCAGGCAGAGAACGTAGCAAGGCAATTTGACAATCTCCCTGGGCTAACAAGCACTTTACTTAATTTAGGCAGATTGGCAGATAATAAGGGCAGCATTGATCAAGCAAAAACTTATTATGAGGAAGGCTTGCAACTAACAAGGAACACCAACGACAGGAAAAACATTGCTTCTTTTTTACAAGGGCTTGGTGGATTGGCGCATAATCAGGGCAAGTTTGATAAGGCTAAAAGTTACTTTCAGGAAGGACTAAATTTAGCGCGTCAGTTAAATTTGCAAGATAGAGTTGCTGCCTTATTACGAAATTTGGGAGCTATTGCAGTCCAGCAGGTAGACTTTGACAAAGCCGAGTACTATTTTCAAGAAGGATTATCGTTAGCAGAAGACCTGGGCGAAGTTGAAAGTACGCTGTCTTTGCTTTCTGATCTTGGGGCAGTCGCCTATCATCAGGGCCGGTATGAGGAGACTGAGAGCCTGTTGTTAAGATCGCTTGATTTAGCCCGCGAATTGGGACACCGAGAGAGAATGAGTATTGTGCTTATGAATTTAGGCGTCATAGCTGCCAAGCGCGGTGACTATGACAAGGCAGTCAGTTATTATGATGGGAGTTTAGGAATAGCTGAAGACCTGAAACACCTTGAAAGAACAAGCGCGATTTTAGGGAATATGGCCGAAGTCGCTTTCCATCAAGGTGCTTTTGAACAGGCAGATGCTTATTTACATAGAGGGTTAAAGATTGCAGAGCAACTTAAACAACGGGTACGGATAAGCCGGATGCTACAGAGATTGGGTGAAGTAGCCGTTCAGCGCGAGAATTTCAACCAGGCACATGACTATTATCAGCAGGGTTTAAAAATGGCTCAAGATATTGGTCATCGTGAAATGATTAGTGGCATATATATTAGTCTTGGAACTTGGCATACACACATTAATCAATTTAAAGAAGCAGAAACTTGTCTTTTGGAAGGCTTGACTCTGGCTAGAGAAATGAATAATTTGTGGCTTATTGTAGCTGCACTTATTGAATCTGGTGATCTTAGCTTGATACAAAAAAATTGGGGTACAGCGAATAATGATTTTGAAGAAGCGGAGGAAAAAGCCAGGCAAATTAATGTTCCAGAATTTGTGGCTAAAGCTCAGTTTGGATTGGCGCAAGTCGCATTCGCTAAAGGTGACAACTTTAAGGCACAACAGCAAGCACATAATAGTCTTGCTACCCTGATTAAGATTAATCATAAGGATGAATTTAGAGTCAAAGAATGGTTGAAAAAACACAAAATCAAGTGAGTAATAATTATGGGCTGCAATGCCTTTGCCTCAGTTTACACCTCAGTAGGCAGTCGAGTTAGTCATCAAACATCTCAGTAATTATACTCGTTCCCGCAAATCTCGGCTACGAAAGGATCGTAGCCCTTAAAATCTAACATTGTCAAAGTAGTTGCGTTTTTTTCATTTAGGCCAGCAACATTGATTGAAACACAGGCAGAGACAACTGCCCTCCAATCTGTTCAATCAGCCAGTCCCCGCCGTAGTACCACATAAAAGCAATAAATCCGCAGCAGCAGCAAAGCAGTACCAGAATGACCACGATGATAGTCAGATTGCGTTTTTTCTTGCGGGCGGCGGCGGCGTCATCGCCAGCAGGCACGAGCGGCGGCGCGGATTGCGGCGGGGTTGGCGGCGTGTAGTTCTGGGCTGGAGGCGGGGGGCTGCTCATATCGGGCACGGCCGTTTCCGGTTTCGGCGCTGTTTCAATAAAAGTAGCCGCTTCCGCGCCGCTCCCCGTCACTTCATACGTCAGGCTCAGACCGCTGCCAAACGCAACCTCCTCGCCCGGCGCCAACACCACCGGCTCGCTGCCCAGGCGCTGACCGGCCACAAAGGTTCCGTTGGTACTGCCCATGTCCTGAATTTCGTAGCCATCGTCGGTTTGCGCCAATTGGGCATGAAACCGTGACACTTCGGGATCGTTCAAAACGATATCGGACATGGGATCGCGCCCAATGGAGATAGTGGGGGCAAGTAGGGGATAAATCTGGCCCGGCTTGGGGCCTCTACGGATGATGAGATGATAGTTTTCGCCAGACACGGCCGTTTCCCTCCGAATAATGACAATACATAAACATCATAATACTCGGATTGTATAACGGCAGGCGGCAACTTTGCAAGTGACAGTCACAACTCATCACTCAATTCTTCTGGCCGCGCTTAAACAACAACTGCGATATCAACTTCACTTCGGCGATGTTAAGCCACAGCGCCATACCGATGAAGGCCAACAATCCGGCAGCGCCGCCGGCCGCCACCAGGCCCAGCCTCGCCATCAATCCCCCGCCCGCCAGGACGGACGCCGCCAACTGCACCGCGCCATAAGCGGCAGCCCCGGTAACGAGCGCGGCCAGGATGGATTTGAGAACTACGGCCGTCACCCCCTGCCCGGCCAATCCCCCCAGGTGACGCTGCAGCAGCCAGAGCATGACAAATGTATGAACCATATGTTTGACGGCATCGGCCACCATTAAACTTAACAGACCCAGCGGCTGCAGGAGAGAAACGGCCGTTATCGTATAAACTACCATACTAATGACGCCCACCAACGCCGGCCGCCAGGTATCCTTTCGGGCATAAGAGGCAAAAATCAGCATTTGATCCACTGCCGCAAACGGGAGACCAAACAAATACACCCGTAACACCAGCGCCGTCACTTGGGTATCGGCGGCGGTGAACTCCCCATGTTGAAACAGCAAAGCCACAATCGGTACCGCCAAAGCAAACAGTCCCGTCGTCGCCGGTAAAATCAATGTGATAACCAGCCGCAAGCCCTCGGCCAGCGTGCGCTTAAAATCATTCAGCAAATTGGCCTGCTGCGACAGCGTCGGCAGGGTGGCGATGGACAGCGCCGTCACCACCAATCCCAGCGGAAACTGCGTCAGCGTGGTGGCAAACTTCATGTAGGAGACGCTCCGGTCGCCGGTACGGGTAGCCAGGTTCAAGCTGAGGGCGACGGCCAGTTGGTTCACCACCAACCCGGCCACGATGGGCGCGTACAGCCGCAAAATACGGCGAATGGCCGGATGCTGCCAGTTAAACCGCCAGCGCAGCCGGGCATCGCGCAAGGCGGGCAGCTGCAGCGCCACCTGGAAAACCGCGCCTAACAAAATGCCCCAGGCCAACGCATCAATCCGTTCCGGCCACATCAAAGCGACGATGACGACTGTGCCATTGTAAGCGGCGCTGATGAAGGCGGGCAGGGTGAATCGTTTGAGGGCGTACAAAACGCCGCGGAGGATGCTGGCGGATCCCAAGAAGATAACGGCCGGAGTCACAACGCGCATCAACCGGATGCTGACGGCCGTTAACGCCGGGTCTGTAAACTCATTGGCGCCCACCAGCCAAGCCACCTGCGGCGCAAACAGTTCCACCAGGGCAACGACGAGGATGAGAACGGCCGTGGCCACGCTCAACACCGTACTCACCACCTGCCACAGAGCCTCGCGCCGCTCTTCCGGCGCATAATCGCTAAACACCGGAATCAGCGCCGAGCTGACCATCCCGCCCACGATCAAATCGAATAAACTGGTGGGCACATAAGCGGCCACATTAAACGCGCTCAACAAGCCCGATGCGCCGAATAAATTGGCCTTGACCGTTTCCCGCGCCAGTCCCAGCACGCGGCTGGTGACGTTGCCCAGGGCCAAAATGCTGGCGGCACGGGCAATGCCGCGACTGGATTCAGTTTGCGCCGGCTCTCCGGGCGCGGGTTCGGTTTCAACAGTGTCAATCAACAGGCTGTTCCTTGTAAGAATTTGCAGGGGCATTCTAGCCGATGGCGGGGACTCTAGCAAAACGGAAGGGGGGCGGGAAACGGCCGTTTGCCCCACGTTTTCCTCATCTTACCCCCATACCTGCCCAGTGTGGATGTGGTATACTAGCCGCCATTCTTTGAGCAGACAGTTTAGCGGCGAACAAAAAAACGGTATGAATTCCTTGAATTTGACTGAGGTCAACACATTTGTAAACGAGCGCATTAATTCACTTCTACAAAAACAATACCAATCCCTGGTAGGCTTGTGTCTGGAGAAATTATTAAGGCGATCCCCACTCCTGTTTTTGGAACGCAATCCAAACGCAAGCGAGGTGATAGAACATTCATTAAACACATATCTGGCTGTTACGAGAGAGCATTTATTTAAACATCTCCTAGTCGAACTGGCGCAGTTTATTGTTATGCAAGAGGGTAACGGCCGTTCATCCGCTATCTCTGGAATCGATCTGGAACTAACCCACAATAACACGCCACACTTTATCATCATTCACCCCTGGCTTATCGAACCGGACAATCTTTCCTTCAATCCACAACCTGCCGCTGAAATACAGCCAACGATAGGCGTCAGCTATGGGAAAGCTTTTACTGGCTATTTACACGGTTATTTACACTTCATCGGGCCGCATTTCTGGCGCATAATCAGCTACAACAAAAACTTATACGATGATTTGATTACACCCATCAGGTATCGAATTGGAACATATGACGACGCTTTTCACAAAGAAAAAAGCGCAATCATTAATCGTCTAACTCTTGAATTTATTAACCGATTTTGCCAACACTCAGGAGAAATTGATTGGACGCGAATAATAGAGCGCGATATTGACCCTGTAAACGATTATTCTACAATCACTGCGCCATATTTTGAAAAAACCGAACGGATTAGATAGAAGATAACCTATGCTAACGAACGAGGAAAAACAGGTAGACACATACATTGAGACCAATCTACCCACCGAACCCAAAAGTGTCGTTGGGGACACGCCTTTGAGCAGCCTGAACCTCAATTGGACTGAGAAACAAATGCCGCAACGCCGGCGCACCAAACATGTTCATGGCCTGCACCCTTACCTGGGAAAATACATCCCGCAACTCGTCGAAATATTCTTGAGGAAATTTTTCACACCGGGCCAAGCCGTGCTAGACCCCTTTGTCGGCTCCGGCACGACGTTGGTTCAAGCCAACGAACTGGGCATCAACGCCATCGGTTACGATATCTCTGCGTTCAATGTTCTGCTGTGTCAAGTTAAAACCGGCGCTTACAACCTGAAAAAAATGGCCTTTGAAGCCAACGACATCTTGGGCAAAACAAAAACGGCAACGCAGCCCCAGCGCACCGGACAACTTCGTTTATTTGAAGGGACGCTAAATATTACTGCAACAGGAAACAAATACCTTCAAAATTGGTACGCGCCCCAAACCTTAACTGAATTGCTCACCTACCGGCAGTTCATTGAATCAGGGGATTACACGTATAAAAACCTGCTCAAAGTGATCCTCACCCGCTCGGCACGCTCAGCGCGATTGACAACTCACTTTGATTTAGATTTTCCCAAACAACCGCAAACCGAACCCTACTGGTGCTATAAACATTCGCGCACGTGCGAACCCGTCCAGGAAGCGTTCAAATTCCTCAACCGGTACACTAAAGACACCATACGACGCATCGAACAATTTGCCCCGGTACGCACGGACGCGCTGGTTGCGGTTCATCACGCCGACAGCCGCGCCGCCGACATTGCGCCTATTGACGGCATCATCACCAGTCCCCCCTACGTGGGCTTAATTGATTATCATGAACAACACGCCTATGCATACCATTTGTTGGGGCTAAATGACAACCGCCATCGAGAAATCGGCCCGGCGGCGTCCGGCTCCAGTAAAAAGGCGCGCGCCCAATATCAAGAAGACGTCGCCCAAGTATTACGCAATGCCAGCAAAAACCTGCCCAGCGGCGCGCCGATCATTGTCGTCGCCGGTGATCGCCACAACCTTTACCCGGCAATCAGAGAAATGGCCGGTCTGGATGAGGAAACCATCCTCAAAAGACACGTCAATCGGCGTACAGGACGGCGGTCTGGCGAATTCTACGAGTCCATTTTCATCTGGCGAAAATCATAATCCAGGACGTCCGAAATGTCCGAAGAATCTTTGAAGCAAGCTATCCAGACTGTCATCTCTGAAATGATGGATCGGATTTTACACCGAATTATATATGATGATCCGTTTAGCAAGGAAAAGCTGTTGGCGCAAAAACCGTTGTATGCAGCGTTAGTGCCAGACGAAATTTTCAAGGGTTCTCACTTTGAGCGACGTTTTGTCACGCCATTTGGCAATGCTTGGGAAAAGCTTGCCGTTGTTGCGGCAAAGGAAGGTTTAGGGCGTGGAGAAATCCAACACAAGATTCATGGCGTTGTTAAAGCGGGTAGATTGTCTCGAATTACAGAGGTTTTGAACCGGCTTGAACACCGGCCCGGAAAAGGAGAGAAGCGCACCCGGCCCGATTGGGTAAGCGAATTGGCATATATCCGTAAAGGGCGGGGCGAGAACATCCCGGTAACGGTTATTTGTGATGTGTTTGCCGAAAACACACAAACGGGAGAGCGACTTGCTTTTGAATTAAAAGCGCCGCTGCCCAACAGCGATCAGACAAAGGTCAGTAAAGAGAAGATTTTGAAGTTGTATTGCATGGAACCGCGATTGGTTGACGCTGCTTTTTATGCACTGCCCTATAATCCATACGGCCGTCGCCAAGGTTACACCTGGAGTTTCCCCGCCCGATGGTTTGATATGCAAAATGATAAAGTCGTTCTCATTGGCGATGAGTTCTGGGACAAAATCGGCGGGGCGGGCACATACCAGGCATTCATTCAAGCTGTCAATGAGATCGGCCCCGCCTACAAAGATCGCATTTATCGAGAATATTTGGGTATTGAACCGCCGCCAGATAAATTGGCCGATTTTTCTCTTTAACCCCACAAATTTATTTTCCGGCTAGGAACAAGCGTAAATGTACGACAAAGATAATCTCAAAAAACTCGCCTAGGGCACGTTCGTTTATAACTTTGGCGTTTGAAAAATTGTAACCAGGTAATTGGTAACTGGTAATTACCCAATTACTCAATTACCAATTACCAGCAAACTGTAAAGTTAATTTTGAATGAACCCCTAGGAACGGGAACGGTGGGAAAAAGATACGCTGCACAAATCCCTCTCCCGCTTCCCGGAGCGTAAGGAGCAGTTCCTCACCGCCTCCAGCGAACCGATTAAACGGCTCTACACACCGTTGGATGTTCCCGACCTGGATTATGTGCGCGACCTGGGCTTCCCCGGCGAATACCCCTACACGCGCGGTGTCCATGCCACCATGCACCGGGGACGGCCGTAGACAATGCGCATGTTCGCCGGCTTCGGTTCGGCCAAAGAGACCAATGCCCGCTACCAATACCTGCTCGAACAAGGCAACATGGGCCTCTCCGCCGCCTTCGACCTGCCCACCCTCATGGGCTACGACAGCGACGCGCCGGAAGCGTTAGGCGAATTCGGCAAATGCGGCGTCGCCATCAGCAGTCTGCAAGATATGGAACTGCTATTCGACGGCATTCCGCTCGAGCAAGTCAGCGCCAGTTGACCATCAACAGCCCTGCCGCCATCATCTGGGCCATGTACATCGCCACCGGGACGATACCCCATTGGGGCCAATGGGCACAGTTTGCAAACAACTTATATTACGTGTATAGTTTGTTCGATAGCGATTGACATTGCTCTCTCCTTACAGTTTTTCTTCTTACCTGCAATTATGGGCTTGTTAATCGCCTAGGGGAAAGTAGAGCATAATAGGGTGCGAATAAACGCTAATGAACACGGATTTTGAGAAAGGGTTGGCTATGCGGAAGTTTTTGTTCACTTTGGTTGTATTAAGTTTAGTTTTGCTGAGTGCGGCAGCTTGCGGCGGCGCGCAGCAGCCGTTTCTGGAGACATTTGATGCGCCGGGGGATTGGCGCACAGGTAGTGATATTGATGTGGAAGGGGAGGTCCAGGAGGGGGTCTTTGATTTCTTGGTGAAGGCAGATGATATGCTCATCTGGACGACGGCAGGGAAGGAGTTTGGCGACGGTATCTACGAGGTGGAAGCGACGCAGGTTGAAGGGCCGCTGGATAATGGGTATGGGATGTTGTTCCGGGTGGATGATGAGACGGATGATTTTTACCTGTTTGAGATCAGCGGGGATGGGTTTGTATGGATCGGCCGTTACCGCAATGGCGGCAATGATGAGATTGAACCGATTGTGGGGGAGTCGTGGCTGGAGAGTACGGCCGTTACCCCCGGCCTCAACAACAACAACACACTCCGTGTCCGGGCCGAAAGCGCCAACCTCATCTTTTATGTCAACGACCAGGAAGTCGGCCGGGTCACCGATGACACCTTCAGCAAAGGCGACATCGGCCTGATGGTACGTACCCTCGGCGCCGGCGGCGTGCGCGTACAGTTCGACAACTTCAGCGTAAATCCAATCGAATAACGACTAAAGATTAAAAACAACCAATCCCCCACAACGGGTCTTAGCGGCAGCCGTAAAAGCAGTTCCGGATCATTAACGATGTAATATTTTTGGCTTGCGTCCCATCAAATATGGTGTAAGCTACTTCGTACCACTGATACCCGCTGGAGGTTTATCGAACGATGAAATTTTCTGCCAAGACAAAATTGTAGCGCGTCATTCCTTCCCCTCCCTTTTTTGCCAGGTAACAATCTACTGGCATTCCCCTTCACAGCCATACGAGTAGTTCCTGGCAAGCAAATTCCTTATTATGGGAATTTTTTATGTGGAAAAGGATCAGCAGCTATGATTGACGCAGAACAAAAAACACAAAAAAATTTAACCGATCAGATTTATATCAGTACAACCGAAATCCTACGCGACTACAGTTTAGCCGTGCAAAGTCGCCAGGCCAGCCTGATTGGACGGCGCGAGGTTCTGAGCGGTAAAGCCAAATTTGGCATCTTTGGCGACGGTAAGGAAATCCCCCAGATCGCCCTGGCCAAAGCATTCCAAAAGGGAGATTTCCGCTCCGGCTATTACCGCGACCAAACGTTTATGCTGGCGATTGGGGCGACAACAATCCAACAACTGTTTGCCCAACTGTACGCCCACACCGATGTCCATGCCGATCCCAGTTCGGCCGGTCGGCAGATGAACGCCCATTTTGCCACCCGCAGCCTCAACCCTGATGGTAGTTGGAAAGATTTAACGCAGAGGTTCAACACATCGCCGGACGTTTCCCCAACCGGATCGCAAATGCCGCGGTTGGTGGGGCTGGGGTACGCTTCCCGGTTGTACCGCGAACTGGATGAACTCAAACATCTGACCCAATTTTCGCGCAACGGAAACGAGATTGCCTGGGGTATGATTGGCAATGCCAGCACGGCCGAGGGGATGTTCTGGGAGACGGTTAATGCCATCGGCGTCCTCAAAGCGCCGGTCATTATTTCTATTTGGGATGACGGCTATGGTATTTCTGTAAGCAACAAAGACCAGATTACGAAACAAGATTTATCGGAACTGCTCAAAGGGTTCCAGCGCTGGCCCGATTCAGATGATGGGTTTGATTTGTATACAGTGAAAGGATGGGATTATCAGGCTCTGATTGAAACGTATACCAAAGCGGCCCAGCTTACTCGTGAACAGCATATTCCCGCTATCATTCATGTGACGGAAGTGACGCAGCCGCAGGGCCATTCCACATCGGGCAGCCACGAGCGCTACAAATCACAGGAGCGGTTGGAATGGGAAAAGGAATTTGATTGTATCCGCAAGATGCGCCAATGGATTATTGAACAGCGCATTGCTCCCGCCGGTGAATTGGACCAGATTGAGCGTAATGCCCGGAATCTGGTAGAAAATTTCCGCACAAAGGCGTGGAAAGCGTTTACGCTGCCGCTGCATCAGGAGCGGCAGGATGTCGTGACGGCAATCCGGGAAATGGAGCAAGCAACAGACGCCGCGCAGCAGTTGGCGCTGGCTGAGGTGCGGCAAAGGTTGGCGGCTAAGAAAGCGCCATTACGGCGGGATATTTTTACGGCCGTTCACCAAGCCCTCATCGCCGCCCGCCACACCGAGAGCCAAGCCAAAAGGCAGCTCATCGCCTGGAAAGAAGCCCAACTCAAACAGAACCACGAGCGGGTTGGCTCTCACCTGTACAATGAAACTGGCAAATCAGCCCTAAATGTGACTGAAGTTGCCCCTGTTTACTCCGACGAGTCGCCCACCCTCAGCGGGTTCCAGGTCTTGAACCGGTATTTTGACAAGATTCTGGCCCGCGACCCGCGCGTCATCGCTTTTGGCGAAGATGTAGGCAAATTGGGCGGCGTCAATCAATCCTTTGCCGGACTGCAAGCCAAATATGGCGAACTGCGCGTCTCCGACACCGGCATCCGCGAAACGACCATCATCGGTCAGGCCATTGGCATGGCGCTGCGCGGTTTGCGGCCGATTGCTGAGATTCAATATCTGGATTATTTGCTCTATGCCCTACAAATCATGTCTGACGACCTGGCGACCGTCCATTGGCGCACCAAAGGGGGGCAGATAGCTCCGGTGATTGTGCGCACGCGCGGCCACCGTTTGGAAGGGGTCTGGCATTCCGGCTCACCGATGGGCGGCATTATTAGCTTGCTGCATGGCATGAATATCCTGGTTCCGCGCAATATGGTGCAGGCGGCTGGTTTTTACAACACCCTGCTACAATCGGAAGAGCCGGGCCTTATTGTGGAGGTGTTAAGCGGTTATCGGCTGAAGGAAAAGCTGCCCGATAACATCGGCGACATCACGCTGCCGGTAGGCGTACCGGAGACGCTGCGCGAAGGCACGGATGCCACGATTGTGACTTATGGAGCCAACTGCCGCCTGGCGCTGGAAGCGGCCGAAGGGCTGGCGCAAGTGGAGGTGGAGGTAGAAGTGATTGATGTGCGTTCGCTGCTGCCATTTGATGTACACGGCCGTATCCTCCAATCCCTCCAAAAAACCAGCCGCATCCTCTTCCTGGACGAAGACGTACCTGGCGGAGCAACCGCCTACATGATGCAGGAAGTCATCGAAAAGCAGGGTGGCTACCACTGGCTCGATTCTGAGCCGCGCACGCTGACAGCCGCACCGCACCGCCCCGCCTTCGGTTCCGACGGCAACTACTTCTCCAAACCCAACACAGTGGACGTTTTCCACGCCATCTACGAACTGATGAACGAAGCTGACCCGGCGCATTATCCGATGTTTTATAAATAGAATTGACGATTGAAGATTAATGATTAGAGCGCAGGCAATCTCGAATCTTTAATCATTAATCTGCACTCTTTTGGGAGTTTACATGGCCACACAACTAATCATGCCGGAGATGGGCGAAGGCGTTATTGAAGGAACCGTTGCCCGCTGGCTAAAAGCGGAAGGGGAAGCGGTTAACCAATACGAACCGGTGCTGGAGATTGAGACGGACAAGGTGACGACGGAAGCAACGGCCGAAAACGCCGGGACATTACTTAAAATCCTCGTCCCCGAGGGGAAAACCGTTCCCGTGGGCACGGTTCTGGCCATCATCGGTCAGCCCGGCGAAGCGCTCCCCGCTGGCGGCAAAAGCAACGGCACGGCCGTAACCACAACACCTCAACCTGTCACGGTCACGGCCCCACCTCCCGCTCCCCACCCCCCCAGCCCCTCCCCTCTCCAACGCTATACCGGCCGCATCAGCCCCGTCGTGAGCCGCATCGCTGCGGAAAATAAAGTGGATTTGAATGTGGTGACGGGGACAGGACGAGACGGCCGTATCACCAAAAAAGACATCCTAGCCTACGTGGAAACGGTCAGCCGTCAAACGTCATCCGTCATCCGTCAACCAGAAACGCCGTCTGTCGCCCCTTCACCCGCTCGCCCACTCACCCCTTCGTCCCAACTCATTCCCCACACCAGCATGCGCCGGGCCATCGCCGAACACATGGTACGCAGCAAGCATACCAGCCCGCACGTAACGACTGTGTTTGAGTTTGACTTTACGGCCGTTGCCGCCCACCGCGCCGCCCATAAGACCCAATTCGCCAAAGACGGAGCCAAACTCACCCTCACCGCCTACATCATTGCCGCCGCCGTCCAGGCGCTCAAACAGCATCCCGTGGTCAACAGCAGCTGGCGCGACGACGGTCTTGTCTTGCACCGGGACATCAACATCGGCATGGCCACGGCCATAGACGCCGGCCTGATTGTGCCCGTCATTAAAAATGCCGATTCGTTGAATTTATTGGGGTTGGCGCGAACCATTAACGATCTGGCTAACCGCGCTCGAAACAACCAACTCAAGCCGGACGAAGTGCAGGGCGGCACATTTACACTGACCAATCACGGCGTTTCCGGCAGCCTGTTTGCCACGCCCATCATCAACCAACCGCAGTGCGGCATCCTGGGCGCGGGCAAGATCGAGAAGCGGGTGAAGGTGATAAATGATGCGATTGCGATACGGCCGTTAGCCTACATCAGCTTCACCTTCGACCACCGCATCCTGGACGGGGCTACCGCCGATTATTTTGTGGGAACGATCAAGGAAATTATCGAAAACTGGCAATAAGGGCACGTTCGTTTATAACTTTGGCGTTTGAAAAGTTGCAACCAGGTAATTGGTAACTGGTAATTACCCAATTACTCAATTACCAATTACCAGTAAACTGCAAAGTTAATTTTGAACGAACCCTAAGCGCTGTCTTTCTATTCCTCGGCGACCGCGTCTGGCTGCTTGGGTTGCGATATTATATCAATGTTAATTCTTGATACAACCCCGTTTGATTTATAATGCTGCGGCTTATCTGTGGCGACAGCGGGTACGGCCGTTACCTCTTCATCCAGGTTATCCAGATAATGATTGAACCAACGATAGGCAAAAAAGCCCAGAATAAAGGGCAGCCAGAAAGTTAACCCACGATACCCCAGGGTAATGACCAGCGCGCTTTCACGCGGCACATCCAGCGAACTCATCACCAAAATCAAAATACCTTCCACAAAACCCAGCCCGCCCGGTGTGGGCGTCATGACGAAGAACAACATACCCACGCTGTAGCTGGCAACCAAAACGCCAAAACTGAGCTGGACGCCAAAAGCCAGGGCGACGAAGTAAAGGATGCCCAAATTCAAAATCTCATTGAGGAAAGCGCGCAGCACAGGCCGGGACAATGATTGATAACCCACCTGCCGAATTTCGTTAATGGCGTCATCAAGTTCGCCAATGAATTTTTCTACCCGTTCTGGCGGGAGGGGAGACGGCCGTTTCCCCCATCCGGCCACTTTTCCTGCCAGACTGCCAATCCGGTTCAGGATCGCTTCCAGCCGGTGCGGCGATGTCCAGGCAATAGCCAACCCGCCAATCAAAGCCAAATCGGCCAGCAGCAGAATAATGGCATTACTGAT
This sequence comes from Chloroflexota bacterium, assembly GCA_024275635.1. Classification (GTDB taxonomy): domain Bacteria; phylum Chloroflexota; class Anaerolineae; order Promineifilales; family Promineifilaceae; genus JACKCC01. The sequence goes on along the minus strand of JAJRYT010000001.1, from coordinate 36,994 downwards.
TTCAAACCATTGCAGATCGTGAATGAGGAACAGGTGCAGCAAGCCGATGAACAGGAAGACGCCCATCGTACTGTACCACAAGATGAGGTAAAGCAAATTGACGATCAGCACCGGCCCGGTGGAGACATTGCGGCGGCGGGCCTCCTGAATAAAAGGGAGGACGCCGGAAACACCGCCGCTGGGTGCGGCCACGGAGACAAAGCGGGTGATCAGGTAAAGATAAGAGAGATGGCGCTCTTTGGGCGGGGACAGGTTGAAAACCTTGTAAATACTAGCATACAGGAGTCCCTGGTTATAAACAGCCAATCCCAGGACAAGAACGGCCGCTAACAGCACATACCATACTCCCCGGCGCAAAACATGCAGGATATCCACCAACTGCCCTTGATAAGAATACAAAGCGTAACCAAAAGCAGCCAGAAGGAATAAGTAAATGATACGGCGGAATGTGATCTTGGATTTCATCAAATCAATACAATAGATACGTTGTTTTCTCGCTCAGATTTCTTCCCGGTTAATTAGAAGAAGTCTATCAGGCTGTAAACATTTACGCTATCGGTTCACCCCGCACAGCGGCGCTGCGCACAATGCCCCCGGCTCGCATTGACGAATTGGAATCGTTGGGGGATGATAACCAAACCATGATGACAATGCCAGGAGAAATTATGACCAAACCTGATGCCTATTTAGTTGAATCGCTTCCGCTTGATTTGAAAGATTTATGCTCGCCGGAGGATGTAGCCGAGACAAAAACCGCCCTCAAACGATTGGTTGATGGGGCCAGCAAGACGATTGATGTCACGGCCGTTTACTGGAGCCTGCTGACCGATGATGACGACATGGACGGACTGTCTGAAGAACGTCTGGCGGAATTGGGAGCAGGATACGGCCGTGCCTTGTTCGCGGCGCTGGAAAATGCGGTCCGGCGCGGCGTTCACATCCGCATTTTAGAGAGCGCTGGCTTTGTCGAAGGCGATAAACCGCAGGAATCGGCGCGATTGGCGGCGCAGTTTCCTGGACAGGTACAGAGTCGCCAGATTGATTTAACGGATTGGTACGGCAGCGGGATCATGCACCACAAAAGCTGGATTGTGGACGGCCGTTCCCTCTACCTCGGTTCGGCCAACATGGATTGGCGCTCGCTGGCACAGGTCAAAGAGATGGGCGTCATCGTTGAGAACCAGCCGGCCATCGCCGCCGATGCAGCGCGGCAGTTTGAAGCGTGGTGGCAGTTGGCCGCAATGGCGCCGCGAACGGCCGAAGTCGTTGATTCAGTCACACAGAAACCCCGGATTGTACCTGATTGGTCGGATTTGGCGGGAAACGGCCGTTCTCCCTCCCCCTTCGCCGCCACCGACTACAACCAAACGAATCCCTTGCCGCTCATCGCCGCTGACCAATCTGCCGCCGCCTATCTGACTGCTTCGCCGCCAGAATTGAGCAATAACGGCCGTACCGACGATCTAACCGGTCTTCTCCATACCATCAACACGGCTGAACAATCCATCTGCCTCAGCGTCATGAACTTTATACCAACAGGTTGGCTAGATGAACAACTATTTTACTGGCCGGCGCTGACTGACGCCCTGCTGCAAGCGGCCATCACGCGCGGCGTGCCGGTGCGTCTGCTCATCAGTCAATGGCCCTACACCAAACCAGCCACATGGTCGTTCTTGCAAGCGCTGCGAGGGACGGCAGCGGCGGCGGCGCTATTTGAGGAAGAGGGAAACGGCCGTATCGAAATCAAACGCATGGTCCTCCCCGGCTGGGATCAAACAGAAGGCAAAACACGGCTCTACCCCGGCCACAGCCGCGTCAGCCACGCCAAATACATCATCACTGAGCAACGACTGAATATCGGCACATCCAACATGACCTGGCGCTATTTCTACCAGACCATCGGCGGCAGTTTCAACACCGACCACCCAACTTTGATCGGAGCCGGCCAGGCGATTTTTGATAGGGATTGGGGATCGGGATATGCACGGCCGTTGGAATAAGGAATGGGTATTAAATAATCTTCGTAACTGAAATTAGAGACTGGACTAATCTCCAGTCTCACGCAAGTTATTTAATCCTCGATCCTAAACAAGGAGACGTGCAAGGGCATACAGCATCAAACTTTCATTTATACCAGAGGGTAATTGCATACTCGCTAGTTTTCCTTTTTTTCGCCACGAATTTCACCAATTACACGAATTTAGACGGTTTTTATTCGTGTAATTCGTGAAATTCGTGGCAGAAATCTGGAATATGCAATCGCCCTGATTTATACCCCCGCTAATTTTCCAATTCCCATTTCTCCTGTTATAATCCCCGCCATTGTAATGCCGGTAGCAGAAAAGGGTTCCTCACCCGTACCCGGCTTATCAAAACTGCGGGCTACTCCTAACCCGCCAACTTGAAAAAATAATTTAGATACCGGTGAGAAACGGCCGTGTGGTAACGGCCGTTTCTCGCCCGTTGAATGCCCAACCGCGCCAACCGCAAACCCTGCCAGGTTCGTGTTTGCTGCGGTTGAATTTGGAGATGAAAATGAATACTTACGATTTCAAGAAACTGGGCAAACAAGATATGACCCAGCCCAGCAAAGAACTAGAGACCTTTCCTAAACCGAAAAACGTCACCCTGGTTACGTTCACCTCCGACGAACTGACCAGCTTTTGCCCGGTTACCGGCCAGCCGGATTTCAACACCGTCACCATCGAATATCAGCCGGACAAATTGTGCGTGGAAAGCAAAACCCTCAAGCTGTACCTGTGGACCTTCCGCGACGAGCCAATTTTTGGCGAAGGGCTGGCTTCCACCATCGCCCAGGATATTTTCGATGCGTTGGCGCCGTTCACCTGCAAAGTCATGCTGGAACAGCGTATTCGCGGCGGCTTGCAGATGACAGCCGTGGCCGAGGTCAGTCGCAATGAGCAATGAGAAATCATCAATGAACAAGGCCAACTGCGTTGCCATCGTCAGCGGCGGCATGGACAGTGTGACGATGCTGCACCATCTGGTCAAAAATGAGGGGCGGCGTCCGGCTGTTATCAGCTTCATCTACGGCCAGAAACATGACAAAGAGATCGCCCTGGCCCAATGGCACGCCGAACTGCTGAACTGCCCCGATTATCGGGCGCTGGATTTGCGGGGATTACGGCCGTTATTCGCCACTTCCGCCCTTGTCGGCGAAGCAGTCCCCATCCCCGACATCCATGAAGTGGCCGGCGATCCGCAGCCGCCTACCTACGTCCCCAACCGGAACATGATCTTTCTGACATTAGCCGCCGCCTATGCCGAAAGCCACGGCGTCGCCGAACTCTTTTACGGAGCCCAGGCGCATGACCTTTACGGCTATTGGGACACGACGCCCCAATTCCTCAAGTCGCTCAACCAGGTGTATGGGCTGAACCGGAAAACCCCGGTACACATTAAGGCCCCCTTCATCCACCACACCAAAACCGACGTTTTGCACGCCGGGCTGGCGCTGGGTGTGGATTATGGCACGACTTGGTCATGCTATGAAGGCGAAACGCTGGCCTGCGGCCGCTGCCCCACCTGCGCCGAACGATTGGCCGCCTTCGCCGCCGTTGGCCTCCCCGACCCCATCCCGTACCGGGAGTATGATTCTCACTTCAGCCACTTCCAACTTTAGTCACTCTGAATTTTAGTCACTTCCAACTTTACCCCAAGGAAATTACTCTCATGATTTACATCATTCTTTACTTAACCGCTATCGTTTTGGCAAACTTATCCGTAGCCCAATTCGGCCCAGGCGTGGCTATTGTCAATGCCTTTCTGTTCATCGGCCTTGATCTGACCGCCCGCGACCAGCTTCATGAAGCGTGGCGGGGCGACAAGCTGCTGCCCAAGATGGTCGCCCTCATCGCCGCCGGTTCCCTGCTGTCCTGGCTGCTCAATCAGAACGCCGGGCCGATTGCCCTGGCCTCCTTCACCGCCTTTGCCGCCGCCGCCACGGTGGACGCGCTCGTTTACCAGCAATTGGGCAAATACCCTCGCTGGCTGCGCATCAACGGCTCCAATGTACCCAGTGCGGCTGTGGACTCCATCATTTTCCCCACCCTCGCCTTCGGCAGTTTCTTGTGGACGATTGTGCTGGGGCAATTTCTGGCGAAAACGCTGGGCGGGTTTGTCTGGTCGCTGCTGTTCCGCTGGCTGGACAAGCGAACGGCCGTCGCCGCCCAGCCCTGACATCTTTCCCAAACAAAAAGCCGGCCTCAGGCCCAACCAGCCACCCAACAAACTTCGAAAACCAGGCGTTCTCTCCAACCCAAAAGCAAAAGCCACCGGCTGCGCGCTGGTGGCTTTTTGATTCTCTGTGTCAACGCAACGCAACAAGAATGTGTCCGATCTTCTAAATTAATATTCGCATCTTATAGCGCGTGCAACCTCGATAAAGTCATGGAGTAACTGAACAACTAACCAGTTCTATTGATTTCCCTCCCTCAAAACTGTATGATATTTGCATGACACTCGCTGCAATGGAACGCCATACATTATTAAAAAACGAGCTGGCCCGTTATATCCAATTACTTCGGGAACATAAAAACCTGGAAAGAATTCTGGTTTTTGGTTCACTCGCGGCAGGTAACGTACACCCTTGGTCAGATATTGATTTAGTTATCATTCAAGAGACAGACCTGCCATTTTGGCATCGTCTACGAGCTATTCGTAAGCTCATCCAGCCGAAAGTAGGGACGGATATTCTGGTTTATACGCCAGAGGAATGGGAGGAGATGAAGGGGAAACGGCCGTTTTTCCGCCACGAAATCCTGGCAAAAAGTAAAGTGGTTTATGAACGAAAGTAGTAAACGCTGGCTGACCTTTGCTCAGGAAGATTTACAAGTTGCCCGGCTGGTTTGGGAGCAAAAAATTTATAATCAAGTCTGTTTTCATGCCCAACAATGTGTTGAAAAGGCCTTAAAAGGCTTGCTCGTCGCTCAGGAAGAATTACCTCCGCGAACACACGCCATCACCGATTTATTAAATTTATTACCAGAAGGTTTATTCGGCGAACTGCGCGAATCGTTGATGGCTCTTGACGATTTTTATATCCCCACCCGCTATCCAGATGCACTGCCAGGATCATTGCCATTTGGGCTGCCCGGCCGGGAACAGGCAGATGAAGCGTTATCAACCGCAGAACAAGCCTGGCAGCAAGTGCAAAAGCATTTCAAATAACTCCGGCTAACAACTTTTCAGATTACCTTAATACCGTCAAGCGGAATCCCCGCCACAACCGGAACCCGCCCCTGGCGCGGCTGGTGGCGCTTCCGCGTCGGCACCGGTGGACATTGCCATGCTTCAACGGCCGTCTCCCGGCGCAGCTCCTTCAACTTCGGCAAAATGCCGCAGGCAAAACATTGAGTACGGCAGTCCACCCGCGTTTCCTGCTGCTGGCTCATCAAATAATCCTGCGTCAAGAACTTCTTCGTCACCGCAATATCGATATGCTCCCAGGGAAAAATCTCGTCAATCGGGCGGCGGCGGTGCGTGTAAAACGCCGGGTCCAGACCCAGCTCATCTAACGCCTCATTCCAGGCGTCCTCATTATAATGTTCCATCCAGGCGTCAAACTTGGCTCCCTTGCGCCAGGCCAGCTCCACCGCTTCGGCGATGCGCCGGTCTCCCCGGCTCAGGAACCCTTCAAACGTCGATTCCTGGGGATTATTCCAGCGCAGCCGTAAACCCGGCCCACGAATCTTTTGCTTCAGTCGATCCAGCTTGGCATAAATGTCATCCATCTCCCCCATTGGCTCCCATTGGAAAGGCGTGTGCGGCTTGGGGATGAAGGTACTGACGCCCACATTGACGCTGGCTTTCCTGCCATGATACTCCCGCCCCACAAACAACACCGCTCGCGCCAACTCAATGATCGCCTCTACATCTTCCATCTCTTCCGTCGGATGGCCGATCATGAAATACAGCTTGATGGTGCGCCAGTTGCGTTTGTAAATCTCCCGCGCCGTCGCCAACAGTTCCTCATGCGTCACATACTTGTTGATCGTGTTACGCATCTTCTCTGTCGCCGCTTCCGGGGCCAGCGTGAAGCCGCCCCGCCGGCTGTCGCCCAGGTTATCCATCAACTGCGTCGAGACGCTTTCGATACGCAGCGACGGCAGCGAGATGTTTAATCCCAGACGGCCGTATCGCTCGCCAATTTGCTTCGTCAGTTCCAGCACGTTGGTGTAATCACTGGACGAGAGGGAGAGCAAAGCGATTTCCTCATAGCCAGTGCTTGCCAGGATTTTATCCATTGCCTCCAACACTTCAGCAACCGGCCGTTCCCGCACCGGGCGCGTCACCATCCCGGCGTGGCAAAAGCGGCAGCCGCGGGTGCAGCCGCGCATAATTTCAATGGGGGCGCGATTGTGAACCGTTTCGATGAAGGGGATGATGAAGTCCGTTACCGGCGGCGGCATGACGGGGACAATAGTTTTCAACACTTTGGCTGGCGCTTCCGGCATATTGGGCGTGATAGCTTTGATCGTGCCATCGTCATGATAGGCCACGTCGTAAAAGCGGGGAACATAGCAGCCCTCGATTTGGGCGATGTAACGCAGTTGGGTTTCTCGATCCAAATGTTTGGCCGCCCGCATGACGCCGATGATTTTGAGGATCACTTCCTCGCCCTCGCCGATGACGAAAACGTCAATGAAGGGGGCCATTGGTTCGGGATTGTAGCAGGCATGACCGCCGGCAACGACCAGAGGGTAGCCGGCATCCCGATCCAGCGAGCGCACCGGCATCCCGACCAGATCGAACAAATTCAGCGCATTGGTGAACAACTGCTCGTAGGGGAGACTGATCCCCAGCAGGTCAAAGTCGCAGATGGCATGTTTACTTTCCAGCGAAAAAAGCGGGATAGCTTTCTCCCGCATGATGCCTTCCATGTCCGTCCAGGGGGAATAGACGCGTTCGGCCAGCAGGTTGCGGTGTTTGTTGATGAGATCGTAGAAGATCATCAGCCCCAGGTTAGACATGCCAATATCGTAAATGTCGGGGAAGGCGAGGGCGACCTTGAAATCTACGTCATCCCAGCTTTTAACTATCTGATTGTATTCGCCGCCGGTATAACGGCCGGGTTTGGCCACGCGGGGCAAAATCCGTTCCAGGGCAGCTTGTATCTGTTCATGTGTTGGCAGCATATCGTTTTTCTACCGAATTTTTATGACAAAAATGATAATAATCCAATTGTATCAGGTTTCGAATTTCAAGGTGAAATTCGGGCGGGAAGTATAGCAGGAGCGGTATGGTGAGGCGAATCGGTAAACGGCTATCCCAGGGCGATTGCATATTCCAAATTTCTGCCACGAATGACACGAATGAACGCTGCCTAAATTCGTGCAATTAGTGAAATTCGTGGCGAAAAAAGGAAACCCAGCGAGTATGCAATCGCCCTAGCGGCTATCCTTACCTTCTTGGGGATTGTGGTATAGTTCCCAGGAACAGCGCATGATACGTTAGCCGATGGAGGTAGATAATGCAAGGGAAGCTGGAATTGAGAACCCGCCAGGTTGGCCCCTGGGCCATGAATACCTACGCACTCGTTTGCCCGCAGACGGGGGAAAGCGCGCTGATTGATCCGGGCGCTGATCCTGAAATATTGCTAGAAATGTTGGCCGGCAGCACGCCCCGCGCTATCTGGTTAACGCACACGCATCACGACCATATTGGCGCGCTGGACGAGATGCGCGCCCGGCTGGGGGTTCCGCTCCTGGCGCACCCCGGCCCGCACGCGGACGGCATGGAACTGGAAGCGGATCGCTGGCTGAAGGATGGAGAAGTTGTATCAGTGGGCGCTTTTGCGGTTCGCGTGTATCACGCGCCGGGCCACATTGACGACCAAATTTGCTTTGCGCTGGAGAATGATTACCGTGTTGTTGTTGGGGATACGATTTTTGAGGGCGGGCCGGGCAAAACGTGGTCGCCGGAAGAGTTCCAAACGACGTTAGCAACATTGCGTAATGTAGTTTTGCCCTGGCCGGATGAGACGGTTTGTTATCCGGGACATGGGTCTGCGTTTCAGTTGGGCGATCAGCGGGCGGCGATCGAGGCGTTTTTGGGGAAGGATCACGGCCGTTTCTTCGGCGACGCAACATGGGAGATGTAGCGATAAAGATAGAGATAGAGGATATAATGATTGTAGAGAATTTGGAGCAGTGGCAGACTAATTACGATGCCTGGCTGGCGCGTTACCAGCAATCCGGCGAACTAATTTACACCGACTACCCGTATGTCCGTAACCAAACGGCTCCGGCCGGTTCTGGCATTGATCTGGCTCAAAGCCGATTAATGTTGATTTCGACGGCGGGGGGGTTTTTACGGGGGGCGCAGGAGCCGTTTGACGCGGCCAACGACCTGGGTGATTACTCGATTCGTCTTTTCCCGGCCGACACGCCGTTTGCGGCGATTGCTTTTGCCCACGAGCATTATGACCATACGGCCGTTACCGCCGACCCTGAAGTCCTCCTCCCCTTAAACCATCTGGCCGACATGACCGCCGAGGGAAAAATTGGCGCATTGGCCCCATCCGTCATTAGCTTTTGCGGCTACATGCCAGATATGGCCCGCATCATCAACGAAGTTATCCCCCCCATCATGGCCATCGCTCAGGCGGAACAAGTCGAGGGGGCGCTGCTCGTGCCCGCTTGACCGCTGTGCATTCAGTCCGTAGGACTGATAGCGCGCGCCCTGGAAATGAACGGCATTGCCACAACGCTCACCAGTTGGAGCGGCCTCATTCGCCGCGCCGCGCCGCCGCGAGCCACGACAACACGCCTGAATCGGGGCAGCACTTTGGGGGCGCCGGGGGATGCAGCCCAACAGCGCCGCGTTTTAGAAGCGACATTATCGCTCCTGGCTCAAGATGCGCCGGTTAAGCTGATGCGTTTGGATGAAAGGGTGGAATAGTTATAGAGTTATAGCTTCTGGCTGCGGTTCTTGGCAACGTCAATCCCTTTTCGGGCCAGCTTCATGGCAATGCCCCCGCCAGGAACCAGCAGCTTGACCGTGTCCGCGCCTACATCAAAAAGGAACTCCGGGTCAAGGATTTTACCCATATATTGCTGAAAGGTTTTGCCTTCAGCTTGCAGCGCGCCGGTTACGCCATCGTATTCCAAAATGGCTTCCCGGCGTTTGGATTTCCAGCGGTATTGGAAAGCATACACAGGCCGATAATAGAGGTCGACTCGTTCAACCTCGACCGTATCTTCCAGAATGCGGTCGGCGCGAACGCTTTTGAGGATACCCAGCAGCACATCACGCACAACGGCCGTTGCCCGGGATTGCGGCGGCACAACGACAGCCCCTTGATTAGCCAGTTCATCCAGGTAATCAACTGGAACCTCATTGGCTGTATATTGCAAATAATCGGCCAGCGCGGGATTGGTTTCGCCGGTATAGCCATCCAGAAAAAGTTCACTGCGCGGTTCTTCGCGGCAATATTCGGCGCCGATGAGGGTGATACGGCCGTTTATCGCCCCATACTCCTTATCATCAAGCGTCACCCGTTCAACCTCTGGCCCGCCCGTCGTCAGCGTAAATTCACGCCGCCGTTCATACACATAGCGGGCGCTGCACACCACATGCCAGAACGGTTGAAAACGCCGTTCCTTGTAAATCAATTCAAAATCATCATCTTTGGGGCGTTGTATTAGGCCGGTCATTTTGGCAACCCGGCCAAAAGCATCCAGCTTCTGGCTCCAGGCGCGTCCTTCGGCTTGATCCAATGTGAGCGTCTCTTTTAGCAAAAGGGCGCGTTCATCAGCAAGAGATATTTCCATTCTCAATCAACTCCTAACCTGGACAAACGTTAGTGTCTTTAGTTTTTCGCCACTTGCTATTTCGCAGTCGAATAGCAAATGCTTGTGGCGAAAACTTCGTGATACTAACGCATTTTTGATTCGCAATATCTGTTGTTCACGTTCTGCTATTGTCATGCGGAAACTCCTATAATGGATTGTTCCTCATTTGTATTATCAAATCGCTTTTTTGTTAAGGTGGCGAAAAACTAATGATACTAACTGAAATGGAACTTGACTTTATAGAGACTGCTAACGAACAAGCGGAGGCGGAGGCGAGAAGTTTTCGTACGTAGACAAACCCTACAGTTGAGGCGTGCTTAGCCCCAGGGACGAGCGGCCGATAGGATCCGGAAACGCAATAGTCAGACCTGATTGGGCATTGGAGATCTCCATGACGAGTTGGATCCTGCGGTCCATGATAATTCCCGGGACCGTGAGCCTTGCTGCCCACGCGAGTCCGCCCCCTACCCATGGTTTATGGGGATGTCCCGCCCGGCGGGACGTTTCCGTCTTCGCCGAGGCGTGGTCATCCTCTGCAGTCCTATCTTCCGCCGCTGGTGGCGGCCGTTCTTACTCGACGCGCTTGAGCGGGAAAGAAAAGTTACCGTCATCGCGGTTAGCGCAAGGGTCTCGCACGACGTCTAGCTCCAGCCTGCCATCCTCGTTAAAAAAGGCTTTGTACGTAGCTACGCCGCTCCCCTTACAGACGGAACTCGAGGCAGAGTTGAGGGTAAGCACTGTCCCGTCGAACCCGTACACGCCCCAGTCTGGGGGGTTATTACCGAGTGCAGTTTCCCTAACGTTTGCCGCCACAAAACTGCCGTCATCGGCGAAGGATATGAACACGCCTCCTTGCCAATAGCCGATTAGCTCTTCGGCCGTGACCGGCCGGCCCAGGCGGACAACCTCTACCTCGCGCGTCACCTCTACCTCGCGCGTCACCTCCACCGTCACCGGCGCTTCGACGATGCGCGTCACTTCCTCTACTTGGGGCACTATCCTGGTAACCTCCACGGTGACCGGCAGTTCAGAAACGACCGTCTCCCGCACAATGGTGGGTTCGGCCGGTGCGGTGCAAGCACCTAGCAACAGCGCGAACGAGAACATCGACAAAATAAAACCTTTCAATTGATCCACCTCCAGAGTGGCATAAGTAACCCTGGATGCCAGGGTAGTATAAATTTCTTTCTGTATTTTCGACCTTATTGAAGGTTGGACTTTTGACAAATAATTTAACATAAAATGTGGGGTTGCAAACCTCTACTCGACTAAAAACCTGTTTTCACAACAAATGCGCGAATTAACTTGAGGTTTGGGCAGTTTAAAATTTTTGTCCGAACTCTAGGTTAATTCGCCCAAAAGCCTTATTTCAAAGTATTCAGTCGAGTACAAAACTTCACTTTTTATGATTATGTCAACAATTTTGTCAAAAGTCCAATGAAGGAAGCACGGATGTAAACCAATGACCTTACCCAACTAGGATACAGTACTTTCCCAATTGCGCTACTTGCTGAAAATAATGCGATGATAGTTTTGCGCTCACAATTTATGAGTCAATAGAGTGATGTCTTACTTTCTATCAACAGCGGTTCGTCCGAATCGCCCGCTAACAATGCGTCAACCTGCTGCCGCCAACCGACCAAAACGTTCAATCCACGGCCGTTTGACCCTGCCGACCAGCCCGCCCAAACCGCGAAAAGCCTTCAATAACCCAGTTTGAGCGACAAAAACCAAAACCTTTGCCGCCGCTAGCTAAACCTTTGCCAAGCGAAAAAAACGAAGCCAACTGACTCAGCCTGTCCGAACCAGCAACCTGGCTGCTGCGCCGGTTTGAGTCCCACGAACCGAAACCTGAGCGAAAACCAACCTGCGTTTCTATGACCAAAAACCGCGCCATTCGCCAGGACACAGACCAAAAACGGCCGTCTCCCACCAAAAAACGCTCTCAAATGGTCAATTACCAGCATGATGGTAGCATAAGACTTGGCTGGTGGTTTGACAAAAATTGCGACTCGACAACGCAATTGTCTCCTACTCATCTACGTTTATGTCTAGTAATAAGCCTAATTGGGCCGCCGCGGCGCGCAGTTTGAGCCAATCGTTGGTTCGCACCATCGCCGCTAAATCGCCCAGGCTCTCGCCGATGAAGTCGCGGGTTTTGCTGTTGTGGCGCAGGGTCTGCAGGATGGCGGCATCACGCACACGCAGAATAACGGCCGTTTCCAACCGTCCTTCCACCCCCTTCTCCGCCCATCTTTCCACAGCCCGTTTGACGCTGGCGGGCAACGGCCGTTCACCTGCCTCCGTCAAAAACTGCAAAATCCGCGCCGGGGCAATCCCCTCTTGCCGCGCCTGGGTCAAGGAGTGCGGCGTCAGCCGGTAGCGGTACGGCTTGCCCGGCTGTACTGGCTCCGCTTCACACACCCGCGCCGCCTGGAACCGTTCGTAGCGCCCGGCGTTGTGCGACGCTAACAGGCTGGCGTCCGCCTGCACCATCAACGGCAGCCGCACCTCGTCCGGTGATGGCAGCGCTTCCGCCAGCCAATCCAACGCGCGCGGCGTCAGCCGGTAACAGCCGTCGCCCAGTTCAACCAACCCCAGCCAAAACAGCGGCCCGCGCAGCAGGAACGGCAGCAGCCGCCCTTCCACGCGTTCCCAATTGGCAAAGCCGGTAATGTAATCCGCGCCGTCCGCCTCACGAACGTACCAGGTGTCGTAATTGCCGTCGGGCCGCTGAAAATCGGGGTCTGTTTCCTTGATGAAGGCGGCCAAATCGTTGATTTTGAACCAGTCGCCGGAGCGGGGCAGCGCATCCAGCAAGGCCGTCCGCGCCAGAATCGGGTCGTTGTCCCAGCCTTCCCCCTCGCACGCTAAATCCGGCGTGTGGCGCAAATCGTTCCAGGCGCTGCTGCTCCAGGCGTCGGCCAGGGCGCGTAGTTGGGCCTCGCGGCTTTGTTGGAGCCAGTAAACGGCCGTTCGCGTCGGCCGCAGCCCGGCATCCACTTCGCGCAAGAACCCCATCTCCCGCGCCAGGGTCAGCAGCAGGGAACGGCGGTCAGAATCGGCATTAAGCAAATAGCGCGGCCAATCCAGCCCGCCCGATTGAAATTGGGTTCGTTGGGCCAGGGCTAGGATGGTAGTCAAATCGTCAACGGCGTCAATGACGGCCGTTTCCCACGCATCTGGTTTAGCGGCGGGTTGGAGGGTGGAGACGGCCGTTTCCTTCACCACAGTTGGCGCCGCCGGGCGCGGGAATTGGACCAGCAGTTCATCGGGCAAATAGTAAAACTCAATCACCCCCTCGGCCGTCTCATCGAAACCGCGATACAAAAAGCCGCGATACCAGAGCGCCTCCGCCGGACTGACCGGGTCCAGCCAGGGTTCCTCCCGTTCCAGGCGGCCCGGCCCCATCAACCGCACCTCGCCATGCACCCGGCTGAAGGCGGCCACGGGAACACGGCCGTTATGCGCTGCCAATTCCTGCAAAGCCTCAGCTTCCTCTGGCGGCAAATAAATCATCTCCTGGGCCATGTCTAGCTGCCCCAGCCGCTCCACCAACGCCTTTACGCACGCCGCCTTATCCGCGCCCGTCAGTTCCATCTCCCACCACTCGCCAATAACCCGCAAAACGATCAATTCATGGTCTGGCAACGCCTGTGGTAACGAACGCATAATCAACTCCTTGAAAGGCAGAAATCAGAGGGATAAAGGCCAAGCCCGGCCACCCATATACTCCCCACTTCAGTCACTGCGCACTTTAGCCACTTCCCACCTTAGTCACTTCCCGCTTTAGTCACTCCCCCTCCTACGCCATCACCCGCAGCGCGCCCGGCACACTCGTCACCGTCACCTGGCGTACATTGTCACGGGGATGAGCAAACATTTCGCCGTCAACATGAATGGGCACCGGCATATTGGCTTTAATCACAATCCGTCGATTTTGGCGCATGGCAACATGTTTTGAGGTGACATGCCGGCCCTTCAGCGATTTGATAAGCAGGTAAACCATCATCAACCGGCCAATAGGGCTGACCAGGCAGCTTTGGATGAGATCGTCATCCTGCACTGCGCCGGGCGTTAAGAAAAAGCCGCCGCCGCCGCGCGGACCAATCCCTATCGCCAGCAGCAAGGTTTCCTGGGCGACTCGTTCATCATCAAAGCGCACTTCGGCATAGATGCGCTGGTAATAGAGAACGATGGTTTGCAAGACAGCCAGCAAGTACATCAAAAAGCCGTAAACCCGGTTGATAGCCTCGGTACGGACGACGACCATGGCGTCCATGCCCATGCCAAAGTTGTTGTCGAAGTAGCGATAACGACCATGTTCATCCTCCACCCGTCCCAGGTCAACCGTGCGGATACGGCCGTTAAACAATCGTTTTACCGCCTCCGCCAAATCTGTAGGAATGTCCAGCCCAAAAGCAAAATCATTGCCAGAACCAATGGGAATAACGCCCAACGCCGTGTCCGTCCGGCCGCCGCTGACCAGCCCGTTCACCACCTCATGCACCGTGCCGTCGCCCCCGGCAGCCACTACCAAATCATAGCCGTCAGCAGCCGCCTGCCGTGCCAGTTCCGTCGCATGTCCCGGCCGTTCGGTTAACACAATCTCCACATCGCCATACTGCTGGGCCAGGCTCTCAATCTGCTCTCTTCGTTGTATCGCCCGCCGCTGGTCAGACCAGGGATTCATAATGATTTTGACACGCATAGCCGCTCCTTCCTTCCACTTCCCACTGCCAACTTTAGTCACTTCGGTCACTTCCAACTTTAGTCACTCCAGCCGCTTTAACACTTCCCACCCACCCATTATACGCCACGCTTTCCAGTGAACAAACGGCCGTTTTCCACCCCGTTTCATTGCTTTACACCCTTTCCCAAACGTGCTATACTCCGCTTATAACATTATGTTACGTCAACTTAACAAAGGCGGTAACTACTCAGGCATCCTCCCAGGGGTTCACGAGAGGTATTCAGTTCCCATCAAGCTAACCTCCGAGAGAGTTAGTAGTTACAAAAGACAATCATTATTGTATTGGCAAAAAGGTATCGGGCAATGCCTGGAAAATAAGTATCCCAACGTAGCAGTTTCAGGCGCGGCGACAATCGGGATTGTGCCATGACCCAGATTTCAGTTGAACAAGAAACATTCCTCGAACAAGTAACCGATGCTGTTTGCCGCCGCGGACTGCGTCTGCCCGCGCTCATCGCCCTGGACGCCGGCCGGCCGCTCGCTTTTTTAGGCGGGCAGATGCTCTGGCTGGCCCAGCCGGCGCTTTCACTGTTTCTACCCGGTAATACGATCCGGCATCTGGCCCAATTATTGGAAAACCCGGCAGCCGTTGCCGCTTTAGTCAACCGTCTGGAGGCGAAAGAGGTTTAGATGAACCCGCTACTAACCTTGAGCGCCATTGTTGTCATCACACTGCTGCTGATCATTTTCACACGCCGCGGACGAAACGGCCGCTCGGTCTCGTTACGGCCGTTATCCGCCGTTAGTTCCCTCTCAAACCAGATGGGCGAAGCGATCGAAAGTGGGCGTCAGGTACACATCAGCCTGGGGCAAGCCGGGCTGGCCGGAACCGCCGCGCCTACTAGCGCAGCGGCCATTCATATCCTCGATCATCTTGCTAAAGACGGCTGCGCCAGCGGCGCCCCGCCGCTGACCACAGTCGGCGAAGGCACCCTGCTTCCCATCGCCCAAGATAGTTTACGCGGCGCGCATCAAGCGGCCGGCCGTTTAGCCGCTTACAAGCCAGGTATGGCCCAATTCGTTGCCGTTGAAACCGAACCCTATGCTTTTGCCGGAGGCATGGCTGCTGTAATCCAACAAAACAAAGCCAGCGGCAACGTCATGGTCGGGCGTTTCGGCCCGGAAATCGCCATTACCGCCGAAGCGGCTGCCCGCCAAAATATGAGCCAGGTGATCGGCACAGATGATCCCTCAGCGCTGGCCGTGGCCACGGCCGTTACCGACCATGTGCTCATCGGCGAAGAGTTATTCGCCGCTGCCGCCTACCTGGAAGGCAGCCCTTACCAGATCGCCAGCCTACAAGTCCAGGATATTTTACGGACCATTATTGCCATCGCTATCCTGGCTTTGGCCGCTTATCAACTGCTAACAGGCTGAATTTATTTCGTTCGACAAGACGATCATGAGTAAACGTAAACTACCGCTCGCCATTGCCATCGCCTTCGGGTTTCTCACCCTCCTGGGGCTGCTCTTCATGCCTGATCTCAGCCATCTACTTTTGGGTTGGGCGGGGTTTTTAGCGGCTGTTGCTCTGCTGCTGGGCGTCCTGAATTTGTTAGCCGTTCATTTTGGGCGATTGGTCAACGGCCGTAACGTTTACAGCGGCGTCCTCGTCCTAAGCATGGTCGTCGTCTTTGGTCTGGCTATCACCGACGCCTTATCCATCACCGAAAACGGCGTCACTACTGTCTTTAACTGGATTCAAGTCCCACTGGAAACGGCGCTGGCATCCCTACTAGCCTTCTTCCTGCTTTTTGCCGGCTTCTACATGTTAAAACGACAACGCAGTCCAGGAGCCATATTATTTTTGTTAACGGCCGTACTCCTTCTGCTCAGCCAGGCATTTACGGCCACCACATTACTGCCGGCAAACATCCGTGACCCGTTCCAGCAAGTACAAACCATTATCAACAACATCATCGTCACCGCCGGTATGCGCGGTCTACTCATTGGCATCGCCCTGGGCGCTATCACCCTAAGCCTGCGCTTACTGCTTGGCTTAGATCAACCATATAACAAATGAGTAAAGAAATCTACTGCCCCAGTTGCCATGCGCCCAATACCCCCGGCAGCAAATTCTGCAACAACTGCGGCACGCGCCTGCCACCCGGCACCAGTCTGATCTGCCCCAACTGCGAAACCGCCAACTCCAGAGACCGGCTCTACTGCGACACTTGTGGCACAAGATTGGTACAAGATGCTCAGACCATACCCCAAGAACCCAACGCGGAAACCGAAGACCAATCGTCTGATAAAAATAGTTTCTTTTCATTGCCCATCCGACCGGCAGGGGAAACCGGCGAACTCGATCCGAACAAAAAAGTCCCAGACTGGCTCAAAGGTCAACCCGAAACCGGGGAAAAATCAGGCGGAAAAAGTCTTGACGACAAACCGCCGCGCGAACATATGCCCAAAATCGAAGAAATCGGTTCTGCTAAAAGAATGACCGATGACTTACCTGATTGGCTGATTAATGAGCATGATTCTAAACCTATTATCGGCTCACCGCGTATTATTACGACCGAACATTACGTCAATCTGATTGAAGAATCTGATGAGAATGAAACCGGCGCTGATCTGGCAGAAGCGGCCGAACAGGCCGAGCTGCCCGATTGGCTGACTGATCTTGCCAATCCAACCAGCGGCGATCAGGTAACAACATCCCGCGACCAATCCACTGCCGACGATACCTTGGCGGAATGGCTGGCCGACATTTCACAATCTGGCCTTGATGATGGCGACCAGACAGCTGCAGCAGATACCATTGAAAATGGCCCCACCGAGGACAACCACCCATCGGAGCCAGACGATTTCCCGGCCACCCAGCAAAGGGATATTAGCCATGAAACGGCCGATTGGTTGGCTGAATTACGCACCCCGAACACAGATTCATTAGCCAGCCCTGAAAAGGGGGAGGATGAGGAGGAACCGGCATTAGAAAATGAGATGTTCGATTGGTTCGAAGAAAAGATGTCGGACACCGGCCTTCTGGCTGAACCAACTGGCGGATCAACCGAACCGGCCAGCGAAAACCTCGATACCGGGGACTGGCTGACTGATTTCATGGAGAGCGACAGCCAACCACCCGATACCAGCGGATTAGCTAGCCCGATGACCTCTGATACAGAGGAACCCGCCGATGAAGAGATAATCAACTGGGCCAATATGGCGGATTTTGGTCAAACAGACGACCGGACCCTGGCAAATTTGACGGATGCTGTGGCCCAACACGATATTGGCTCTGTTGATGAAACATTAGAAGATTGGTTAGCCGAAATCCCGGCATCTGATGAAGAACCAGCAGCAGAAACCATACCTGATACCGATTCGGAAACTGATCTACCAGATTGGATGCGCGAATTCACCGCATCAGAAACAAAAGAATTTAATGAGCAGATAGAATCTATCATGGAAGATTCTGATGAAACGGTTGACTCGCAACAATTAGAAGCTCTATCCACCGATGACAATGAAGAAATCGTTCAAACGACAGGTTTAACCGGCGAGTTTGAACAATTTCTGGCCGGAGAAGATGAAACCTGGGTAGATGATCTCGCCGCTGTAGAAGAAGATGGATCCGAGAAAAGTAAACCGGAAACACCGAATACCAAAACAAGCGAACCAGAAATACCAGAAAAGAAGCAATCCGGCCCACTGCCAGATTGGCTGACCGATCTGGGACGCGACGAGACGCTTGTCTCCCCCAGCGCCGATGATGATGCGCTCTTAAGCGACCTATTTGCATTTGATGGAGATGCAGCGGCCGATGACATGGACTGGCTAACTGAAGATGAACCATCTGTTGAGCCAGAAGACAAACGGGAAGAAACCGATGCCGAACCGGCAGCTTTTCTCAAGGGTGATACAGACTGGTTATCAGAATTAGTTGAGATGGGCGACGATGCATTTGTTGAACAAGAACCAGCCGAAACGATTGAAGCGGAAGATATACGCTCAGAGGAATCAGGCGAAGTCTCTGTGGAAGAGGATGTTTTTGCCGCCGATTGGCCCCAGGAAGAAACGGGCGACACGACGCCCGACTTGGATGAAGGCGATGTAGACGAACCTAAAATCGAGGATAGCGAGTGGTTCAAGGCCGACACGATGCTGTCCAACGCGCTCGAAGATGAGCTGCCGGACTGGCTAAATGAGATGGGGGAGCCAGTAGATGTTGAATCGCCTGGAGAAGAAGGTGAGCCGCTGCCTTCCAGTGACAGCCTCCCCGACTGGATTGCCGAATTAAAACCGGGCACTGTTTACAGCGGCAGCAGTTTGTCCGATTCCCTGAGTCTATCTGATGCCGTTGAATCATTACCAGACCTTCCCGACGACTTGGCTAAAGCCGATCTGCCGGATTGGCTGCAAGAGGCCGCGCTTTCGTCAAAGCCTGGCGAACTAATGGCCCTCAACGAGGATGCGTCGGCCATGCCGGATTGGCTTAGACCTGACAGCAGCGATGGTTTAGACAGCGGTCTGCTTGGCCTGGGCAGCCAGCCCCCCGCCGATATTGCCAGTGATGATTGGACGGCCGTATTACAGGAGCTACCTTCTGCCGCGCCCCCACAAGATCGGATTATACAAGCTGAAATCCCTGATTGGATTCAAGCGCTCAAACCACGCGAATTAACTGGCGAGGAACCGGAGCCGGAGCCGGAAAAGCCAGTCATTGAAACCGGCCCGCTGTCTGGTATTCGCGGCGTCATTGAAATTGAACCGGTTATTGCCCGACCGCGCAGCAATGGGACGCTGCAATCCTTCACGGTGACGAATGAGCAGCAGGCTCAAACTCTGCTGCTGAAACAGTTGGCGCTGGTTGAACAAACCGTACCTTCCACGACTACAGCCAACAATCATGCCGCTTCCGGTTGGGCGCGTATCTTACTGGCCGGTTTGTTGTTGGCCGCGATGCTATGGGGACTGCTCCAGCCTGACTTGCTGCCACGCGCTCAGATTACCCCGCCGCCGCATGTTGACAGGGCATATACGGCCGTTCAAAAGGCCGCCGGCCAGCCAGTATTACTGGCGATTGAATTTACCCCCGCGCTGTCCGGCGAGTTAAATGCCCAGGCGGAGATGCTCATGGCGCAGTTGGCCGCCAATGGCAGCCCGGTTGTCACCGTCAGCCAGTACGCCGCAGGAACGGCCATTGCCCACACTCTTGCCGGGGAGCAGCCGACACTGGGACTGGTCCCGGGCGAATCCGTTGGCCTGCGCCAGCTAGGCGACTGCCTGACGGCGGCCGCAACCTGTGACGCTGTAACTGGCGTAGCTCTACCCAGCGCTACCCAACAGGCGATCTCCGATATTGGCCTGATCATTGTGCTGACTGGGGAACGCGATAGCCTGGTGAATTGGCTGGAACAGGTGGGCCGCTCCAGCAAAGCGCCGCTTGTGGCCGGCATTACACAGTCACTAGGCCCAGTTGCCGCGCCTTATTTTGCCAGCGATCAATTGGAAGGGATGATTGTTGGTATGCCGGATACGGCTGTTTACCAGCAAACTTTCTTATCAAAAACCACCACTGCCATCAACAAGCAGCTTAACGCCCAGGCCCTGGCTCAAATCCTGGTTGCGGTATTGCTGCTTGTGGGTGGCCTGTGGTATGGGATAACCGGATCAGTTAAGGAATGATTAACTTATGCAATAGAACCTGTTATTGGTTATTGCTTGAGTTATTGCTTGAGTAATTAATAACGGCATGGTTCAAAACTCGGTTTTGCATCTTTACAAATCGGCTTTGCATTCGGCCATCGCTGTGCATTGCAAATGCACGGCTGAGACAAAAAAACCCGTTGAAAACGGGTTGAAATGCGCTCAAACCGGGTCTTTAGCACGTTTCAACGCACTTTTTGTATTAGATGTGGATTTCCAATCCACATCTAATTGTAAAGATGATTCTGTCAAAAATGAACCACGCCTTAATAACCAATAACGCTATATCTTAAAAACGGGCAAGGACAAACCAGAGAAGATTTCGACACGAATTTCACGAACGGCACGAATTAAAACCGTCCCAATTCGTGTAATTCGTGTCAAAGAATTCTTGTACACAAAACAAGAATTTCATTGAAAAAGTACTAAGCGAGGAAAACGAGTCCCGAATGAGCGACCTTGTTGGCTTATTAATTGGCCTAATCCTGACGCTGTTTATTTACAGCTACGTTGTCGGCGATAATCCACTTTACCGGTTGGCCGTCCACATCTTGGTGGGTGTCAGCGCGGCCTACACGGCCGTGGTCGTCATCCAACAAATTATCGTGCCTGTTGCCGAGCAAATCCGGCAAAATCCGACGGATCGCACCAGTTTGATGTGGGGTGTGCCTGTTTTTCTGGCGCTGCTCCTGCTGTTAAAGCGCCTCCCCTCGCTGGCATGGCTGGGGAATAACACGGTGGCCATGTTACTAGGTGTGGGCGCAGCCACCGCTTTGTTGGGCGCTTTTACCGGTACACTCTGGCCGCAGATAACGGCCGTTCCCGGCTTCAATGTTTCTCCCTTTCAAGGATTGCTGATCGCCATCTTAACTATAATGACTTTGCTTTCCTTCCAATTTTCCGGTCAGATAAAAAATGGACAGTGGCAGCTATCAACTTGGCAGCAAGGCATCACTCAAATAGGTCGGGCTGTCCTCATGATCACATTCGGGGCGCTGTTCGCCGCCCTGCTCAACACCGGCTTGATTCTGCTTGGCAGCCGCCTCAGTTACTACTTAAACCAATTCCTCCAACAACTATCATGAGCGCCGACAACACAATGACTGAAGCGACAGTCGAAACAACAGTTAAAACCGCACCTGACGCCCCGCCTAAATCCTTTCTCGTTGCCGACTGCGGCCATACCAATACAACAGTAGCCTTATTCGACGAAGCAGCCGGTTCCTATCGCCTCATCATACGGGCAACAGTTCCTACCACTGCCGCCGACCCCTGGGCCAATATCCACCTGGCTGTTCGCCAGGCCATTCAACAAATCTCAGATATCACTGGCCGCACCCTGCTAAATCCACGCGGCGATCTCATCCGGCCGGCTAGAGCCAGCGGAACGGGTATTGACTGCTTCGCGGCCGTTATCAGCGTCGCGCCTCCACTCAATACCATATTAGCCGGTTTATTTGATAAAGTGAGTCTGGCCAGCGCCCGCTGTGTGCTTAAGAACAGCTATACCCGCGAATTAGACGCATTTAGTCTGGCCGATGCACGCAGTGAAAGCGAGCAAATAACAAGCATCGTCCATCACCAACCGGATTTAATTTTCGTGGCCGGAGGTACTGATGGCGGGGCTGAAGAGCATTTACTGAACTTGATAGAAACCATCAAGATTGGCGCGTTAGCGGCCAGCGAAATCAAATCTCCGCATATTTTATATGCCGGGAACAAAGATTTGCGGGAGCGAATTCGTACAATTTTAGGTGAAAACATCCACCTGCATGTGGCCGATAATGTACGCCCAACGCTCGCTTCCGAACATCTGGGTGATGCCTCCAGACTCATCAATGAATTATACGAAACCAATAAAATAAAATCGCTGCCGGGCATTCATGACCTGAGTACATGGAGCGCTTCCTCGCTGCAGCCAACAGCTCAAGCATTAGCCAAAATCGTCGGCTATTTCGCCTCTTTACAGAAAGGGCGCGTGTTGGCTGTTGATTTAGGCAGCGACCAGACAACCTTGGTAGACGCCATCCCCGACAAAAAGCGTCGGTTGTGGGTTCAAAGCGATTTGGGGATGGGGCGGCCGATTGCCAATTTATTAAACAAGGTGCAAACATCTGATATAACGCGCTGGCTGCCCTCAGCGATAAGTGAAGCCGAGACCCATAACTTTATTTTGAACAAGGCGCTGCACCCACAAACCATCCCCTCAACCGAGGCGGAATTACACCTGGAACAAGCAATTGCTCGTGAAATTTTGCGTTGTGTGACGGAGGAAGCGCGCGCTAATTGGCAGGGTAGCAAATCAGCTCAGGCCGCCCCGCTGCGTCTGCTGCTGGCACGAGGTAGCACACTGACTGGGGTCTCCAGACCTAGTCAGACCCTGCTTATTTTGTTGGATATGCTGCAGCCAACAGGTATTTTTTCAGTAGCTATAGACACGTATGGCGTCTTACCGGCGCTGGGAGCGCTTGCCGCTCATGAACCGTTAGCCGCTGTGCAAGCGCTGGAAGGCGGCGCGTTGGCCAATCTGGGGTGGGTTGTGGCCCCCACTGGCAAGGGACAACCCGGACAAAAGGCGCTCAATATTGTGTTGGAAGCCGAGGAAGCGCAGCGACTGGAGGTTGAGGTAGAATACGGTACAATTGAAACACTCCCGTTGCTTCCAGGACAATCGGCAAAAGTGGTCCTGAAACCGGCGCGCCGTTTTGATGTTGGGTTTGGGCCTGGGGTAGAGCAAACGATTACTATTCGCGGGGGTGTGGTTGGATTGGTAATAGATGCACGCGGCCGTCCTCTAGATTTGCCAGCCGATGATAATGACCGGCAAACGTTATTACGTCAGTGGCTTTGGGATGTTGGCGGTTAGCTATTTGATGGCTATTTGATTGATGGATTTATTAACACACTCAACAATTGTTTCGCCTTTAACGCGCATCCGGCAGGAACGTTTACTGCCCGGCAAGGGTGAAGTGTTAGCCAAGATCGGTCAGGTGATGTCACCTGTACAAGTAGTGGCCCGCACACCCATGAAATTAAATTTTCAGGTTGTGCCGGTATGTAAACTGATGCGTATTTCGCCGGAAGATCTAGCGAAATATCTTTTAATAAACAAGGGGGATGTTGTTGAGAAGGGAACGCCCCTGGTAAGAAAACGGGGGGTGGGTCGCAAGGAGTTTGTTTCGCCGGTTGATGGGACGCTGTATGATGTGGTACACGGCCGTCTTGTGTTTCAACAAGTATCCGGATTTGTGGCCCTGCGGGCGCTGGCACGCAGCCGGGTCGTCAACCGGATTGCGGATCGCGGCGTTATTCTGGAAATTAACGGCTCGCGTATTCAGGCCATTTGGGATTCGGGCAAGGAAGGATTTGGGACGATTCATGTAGCTGCGGATACGGCCGTTACCCCTTTCAGTCATCAACAATTAGAAGGCGACATATCCAATCGCATTCTGATAACTGGCAAAATTAACCAGGCCGACATATTAGAACAGGCCAACCACGCCCAAATTAGCGGCTTGATTACCGGCAGCATCACCGCTGACCTGCTGCCCGCAGCGAGATCCGTCAATTATCCTATATTCGTTACCGATGGCATAGGCGACCAGGGTATGACCGAACCCATTTTCCAACTATTGCAGCAGTCAGAGGCGCGTGATATTGCCCTGTTTTGCAGCCCGCCGGATATGCCGGGTCGCCGGCCAGAAATAATTATTCCATTGGAAGCTGTACCAGGAGAAACCTTACCGCAGGTAGGACAACCACTCGCACCCGGACAAACAGTGCGGATTTTACGCCCCCCCTTCAATAACCAGGTCGGCGTTGTCGTTCATCTGCACAATCGTACCCGCATGACCCCCGTCGGCGCCAGGGCTTATGGGGCCGATGTTCAATTACCAGATGGGCATGTTATATTTGTACCTGTCGCTAACCTGGATGCCATTGTCTGATTTTGTAACCATTCCAACTTGCGAGGTATTACGGAGGAAAGCATGACTGAAGATTTCATCCTTGAGGAAGAAAGCGCCGACACAACCAATCGTCGTCCATTTCTCATTGCTGTAGGCATTTTGCTGACGATTTTGGTTCTAGCTATGATTTGTTCGGCAACATTGCTGCTCAGGCGCAACAGCGGGGCTAATGACAATAGGGATGCCGTTGCGGCTATTGAAACACAAAATGCGCTGGTGGCTGCCACCAACGAGGCAGTGACACAAACGGTTGCGGCCATGGAAACTGAGGCCGCCCGCCCCACAAACACCCCGGTAGCGCCGGCAACAAACACGCCCCGACCCTCAAGCACACCCCAACCTACAATGACGCCCGTTGTGCAGCAAGCTGAAGAAGAACTGACAACCACGCCCGACCTCTCTGGCACTGTCTTAGCTTCTGGTGAAACGTCTGGGGATAATACCCCAACGCCTATCGCGGCCCTGGGCGGATCCACTGGCGGCGGTGGCGATTCACTGCCACAAACAGGGATTGAAACGTGGGGAGCATTAGTTGCCGCTCTTGTTCTTATTGCCGTGTTGTTTGCCGCTCGGCGTTTACGCAACCCATAATATTCGAGTCGTTATTCGTTATAATAGTTAACGGCCGTCTGATAACCAGCCACTCAAAAAGTTGCTGGTTGCTGTTTGGACAATCCCCGTTTATCACTCAATCATATCTAGTATTGGTATATCTGAGCCTTCCTTGGGTCGGTAGAGAAAACTAAAAACAGTAACAATCACCTACGCATAATGATCATTCCTTATGCTATAATGATTCAAAGGTAACGTCTCAATAATCAGGGGAGCCTCCGGGAGGATCATGACGGCATCCGGCGTGAGCGCTGAACCCTCCAGGATTGTGTGTTAAGGCGACGTTCGTAATTAACTTAGCGCTTCGGTCATCCGTTACCCATTATCCGTACTCCGTGATCCATTATTCGTATCGTGACGGAACGCAGAATACGGAACACGGTTTACGGAATACGGTTTACGAAAACCAGGAAGTTATCTCCGAACGTTAAGGCATCCTCCCGGAGATTCACAAATGGTTAGTAGGTTTCGTCAGGCTAACCGCCGGGAGGGTAATTACTATAAAGTTATTGGTAAATGGCATCATGAACCGTTCTGCTCTCATTCTACTTGTTGAAGACGATCAATCCATGTTAGATGGCATGTATGATCTCTTTCAAATGCCCAGTTTACTCCAAACAGTTGGCATTGATTATGACCTTGAAATTTTAACCGCCGGCAATGGACAGGAAGCTCTGGACATAATGTCTGAGCATACCCCCGATCTTATTGTCTCCGACATTATGATGCCTATCTTGGATGGATATCAACTTTTATGCGAAGTACAAAAAAATCCAGATTGGCTCCACATCCCCTTTGTTTTTCTGACAGCAAAAGGCAATAAACAAGAAATACTGGAAGGCCAGCTACGGGGAGCACATCTTTATATCACTAAACCATTTGCCAGCAATGAACTTCTTGAGCTTATTAAAAGCCAGCTCGATAAATCCTTTCAACGCCAAAACACCCACCAGCAGCATGTAGCCAGTCTGAAAAAAGGCATCTTACAAATTCTAAACCACGAATTTCGAACACCGCTAACATATGTCACGGCCTATTATGAGATGTTGGCCAACACCTTAACTCAATTCCCCAATAATAAAGATTTTCAGGAACATCTGCGCGGTATCCAGGCCGGCTGTATCCGATTAACTAAATTGATCGAAGATTTCATCCTCGTCATCGAACTTCAAAGTGGTGAATTTCAATCGAAATTTCAGGAGCGTGTCCGGCCTGTGGCAACGGTCAACCAGTTAGTTCAGGCAGTTATCGAAGAGCAGAAGAGTTGTTTTCCCCAACAAGATATCCAAATACATTTCGCGCCGGCTGCCAACTTGCCTTCAGTTTATGGAGATGAAGCGAGTCTGCGTGACATCTTTAATCGCTTGTTGAGCAATGCAATTAAGTTTACATTTCACAGGCCGGACGCAAATAAACAAATCTATATCGCCACAAACGTCCTGGATGAGGAGGTGCATATTGTCTTCCAGGATGAAGGAACTGGGTTTCCTCAAAGTATTGAAGCGCGAATTTTTGAGCCTTTTTTTCAATACAACCGCTCCTTGCTTGAACAGCAAGGAGCCGGGACGGGGTTGGCGATTGCTAAAGGATTGGTTGATTTGCATAACGGCCGTATCCAAGTAAAAAGCGAGGAAGACACCGGCAGTACATTTACGGTCATCCTCCCCATTTACACTGGAAATCCCGAACAAACCACGCTCAAAGATAACTTATCTAACCACAAAAATGCAACAATTCTTGTCGTCGAAGATGAACAAAGCCTCCTGGTTGGGTTAAAAGAATTGCTTGAAATTTCTGACAGTCTGTATCATCATCGTGTGCTAACTGCGTCCAATGGACAACAAGGGTTGGACATATTACGCGAACAGAAACCTGATTTAATTATTTCCGATATTATGATGCCTATTATGGATGGATACGAGTTCCTTCATAATGTCCGCCAAAACCCTGCTCTGGTCCAAATCCCATTCATCTTTCTCACAGCTAAAGGAGAACATCATGATATTCATCGCGGTTTACGAAGCGGCGCTGAGATGTACATCCCCAAACCTTATGATAGCGATGAGTTAGTGCAGTTGATCGCCGCCCAGCTTGATCGCCATTTTCAATTACAAGGTGTCATGAGCCAAAATCTGGATACACTAAAACACAGCATTCTCAACTTAATTACACCCGATTTCCGCGTGCCGTTATCGGCCGTTCAAGAATACTCAGAAACATTAGCCGCCGATCTGACAGGTATCCAAAATGATGCGGAACTAAAAGTATCATTACGCGGCATCCGTGACGGGAGCGTTCGCTTAACACGCCTGGTGGAAGATTTTATTTCCCTGGCCGAGTTAAGGACGGGCGAAGCAGCAACAGCCTATTCCTTACGTGAACAACCAATCTACCGCCCTGGTTTTTTACTCCATGAATGTTGCCAGGCTTGTACATCCCTGGCTGAAGAAGCAAATATCCGTCTGATATGTAATGTAAATGCCGATTTACCGCCAATCTTCGGCGACGAGAAAACGCTGTTGGAAGGTATTCGCCGCCTGCTTGAAATTAGCATTCATGCTTGTTCTGGTGATACGAACCAGGACATTTACCTATCAGTAGCACAAGAAGCCGATGAGATCGGCTTTTCTATTGGACTACCCTCAAATTTACGGGGAGATAATTTGGCAAAAATCTTCTCGCTTTTGAATGATGATGATTCGAGTTTTTTAGATAATCCTAACTATGCCCCAACGGTGCGTATTGCCAAAAGTTATATTGCCATGAATAACGGCCGTCTCCAAATCAAAAAAGAAACCACCCATCAGCATATCATCTTCAGCTTTCCTGTATACACCCCTTCAGAGCCTGCCCCATGACGCCTGACCGTACATCACCTCAATGATCATTGCCTCCCCCTATCCATTGCTCTAAAATAGTAATGACCTATACAACAAATTGAATTGCTCAGTCGTACTGACCCATAAGCCTATCCCTGATAAGAAAGGAGAACCCAAATGGCATCATTGCTAGAAAAAACCCAAACCCTGATACAGGCAAATCTACACGAAATGGTAGACAAAGCCCTGGAAAAAAACTCGGTTGCCGTCATGAAGCAGTATATCCGTGACGCTGAAAAAAACCTGGACCAATTAGAAGACGCTGCCGCTACAGTGGGCGGTGAAGTCAAAACCCTGGAACGAAAATACAAAGAATACAAGAAAAAGGCCGATAAAATTGACCGGAACATAGACGCCTTACTGATGCAGGGAAAAACAGACCTGGCCAGCGCCGCTCAAACCGAACTCAACAGCACGCGCCGCTTACAGGAGCAGTATCACGAACAATGGATTCGCCAGCAGCGAGAATACGAGTCGCTGTTAAATGCCCGACTCAAGTTACAAGCCAAACTCAAAACCATTCGCCAGGAACAAAAGGAAATGGAATCCTTGCTGCGTCTGGCCAAATCCAAAGAAATCACCGTCAAAGCCATCAAAAGTTTGGACGACCTGACTGGCATTGGGGACGGCGACATCGCCCGTTTGAGCGAATCCATCCGTTCCCGGTTAGACAAGGCCAGCGCCCACAGCGAAATGTACGCCAACAGTCTGGACAACCAGATGGATGACATTCTGGGCAAATCCGAGATTGATCTTCAATTAGAAGAACGCAAGCGGAGACTTGGCCTGTCTGAAGCGCCGGCGCCATCTTATGAGGAAGAGGAACAAGAGGAAGCCGCTTCCACAGTGGATGAATGATCCATCTTTATTCAGATTCGTCAGTGTCACACGCCACTTGTGAATCGCATATTGCGGGAATTGGATTTCCCGCAACTTCCTCTCAGGCATGTATCGGGAATTCTAATCCCCGATACACCGTCCATAAACGAAAGTTCCTGACCCGTGAAATTCGTGGCGGATTTATAAATCATGGCCGCAGTAGACGTTGATAATTGGTTACAAGCCGGTATTGCCGCCGCCAAAGCAGGCGAGCGCGACAAAGCCCGCGATCTATTGATGGAAGCGCTGCGGGCCGATGAAGAGAATGAGATGGCCTGGCTCTGGTTAAGCGGCGTGGTTCAAACAGCCGAAGAGCAGCACATTTGTTTAGAGAATGTCCTGACGCTTAATCCTGATAACCAGGCCGCCCAACGGGGATTAACTCAACTACCCGCCCGCCCAGGCAATGCTCCCAATACCGCTCCTCCTGACTCGGGCATGGAAGAAAAAGTGATGCGCCGGGAATATACGCCCATCTCTCCGGCCGCGGCTATTCTCTATCCTGAACGACAATCACAAGAAGTGCGTTGGCAGGAGCCGGTTGTGCCGCAAAGGGCGGCGCAAGCGGAATATCGATCAACATCAACCTATGATGATATCTGGTCGCGCGATGAGACGATATGCGCCTATTGCGCGCGCCCGGTTGGGCCTGATGATGCGCACTGTCTCGGTTGTAAGCGCAATTTAATCAGTAAGAAGTTTGTTTATGCCGAACCCACCAGCAGCATGCATGTTTATTGGGTGCTGCTGGTGGGGATGGGTCAGCTTTTTCTTCTTGAGGGGATTATCAATATCATTGTAGGGCAGAATTATATGGCCGCCGCCGGGTACGCTTTGCTGCTGGTTATTTTTTGGGGGCTGGCGTTGGGTGTGTATTTCCGCCAATCCTGGGCGCATATCAGTTCCATTGTAGCGCTGGTCTTGGTGTTGTTTGCGTTTTTGCTGAATGCGTTGATAAAGGTTGATCTAGCGGCGCTGGGGCTGGCGGCGTTGAATTCGTCTATTCGTGATTTTGTCAGCCCGTTGATTGGCGGATTGCTTGATTTTTTGGGAACGTTTGAGGTGGCAACGGCCGTTCTCGGTCTCTTCTACGGCATCTTTAAGGCCGGACCAGACTTTGAACGAGTAGAATCCCAATTGATCGCCGCCGTCACCAAAGGGCGGCGCACCGCCGCCGATTACCACACCATCGCCCGCAAACTTGCCCAAAAGGGCATGTGGGCCGGAGCGGCCCTGCATTGGCAGCGCGCCGCTGCTCAGGAACCAGGCCAGGTCGCCTACCAAAAGCAGTTAGGAGTGGCCTATGCCCGGTTGGGATTCTACCAGCGCAGCCTGGATGTCTTGCAATCAGCCCATCATCTATCCAGCTACGCGCCAATGAAAGCGCCTCTGGAAGAACAAATTCAGTTCGTGCAGGAGAAATTAACGGTGCGGCAGCAGGAGGCGAGCAACAAGCGGTAAACCGGCGCTCCCCTGCTGCCTTACCCCTACACCATCATGGCCAACAAATCACGCGAACATCTTGAGAACCGAGTCCAAAAAGCGATCTTACAAGAATCATTCCTGCGCTGGGAGAGCGCGGTTGTCATTTCTCTGGCATTGGTTTTGGCCGTACTAACGGCAACCGACATCATCAACATCCTGCCGGTCTGGACATGGCTGTTAGGCGGCATGATCGCTGAAAGCGCGCTTGTGTACAGCAGCCTTACCGATCAAGAATTTGGCCGAAAGGTCGTTGCCAATCTTTTACGCCATGAATTCCAGCCGGAGCGGCTGCGCGATAAGCAATTACAACAACAGGTCAACCAGGCGCTCGACTACCGCAGCCGCATCAACCAGGCCATTCGCAGCCAGCAAGACTCGCTGTTGAAGGATGAGTTAAGCCAGACAGCCGGCCAGATTGATGATTGGTTGGAAAATATTTATGATCTGGCGCAGCGGATTGATCGTTACCAGCAAGACCGCAGCATTTTGACGCGCGACTATAAACGAGCTAAAAAGCGCTCGGCCGAACTCGGTCAAGAATTGAAGCGAGAAAACAATCCGGCGGTTAAAGCGCAAATCCAAAAAACATTGGACGGCCTTCAACAACAAGTAGCCACCCTGGAATCATTAGAAAATACTATCCAACGGGCCGAGTTGCAGCTTGAAAATTCCCTGACAAACCTGGGAACCATTTACTCGCAAACAATGCTGGTGGACGCCAAAGATATCGACAGCGGCCGCGCCAGACGACTGCGTCAAGAGATTGTGGAAGAAGTGACGGAATTGAATGATGTTTTGTTAGCAATGGATGAAGTTAACCCGTCTGAACTCGCCCATTAGTTTGTCAAATCTTGCCCCCTCTGATATTATCTCGTGTTGCAATATATTTAAGAAATGGAGAGTGTACAGCTATGAAAGTGCTGTTAAAAGAAGACATTGATAATCTTGGTTACGCGGGTGAAGTCCATCAGGTAGCGCCTGGTTTCGGCCGTAACTACCTCATCCCCAAAGGTTTAGCCATCAAAGCCGACCCGGGCGCGATGAAACAAGCAGAAGTGTGGCGCAAACGGGCGGAAACACGCCGGGCGGAACTGCGCGCCGAATATGAAGCCTTGTCCGCCAGAGTTGAAGAAACTTCCCTCACTTTCACTGCCCGCGCCGGTGAAACCGGCAAATTATATGGCTCTATTACGACTGCCCAAATTGCCGACGACTTGAACGCGGCGCTGGGCACAGAAATTGATCGGCGTAAGGTGGGGATTGAACCACTACGCCAATTAGGCGAACATAAAGTTACTGTCCGTTTGAGCGCCGAATTCCAGCCGAAAATAACTGTCTTAATCGAATCAGAAGATGGTCCTGTGGCTGATGCGCCTGAAGCAATCGACGTCGAAACAGCCGCGGCGGAAGAATCTGTAGTAGACGAAACAGCAGCTTTGGAGGCTGAGTAGCCGGCAACGCGCAGCCATTTAGGCGAGCGCTCATACCTAATCGAACAATGGACGAATTTGGTCACATTTTACGCGAGGCCCGTGAAACAAAAGGGTTTACGCTGGCTGAAGTTCAAGACCAAATCCGTATCAATGCCCGTTTTTTGGGCGCATTGGAACGCGGTGAGTATAGTGTTTTGCCGACGCCGGTTCATGTACGCGGCTTTTTACGTAATTATGCTCGCTTTTTGGGCTTAGACCCACAGCCGCTGATTAAACGGTATGAAAAGGTTGGCGATCACACGGCCGTTTCCCCAGCTGATAACGGCCGTACCCTCCCTACCAATAATATTCACTTCCCCCCTCGTCAAGACCAACCTTTTTTTGACCCGGTCAATTTCGAAGTGGAAGACGGCCGTTCCCGCAATTCAGAATCGGCCGTCCGCCTCATTATCATCGTTGCCCTGGTCGCTGCCCTGGCCCTGGTCGCCAACCGCTTCATCCCCATGCTCACCGGCAATGGCGATGGCAGCGAAGTGATCACGGAAAGCATTACCGAGGCGATCCAAAATGTCACCGACCAGATTGGTACAGCGACCCAGCCAGACGCCGTAACCAGCGAGAACGCATCTAGAGAAGAGACGGCCGTTGCTAATGAAAACGCCCCCGTCTCCACCAGCCGCAACATCACCGAAGGTACCGTCCTCGTTCCCCTCCCCACCCGCCCCGTCCTGCCCGCCATGGACGCCATCCAGCTTAAGCTAGAAATAACAGAACGCACCTGGATGGAAGTCACCATTGACGGAGACATCGTCTTTAGCGGCATCGCCCGCAACGGCGATCCGCCCTATGAATGGGAAGCCGGCGATGAAGCCAAAGTCAACACCGGCAACGCCATCGCTGTCTTTGTCACCATCAACGACATCCCCTGGGGACGCATGGGCGAACGGGGCGAAAACAAAGAAGAGGTGTGGCGAACGACAAATTAAGTAAGGGATGAGGGATGAGCGCCGAGGAACGAGCAATTGTACTCATCCCTCACTCCTCATCCCTCATTTCTCACGACTCCCTTTTTATGAAACAACAGAAGAAACAATTTTTCATGCTCAGCCTGGGCTGCAGCAAAAATACGGTTGACTCGGAAAGCATGGGCAGTTTGTTGCAGCGCGCCGGATTCAACGGTACGGCCGATTCTGATGATGCCGCCGTTCTCATTGTCAACACCTGCGGCTTTATTGAAGCGGCGCGGCAAGAATCTATTGACGCGCTGCGCGAACTGGCCGCCGCCAAACAGCCCAACCAGCTTCTCATCGCCGCCGGCTGCATGGCCCAGCGGTACGGCAGCGAAGTGGTCGAATGGGTTCCGGGCATTGACGGCGTCATCGGCACGCGCCGCTGGATGGATATCGTGCCCTTTGTCCGTAAACTGCGCCGCCGCAAACATCCCCAACCCCTTTATCATCTGCCAGACGAGGCGGCAACGGTGGGAACGGATGAAAAAGGGGCGCTGCGAACGGCCGTTCAGGGACGCAGCGCCTACCTCAAAATCGCCGATGGCTGTAGACGGCCGTGCGCCTTCTGCGCCATCCCTCAGATCAAAGGAACCCACATCAGCCGACCGCCCGAAACTATCATCGCCGAAGCCATTCGCTTGCAAGACGCCGGA
The DNA here is from genome assembly GCA_024275635.1 of Chloroflexota bacterium. Taxonomy (GTDB): domain Bacteria; phylum Chloroflexota; class Anaerolineae; order Promineifilales; family Promineifilaceae; genus JACKCC01. The sequence continues at coordinate 3,855 of JAJRYT010000001.1, read as the reverse complement.
CTCCAGGAACTCATTCTCATCGCCCAGGATACCAGCGACTACGGTCACGATCTAGGCATGAAAAACGGCCTAAGCCAGCTTCTGCGCCAGATGACGCAAGCCGCGCCTGGCATCCCCTGGATTCGGCTCATGTACGCCTACCCCGGCTACGTCACCGACGAACTCATCGAAACGATGGCCGCCTCGCCCCAAATCGTCAACTACCTAGACATTCCCCTCCAACACGGCCACCGGGAAACGCTCAAACCGATGCGCCGCCCGGCCAACATTGAATGGGTCTACCGCACCGTCGAAAAATTGCGCAGCGCTATGCCTGACATCGCCATCCGCACCACTTTCATCATCGGCTACCCCGGCGAAACTGATGAAGAATTTGCCGGGTTAATGACCTTCGTCAAGGATATGCAATTCGACCGCGTTGGCGCGTTCACCTATTCCTACGAAGCCTCCACGCCGTCGGCCACTGTCTCCTGGCAAGTTCCGGAGGAAGTAAAACTGGCCCGTCAGGCGGAACTGATGACCTTGCAGCAGAACATCTCGTTGGCGAAAAACCAGGCCCAGGTGGGGCGTGCGCTGCCTGTTTTGGTGGAAGGATATGGGGATGGCGTCACTGTCGGCCGTTCCTACCGCGACGCCCCTGAAATTGACGGTCTGGTCATCGTCCCCGGCAAACTACCGCTGGGCGAGATGGTCCCCATCCGCATAGATGGCGCGATGACCTACGACCTGACCGGCTACCCGGAAACAGACGTTCCAATCGCCAGTCAAACCACAATTTCTTTGTAACCGTTCAGCCGCCAACAGACTTTTGAAGTTTTGCAGTCGAGTACACAACCACACAGAGCGTCAAAACTTCAAAAGTCTCCAGGGGGGAGTGAACGCTTACATTTCTTTGAATACGATTAAGTGAAGCTAACTTACGCAATCTTTTTGGTACAATCAGTCTCATGGCACGATTACGCTTTGAACGAACAATTTTACTGCTTGCCTTAACCGCCTTAGGCGTCACCTGGATCCTATTTTCACGAGAACCAGTTTCACAACCGCGCACGATCAGTTTGACAGAAGCCCCTATCGTCGGTCATTTAGCGCCTAATTTTACGCTGGCAACACCACTGGGCGAAACCGTTTCCCTGACGGATTATGTAGATCGCGATGGTGATTCCGGCCAACCGGTCATTTTGAATTACTGGGCCAGTTGGTGCGGGCCTTGCCGCATCGAAACACCCGAATTACAAAGCGCCAGTCTCAAATTCAAGAATCAGGTCGCCATTTTGGGCGTCAACCAGGGCGAAAGCGCGCAAACAGTAACAGATTTTGGCCTCAGTTTTGGGTTGACTTATCCGTTACTGGTCGATCAGGATAATTCGGTCAACCGGACTTACGGCGTCAATAGTTTGCCCACAACTGTGTTTATTGACCGCAAAGGCGTGGTGCGAGAAGTATTCATTGGCATATTGAATCAGGCCGTGCTGGAAGATCGACTGAATCGGCTGCTGGAGGAAGGATAACCATGTATCCAGTGATTAATTTGGGACCTTTTGTGCTGCCGACGGCCGGGCTGCTTTACATTTTGGGCGCCTGGTTTGGCCTAAGCTTGATCGAGCGGACAGCGAAGCAGCTTAAACTGAACCCGGAAAAAATGTATGGGGTGGCCGCAACAGCGTTGTTTGGCGGACTGGTAGGGGCGCGGTTGGTATTTGTAGCGATTTATTGGCGGGCATTCCAGGATAATTTGCTGGGCATCGTCTGGCCGCTAAATACAGGCTATAACTTGTGGGGCGGGCTGGTAATTGGCGCGGCGGCGGCGTTTTTTTACGGCCGTTTCCACCAACTCAATCCTGCCGCCACCCTAGACACTCTGGCCCCCGGCCTCATTCTGGGGCTAATCGTCATCAGCCTGGCCGATTTTTTAGCCGGGCCGGGGTTCGGTACGCTGACGCGCGTCCCCTGGGCCATCACCCAGTACAGCATGCGCCGCCATCCGGTGCAAATTTACGAGATTTTGGCAGGGCTGCTGGCGCTGTTTATCTGGTGGCGGCAGCATGACCAGCGTTTATTCGAAGGGCAGCTTTTCCTGCTAACCATCAGCATTTACGGCGGCGGCCGCCTGCTGGTGGACGCCTTCCGCGACAATGCCTGGCTGAGTTCCGGGGGCTACCATATCTTACAAATCATCTCCCTGGCCGTAATGGTGGGGGGATTATATCTGGCCGCGCGTCTCGGCGAGAAGGCGCTGCAACAACAGCGTCAGAACGAAACCGGTTAACCGCCGGTCGCTCATCCCTCATTGCTCATTGCTCACCGCTCATTCTGTTCATTGTTCATTGTCCATTCTTGCGCTAAACTTCGTTTATGCGCGTGCGTCGTCCTTTTCCGGTTTTATTGCTGTTGGCAACGGCCGTTCTCTTCATCTTCCTCCTTGCCCGCCGCACCATCCAGGCTGATCGCGGCCCCCAACTAGCCCTCTGCCCCGGCCCCGATTCCTACGGCTACACCTGCGCCCCCGGCTCCCAATTCGCCTACATTGACGCCACCCAGGACACCCAACTTTACGCCGACGAAGGGACCGTCACCATAAACCTGCCCTTCCCCTTCACCTTCTACGGAACTGTTTACACCGAAATCAATGTAGGCAGCAATGGGACCGTGCAATTCGGCGCCGCTAATGCCAACTTCAACAACGTTTGCCTGGCCGCCCAGCCGGCCAACGACATGGGCGATATGGTCGCCCCGTACTGGGATGATTTGGACTTAACTTTCCAGGGATTTTTAGAAACCGAAACAGTTGGCGCAGCGCCCAACCGCATTTTTGTCGTCGAATGGGATGATATACCCCGCTTTGGCGACAACCCAGATGACCTGGTTACGTTTGCCGTGCAATTATTTGAAAGCAGCAGCGACATCGTCTTCCTCTACGAAGATGTGACGACGTTTACCGGGCACAACGGCAGCAGCGCAACCATCGGCTTGCAAAGCGAGGCACAGGGATTAGCGCTGCAATTTAGCTGCAATCAGGCGGCCATTGCCGATGCCGGACGCATTTATTTTCCCCACCCGGAAGTTCCTAACCCGGATGTGGGGCAGGAGAGGGCGTCCGAATCGGCTGCGCCCAATGAGATAATCGCCAAAGGGCTAACGGCCGAACTCATCGCCTCATTAAACCAACGCGGCCCGGCAGTTTTGGCGCAGCTGCCCGCTCGCTGGCGCAGTCAAAGCCCGCCCCGCGCCGCTGTGTGGGAATGGGTGGATATGACGGGAAACGGCCGTCCCGAACTCATCCTGCTCTGGTATGGCGGCCGCCAGCATCCCGAATTAGCGCAACTCGTCATCCTTGCTACCGATGAATCCGGCCAGATGCGCCTGCGGTTTGACGAGACGCTCTCCACCCGCGCCGCAGCGGTGGCTGAGGTCAAGTTCGCCGCCACGGCCGATCTCACTGACGACAACCGGCCCGACATCCTTCTGCAAGGCGACGACGGGCAGCTTTGGATGGTAACGGCCGTCAACGACGCATTCGCCCGCCGGCTCATCCCTGAACGCTGTCAGGGCAGTCTGGGTGTGTTTGATGGGAATGGGGACGGCCGGTCGTCCGTAAACCGTATTCCGTATTCCGTATTCCGTTGTTTGTATCGTGACGGAACACGGAACACGGAATACGGTTTACGGGACACGGAATACGGTTTACGAAAACCGGGAAATTATTTCCAAACGGTTCCTTAGCTCGACTTTGTACAAAATTCGAAATCAGAAATATTTCCAGATAATTTTGTAACCAGAGTGAGAATCTGATTTTAGTCAATGCAACTTTACTCGAGTACGAATATTTGAACATCGCATAAAAAGAGTGACATG
>JAJRYT010000083.1 GCA_024275635.1 Chloroflexota bacterium | reverse complement strand
TTTTAGTCAATGCAACTTTACTCGAGTACGAATATTTGAACATCGCATAAAAAGGGTGACATGCAAATATTATTTGAATACAAACCCACGCGGTCGAGTACGGTTTGGAAGCAATCTGTTAGGAATGTACAAAGTCGAGCTTAGGATTTCGCGGGGTGATCGATATACCTGGTAGGGGCGGTTCACGAACCGCCCCTACATTTGGTGTCAACCCCATGTAATCCTAAAGAGCCACATATTTCAGCTTGTTCAGTTTGACTTATGGCGTACTGGGGAGGAATGAGAGAGGGAAAAACGGCCGTGACTGCCAACCGGGAGAACCTCCGGGAGGTTTAATCGTCGGATTCGCGCCTAAAGCGGCTGAGAGGCGATTTGGGCTGCGCGGCCCACAGAGAGCGGGCATTAACATGGCCTATTTGGTGCAGAATCTTCTAATTGTTTTGGTTAATAATCAATTCTCAACAACTAGTACCTCAACTTTATGATTTTGTAGGGTGAATTTGCAATTCGCCCAGGCTGGCGATTTACAAAATCACCCTATATTTTTAGAAAGTTACGGTACTAGCGCTGTTGGTTATCAATTTTCAGAGGCACATGTCAATCCAAATTTGCGAAGGCCCGCAGGTCTGAAAATTCGCCAGGCTCCAATAACAAAGCCCCAAAGGATTGGTTTCCTTTGGGGCTTTGTTCCTGTCTGTTACAACAAGCCGGTTACGGCTGCCACAAACGTAGAAAGGCAATCACATCAGCGATCTCGGTTTCGGATAAACGGCCGTCAAACCCCGCCATTGCCGTCCCTTCCCGACCGACCAGGATGAATTCCACCAGTTCTGGTGTCGTGCTGGCCCCTACAAACTCACTCGGATTCAGCGGTAAACCAATACCGCCCTCGCCCTCAGCGCCGTGGCAAGGCAGGCAGTAGGTTTTGTAAATTTCACCGCCAGCCGCCGAGTCGCCAATAGGCCACTGCGCCGCCAGCGCTTCCAAAGTCACTAAAGCCCCGGCATTGTCCTTGCCTGACAATTGAACGGCCGCATTACGCAGCACCTCAGCCCCGGCTCCTTCCGCCACCAGCAATGCCCGGTCAACGTGAACGGCGGCGCTCTCCGGGTCATCTTCCTTCAAAGAGAAAACAGCCGAAGCCAGCAAATCAGTCACCGAAAATTCCGCTTCCACCTCCGTCCCTTCACGCCAGGCGTCAATCAAAGCAACCACATCCTCCACCTGGTTCGGCGCGAGGACTGTTCCCCAGGTAGGCATACCTTTGGCAGGACGGCCGTTTCTGATCACATCCCGGTACCAATTATCTTCCAACGAAGCCAGCCGAGCGGGATCATTCAGGGCCGGGGCGTCATCGCCGCCCATTCCATTTTCACCATGACACAAGGCGCAAGTTGAAGAAAAGAGTAAAGCCCCGCGCGCCGCATCCGGCTCAAAAACCACCGGCTCAATCACCGGCGCCGTCGGTTCCCAGGCACGGACAAAAGCCACCACATCCTTCACATCCTCATCCGTTAACGGGCCGCCAAAATCCACACTCCAGGCCGGCATCTGGGTATTGGGCACACCCGACCGCACAATGGAGAAAAACACCGCATCTAACGTATTCTTCAACAACGTCCGGTTATTCAGAGCGGGGCCAACGCCCCCTTCACCCTGGGCGCCATGGCAGGAAATACATTGCTCCGTATAAATTTCCCGGCCGCGATTCACCCGTTCATCGGCAAATGATCCGGAAGCTTCCGCCAGGCGGGCCGTTTCTCCAAACCAATAGAAACCCAGGCTGCCCAACATAATCAGTGTCAGAACCAGCCCTACGATCATATAGCGATCATAATTCTCGTTTTTCATCATAGTCTCCCTTATGCCCCGGTCAACTGCGAAGGATCAAAACCTTTCCGTTCTGTTGGCTGGCTGGTATCCACCCAAACTTCGCCGCTGCGAATGGCGACGGGGAATAAGTCCAGGGGGCGCGGCGCCGGTCCGCCAGTGACTTCACCGACCCTGTTGTAAAGCGAACCATGACAGGGACAATGAAATTGACCTTCCTCTTCCACCCAGGGAACGGCACAGCCCAGATGCGTGCATTTTTGCCAGAGAGCCAAAATGCCATCTTCTGTGCGGGAAATGAAAAAGCGTCCGGCCAATATTCGATTGATACTGTTAATGGTAAACTCTTCCACCTTCCCAGCATAAATTTCGCCGCCAAATCCGCCCGCGCTCACCGGCTTGATGAATTTCAGCAGCGCTAAAGCGGCCTGTCCAAATACCAACGCCAGCGAACCGCCCCAGGCGATGCCCAGAAACTTCCGCCGCGACATCGTTTTCTTTGTTTGATTCTCACTCATGTGCGATCTCCAATTAACAATGAATAATGAACAAACTGTTCCTTAGGGCGCGTTCGTTCATAACTTTGGCGTTTGAAAAATTGTAACCAGGTAATTGGTAACTGGTAATTACCCAATTACTCAATTACCAATTACCAGCAAACTGCAAAGTTAATTTTGAACGAACCCTTATCCCTCATGACTCACTGCACATTCCTATAAATTGTCCCAGGGACTATAACCGCCGGGCATATTCCAGGGTCAGTATAGTTTAAAGCCAGGGCCGCGGAACAAGAAGCCGGTCAGGGTAAAGACAATAGCGCCCACAAAGAGTATGGTAAATAACGTCATCACCCATTCGCGCGGCGTCGGTTTTGTACGCCAGACAAAAACAAGGGGCAGCAAAACGATCACCGTCATGATCAAGCCGGGGAAAGCGGCCTGCAGGATGAAGTCGGGCAACTGCCCTCGTAAAATCTCCCGCAAAGGGAAGGTTGAATCCAGGAAAATATAGGTAGGCATGGCGATAAGGGTGTAAACGGCCGTATACAGCGTAATCTTCTTCCCCTTTTTCGACGTAAACCAAACTCCGGCTCCCTCGCGCACATTATCCAGATACGGAATCGCCATCACAAACAAAACCATCAACGTTGGCATCAACACCGCCATCAACGTCGGATGACCATGCTCCAACAACTCCTGCAACCCCATAAAATACCAGGGCGCTTTCGCAGGATCCGTAGTCGTATTAGGGTTCGCAATTTCCTCCAACGGCGCATTAATCGCCAGCGACATAATGACCAGGAAAGCCACAACCCCTAATGTCAGCAGCGACTCCAACAGCGCCACAACAGGGAATGAAAATATCGATTCATCAGGGCCATGATCGGCCATCGTCGTCGGGGCGCGCACCAACTCAACTAGCGAATAGGTTTTGGAATGGCTCTTGCTCTTTTCAAACGGTTCTTGATCCTGCGCGTTACTCATTGTTGCCTCCATCTTTTACAGCATTAGCCGCCAAACCGCCATCTTTACGCACACGCCAGATGTGCAAAGAAGTCAACAAGCCAATCCCCAACGGAATCAGCATAATGTGCAAGGCATAAAAGCGAGTCAGCGCCTCCTGCCCGACCTCCGGGCCACCCAGCAAAAACGCCTTCACGGTAGACCCCATCATCGGTTCATAAGCGGCCACACTGGTTCCCACCGTAATCGCCCAATAAGCCAGCTGATCCCAGGGCAGCAGGTAGCCGGTAAAGCTGGCTCCCAACGTCAGTAGCAGCAGGATAACGCCAACCACCCAGTTGAATTCGCGCGGCGGCTTGTAGGCTCCCGTGTAAAACACACGCGCCATGTGCATGACCACTACCAACACCATCAAATGAGCGCTCCAGCGGTGCAGATTACGCAGTAGCTGCCCAAAGGGAACCAGCGTTTGCAGTGTGATGATGTAGCCATACGCCCGCTCAACAGTCGGAGCATAGTAAAACATGAGCAGCAGGCCCGTAATGGTCAGCACGGCAAACACAATGGCTGAAATAATCCCTAAACCCAGCGAGTATGACCAGCGTAAACTTTTGCGGCTTACTTTCACCGAATGCAGGTGAAAGAAAATATTGCTTGTCATCACCAGGGAACGATCCAAGGGATTGTCCGGCCACCCATGACGGAAAAATGAGCGCCAAACCCGGGAGTTGACGATAAAATCTTGCAACTTTGACATGAATCCTCCTAATTTCGAGATTAGAGACTGAAGACTAGAGATTGGCGACTGGAAATCTCTAGTCTCCAGTCCCTGGTCTCCAATCTTTTTGTCTCAATTTTCCTCGTTAATCTCCATACGCCAAAACTTCTTCAAACCGGAACGCTTCCATGGTAATCGCGTCGGTGGGGCAGCGGTGGGCGCACAGGGCGCAGCGAGTACATGCTGCGTCATCTTTGAGCATCGCCGCTACGGTTGGCTGTCCTTCGGCCAGATAAGCGGTTAAGGGATCTCCCAACTGCGCCTCGACTACCTCAGCAAACATGTTACCGTTGTCAATCTGGTCAAGGGTGACAATTTTTAAGCAGTCCCAGGGGCAAACATCCACGCAGGCATTGCAAAGGATACATTTTGTCCCATCAAAAATGGTATTGACGCTGCATTCCAGGCAGCGGCTACCCTGTTCAGTTGCCTCATCCTCAGAATAACCCAAATCAACGACCGAAATACCGGTGCGGCGATCAACGGGCAGGGAAGGAACCGGTCGCCGCGCTAATTTGGTCCAGTTTTCAAACATGACGTGGTTGGGCAAGTTTGTCCATTCGGTATTGACGGTGACTTTGAGAGGACGGTGTTGGATATATTCTTCCATACCCAGAGCGGCCAAATGGCCATGACGAACGGCGTCAATAATCAAACGGGGGCCGTAAGCAACATCGCCGCCGGCGAAGACGTCCGGAGCCGAAGTCTGGCCGTTTTCGGCGTTTATTTCGACCAGGCCGCGCGGCGAAATGCGCACGTCGTCGGCCCCGCCCAACGCTTCCAAATCAGCCTGCTGACCGATGGCCATGATGACGGTATCGCAATCCCAAATTGTCTCCGTGCCCGGTTTGAATTGGGGGTTGAAACGGCCGTTCTCATCAAACACCGAGGCCACATCAATCATTTCCAACCCGGTCACTTTGCCATCCTGCCCGATAATCCGATTCGGTCCTTTACGCGGCGTGAGTTGAATCCCTTCTTCCAGCGCTTCTTCAATTTCAAATTCCGAGGCCGGCAGTTCATCCCAATCTTCCAGAGAAATCATTCTGACGTCGGCGACGCCGAGGCGGAGGGCGGTTCGGGCCACATCCAGCGCCGTGCTGACCGTTTCTGATTCCTCCTCAACGCGGGCTTCGGTATCGCGGAGGGCAGCTTTTTGCTCGGCTGTGACCTGACCCAAACGCAACGCCGTTCGCGCCGCATCCATGGCCACATCACCGCCGCCAATGACGAGGACTCTCTTGCCCAGGGTAATTTTGTAACCCAGGTTGTAGTTAAGAAGCAGGTCGACGGCCGTTATTACCCCGTCCAACTGCGCCCCCTCAATATTAATCATCCGTCCCTTCATCAAGCCAATGCCTAAAAAGACCGCGTCATAGTCGCGGCGCAGGTCGGCCAGGGTTATCTCCTGGCCAATGGGCGCGTTGTAACGCATGTCAACGCCTAGATCGAGGATGGACTCGATTTCCAAATCCATCGCCTCCTGCTCAAAACGATACACCGGCACGCCATAACGCATCATCCCGCCGGTTTTTGGCCCGGCTTCAAAAACCGTCACTTCGTGGCCCAAGAGGACCATGTCGTGGGCCACGGTTAAGCCGGATGGCCCAGCGCCAATGACGGCCACCTTGCCCTTCTTGCGGTCAGCTTGTGCCGCCAGTTTTTGCAGTTCATTGCGCGACCAACGCACAGGTGAATAAAGCTGAGGTGCGCCGGTTCCCGGTACGGTGCGGCAGCCGGAGTCAAGGCTGGGGTTGGGCGTAAAGTCGCCCCAGCCAATCGTGGCGTCAATCGTGTCCAGGGTAATAATAGATGAGGACACGATACGCCCCGGCAGGCGGTGGCCGGCCTCGGGACCATGGCGTTCGGTAAGAACACGCTTGAGCGGCCGAATGGCGATGGGTTTCAAATCGGGGCCAATGTCGCCGCGGCGGCAGGCGGTTTCACAGGGCGCGCCGCAGATACGGCCGCACACTGTCGAAAGCGGGTTAGGATCATGGGCGATCTCATAACCCAATTCCAACTCACCGCGGGCAACGGCCGTTACATAACCACGCGCGTCAGTGTTAACCGGGCAGGCCGCCTGGCACTTGACCATAGCCCGCCAATGGTCCACATCAGGCACAGTCACCTGGTATTTATGTTCGGTCATAAATCACTCCTATGTAAATCGAATTGGCAATTCGATACACGATTTACCAAATCGCGCTACGGTTTTCACTCATGGTGGTGCGTCCCACGCATGTCGTCCCCTCTACAAAGTTACGTGTTTTTATTCATGACAACGGGCTACTGCTCGTGAAATTCATTGTTCAGCCATGCGACAATGACCATCCTGGACTAAAATAAAGGGGCTTGTCCGACAAACTTAAATGGAGACAATCTCATGAAACGGTTCTTATGCATAGTCACACTTATTCTCATCTCAATCCTGACATTAGCCGCCTGCAGGCGGGGCGAAAAGCAAGAAGTTGGCCCGCCGGCCCCGCCGAATGCTGTGCCCGACATCACCGGCGAATATGCGGTGAATGGGTTTGACCCATCGGGCATTGAATACAGCGGTCGCCTGACTATTTTCCCCGGCGAAACGGCCGTTACCTACACACTACAATGGATTGTTAACGGCAGTATTCAAGAAGGAAACGGCCGTCTCGATGGCAATGTTCTGCAAGTCAATTGGCGTCACATCGAGAGCGTCACCGCCCATTCTCAAGGCACAGCCACCTATACCGTTTCCGACAATGGCGTGCTGGACGGCGTCCGCACTGCAGAGGGTCTTTCGGGAGAAGGGACAGAGACCGCTTATCCCAACAAGTAACTGAATCCGAAAGACTTGACAGGTTTAGGAAAACCTGTCAAGTCTTATCAAAACATTTCTACTTCAACGTCAGCAAATACGCGACCAGGTCATCAAGCTGCTGACCGCTCAATTCATCGCCCCAAACCTGCGGCATCGTGCCGGCAGGGAAGCCATCAACCAGTTTCGCATCCGGGTTCAAAATGGAATCCCGAATAGCTGCTTCGTCACTGCGGCTGGCAATCCCGGCCAGTGAAGGCCCGACAATGACCTCATCCGGGGTCAGCGAATGGCAGGTACTGCAGCCCGCCTGCGTGCCAATAATCGGCTGGGCAAAAAGCGCTTTACCCGCCGCTGCGCCGCCGCTGGCAGCATCATCACCGCCGCCGCCACAAGCAGCCAGGACCAACATCAACAAAGCTAAAAGAATGAAATAAACTGTCTTACGCATTGTAACTCTCCTCATTAACAAAAAATGGTTTTCCCATGTATTATATTTCGGTCTAAGAATTAACACCAAGTCCATTATTCCAATGTGAGCAAGAAAGCAATCAAATCATCAATCTGCTCCTCCGTCAAAATCTCGGCCAGATTGGGAACCATCAACCCGGAGGGGAACCCTTCAACTACATAAGCATCCGGGTCGGTGATTGATTGGTACAAATACGCCTCGGCCGACAGCCCTGGTACCCGTTCGCCCGCCCGCGAAGCAATGCCGGCAAAGGATGGGCCGACCAGAGTCACGCCCGGCTGCAGCGAGTGGCAAATGCGGCAGGAGGCATTGGTTCCCAGCGTTGTTTCATCATACAACGCTTCACCCGCCGCCGGATCGCTACCCACGCGGGCATCCACAAAATGCAGCGGCAGCGCCTGCCCCGGAGCCAGCGTCACTGTTTCCTCAAACAACAATTGTCCCTGTACTTTATCCGTCTGGTCAAACATGGTCAAACGTAGGCGATGGTCGCCAGGGAGGATGGCAGCTTGCTCGTAAATCTGGGAAACGCCTCGTTTCCCTTGTGGTGTATATGTCTCATCCAACACAACCTGCCCGTCAATCTCTAACAACAGCCGGGTAGGCGCGCCGGGATCAAGGTTGAGCGATACGGCCGTTGCCACACCCTGCACAGGATACCCGCTCCGGTGGGTCATGGCAATCTCGATTAAGGATTGATCAGCCATGGCGGGCCGGTAAGGCAAGTCGCTCAACCAGATTTGTACCGCTAACACGACAGCCATGAGGATGAGCGCCGGGATGAAAGCGCGCCAGTCCGCTTGGGCTAAGACGCGGTCATACGCGGTAGCCCATGTCCGCTGTTTTTTGGCCGACAATCCGTGGTCGAACTCATTCGGCGATAGCCAATCGGCCGTGATGGGCGCATTGAGGTACGCTTTTTTGAGCCGGGGCCGCCGTTCCCGTTCCAGCCGCTGCGCCAGCCACAGATTCCCTTCCCGATTGGCGCAATCTTCCGGCGGACAGCCGATGAACTGGACAGCGGCCGCGCCGGCTTGCAATGCCTGGGCGGCCAGATCGGGATGCGCCATGCCGATACAGGTCAAAGGAATGACCTCGATCTGCATCCCGTTGACAATTTTTGTGCCGTTTTCATTCAAGAAAGGCCTAGCGCCTTGCAGCGCATGACGCTCGCAGGTGAAAATGACTTTGACCGGCTTGTTGGCGGATTGGGCGGCGCGGGTAACGGCCGTCTCCCACAAAGATTCCGCCGGTTGGTCGCCCAGCGTCAGGGCCATTGTCGGACAGCTGCCAATGCAGACGCCACAGGAAACACACAGGTGGGGATCCACAACGGCCAGATATTTGTGGGGACGGCCGTCTGTGCGCGGAACCATCTCAAACGCACGATAGGGGCAGTCAACCGCACATAAGGTACAACCCGTACACCGTTCCGCACTCACAACAATGGGGGAGAGAGACGGCCGTGCCAGCAGCCAGGGGATTGCGCTCAGGACAATCAATAAAAGCGCCGCCCCGCCCCACAACACAACCGGCGATCCGTTTAATGCCGCCGGTAGATAAAACAGGAAAAAAGAATCAAGCGTCACCTGACCAGGCAGACGGGACGGGTCGGCAGCCGGCAACATGCCCACCGGAATCAGAATGGCCGCCAGCGCCAGCAGCCCGCCAACCGCGCCCATCCAATAACGGGGCGGCAAAAGCTTGGGCCGGTTGAGCCGTTTGACGTGATAATACCAAAAAGACAACCCGATTATGAGCGACAGCAGCACATGAACCGTCAGAACCAACAAGATAAAAATCCAGCCGGTTCCGGACGTTTCCGTCACCAAATAATTAATTAAAAAAGATTGACCAACAGATAAATTCTGTAAAGCAATGATGAGGGTTTGGCTGATGATCTGTGCCCGTTCGTCCCAAATAAGCCAGTAACCGGTGACGCCTACGAACCAGAGGAAGGCCGCCATGACCACGCCGGAGACCCAAGCCAACCAGCGCGCCCCGCGAAACCGATCCTGAAAAAAGGTGCGCCAACCGTGCAGGAGGGTTGTGAGTAATGCTGCACCCGACGCATACCGATGTATCGCCCGCACTATTCGGCCCACAAAACTTGCTTCAATCTTGCCTACCGCTTCATAAGACGACACAAAACCAAACTGGTAGAACATCGTCAAATAAACGCCGGTAAACAAAACCAGCAGCAGCGAAAAAACCACAATTGTGCCCGTATGGTACAACGGGTTAAACTGCGACTCGCCTGTCAGCTTATTGATAGGCGACTCCAAAGCCAGCGAGAGACGTTCCACCCAGGTCAAAAAACGACGCACTGGCGGATTGTGTCGCTCGGCCCAATCCACACTCTCATGGAACGGGTTTGCTCTCCTATCCATTGGTTGCGCTCCCCCAGGTAAATCGCCAGGATTGTCTTGTCTTTTAGTGGGTGCGTTGATGGTCGGCATGGCAGGAATAGGTGACAGTCATCTCAGGCAAGCTCCGCTTACCGGTGACTGTCACCTTAATCATAATCATTACCAGACTTTAAACCCAGGTGATGTGAGGCTAATATTGGCAATCTGGTCAATAAGCTGCGGCCCGTAAGCAACCAAGATTAGCGCCACCGTACCAATTAACCAGGGGACCCAACGGTCAAGCCAATCGGGCGTTTCCTGCGGATCGTGCATCGCCTCAGCAACCGGAATTTCAACCGTGGCCGGTTCAGCGTGTTTGGCAAACGCCGTCTTAGCGACGATGAAGACGTACAGGTACATGCCCACAAACATGATGGCGCCGCCAATGCCCACCCGGAGGAGATGCCCGTTCCATTCCTCAGGGATGTAGGGAGCCAATCCCAACGGCGTGCGGCGCGGTGCGCCCAGTAGACCTACCACGTGCATCGCGTTGGAGAAGATGATCATCCCCACAAACCATATCCAGGATTGGATGACGGCCCACTTGGGTTTCCACAACTTCTTGCCGGTCAGATAAGGTATCAGCCAGTAAGAAATGCCCATGAAGGACATGGTAACGGCCGAGGCCACTGTCAGGTGGAAATGGCCGGGAACCCAGGCTGTGTTGTGTATAACCAGGTTCACGTTGTAGGAAGCATTGGTAAGCCCGCCAATGCCGCCGAAGACGAAGAGAATAGCGGCCAATAACTGCGCCGTCACCGAGGGATCATCCCAGGGCAAGGCGCGAATCCAGCCCAGCAGCCCTTTCCCGCCCCGCTGCCGCCCCGCATATTCCAGCGAAGCAACGACAGTGAAGGCGGTCAGCATGGAGGGAAGGAAGACGGAATAGGTCAAGATGGCGTGTAGGAATTTCCAGCCGGCCGGCACGCCGGGGTCAACAAATTGGTGATGGAATCCCAGGGGAACGGAGAGCAGCAGGAAGAGCCAAAAGGCCAGGCGGGCCAGGGAATCGCTGAATAATTTGCCGCCGGCTTGTTTGGGCAACATGCCGTACCAGGAGATGTAGGCGGGTAATAACCAGAAATAAACCAGCGGATGCCCGGTGAACCAGAAGTAGGTGCGGGCCAGTTGGGGATCGGCGCCGTCAATCCAGCCCAGGGACCAGGGCAGGAGCATGGTCAAAATTTCGGCGGCTATGCCCAGGGTGGCAATCTGCCACATGACCATGGTGATGAGGCTGCTGAAGGAGATGAAGGGGGTGCGGACGCCTTTGTTTTCTTGGCGCCAGGCGTAGTAGGTGTAGTAGAAGCCCCAACCCTCAACCCAACTGCCGACGACGACGAGGGTCAGCCCCAGGTAGAATGACCAGTGGGCTTGCATGGGCGGGTAGAAGGTGTAGAGGACGGAGGCTTCGTCCATCAGCAGGGGCACGGCCGTTGTCACCAACCCAACAACCATCATCCAAAAACCAACAGCGTTTAATTTAGGGTAGCGCAACGGCCGTGTCAACCCATAAGTCACCGTCAACGTGAGAAAACCAGTAATAAAAAACGTCGTAAAGACCAGCGCATTCAACACCCCATGCAGGGTAAGGCCCTGGTAATAAGATTTGAACAACGGCTGCAAATACGGATATAAATCCAGCCCCGCATGTTCAAACGCCTGCAGCGGTCCAAACAAACTGCCAATAGACAAGGCCAGAATCCCAAAAACGAGATGCCAGCCAATAAACTTCTTTTCGCCAGGTGATAGTTCGTAATTTTCTAACATAACGCCTCCTCTCCTACTCCACGATCAGTTTGCCAAACATAGCCGCATGGGCCAGACCGCAATATTCCGTACAGATATAAGTATATTCTCCCGGCTCATCAATCGTAATCGTCAATTTCGATACCTGGCCAGGCACAATCTGCACATTCAAATTCGTGTCTTGCAGCTTAAAGCCATGCTGGACATCCTTGCTGGTAATATAAAAAGTTATCTCGGAACCGGCCGGAACTGTCATTTCGCGCGGCATAAACTGCCACGTCTGCGCCAAAACATAGGCCTCATATTTACCTGGCGATAGTTCGCGCAGCCCCGGATTGGCCCAGGGGCCAACTTCCGCAACCGTCTTAGGATCAACGCGCTGTTCACTCGTAGGAACTTGAATACCCAGCGCAAAGCCGGCTACCGCCACCGCTGCGGCAAACATCACCAGCAGCCCAATGCTGAGGCGAATCCAGTTCTTTTCATAAGGATCAATATGCATTGATTGTTTAGTCGTCATACGGTCACCCCTCGTGAAAGCAGTATCACATATACCGAACCCCATAAAATAATCAGGGTCAAGACAAAAATTAACAGCACGACTATCGTGCCTTTGGGATGAAATTCTTCGTGTTCCGAATCTTTATGTCCTGCCATAACCAGGCCTCCTTTTATTGTTGAAAATGAGCGATCACATTTAAGATTGATTTTCCCTTTCTCTTGTTCGTAATTCACCTCCCAGTGTCTCCAGACTGGCGCGGTTACAAAAACCGTGCAGCCTGGACAGTTACCGCAGCAACTGCGCCAAATCGGCCGCCATGTCGGCGGCTGTTACGCCAAAAGGAAGGAGCAGTTTCAACCGGCCTTCCTCATCCAAAACCATGGTTGTCGCCGTGTGGTCTACCAGGTAGCCGCTGGCGGCCGTCCCTTCATGCTTTTCAAAGTAAATGCCATACAGCGTTGCCACTTCGGCAATCTCATCCGGCGTACCGGTCACGCCCAAAAAGCTGGGGTCAAAATGGGCCACATACTTGCCCAACAGCTCTGGCGTATCCCGTTCCGGATCGACAGAAATCATGATCACCTGGACTCGTTCGGCGTCTTCGCCGAGGATGTCCATCGCCCCGGCGATTTCCACCAGCGTAGCCGGGCACACATCCGGGCAATAGGTGTAGCCAAAATAGAGCATCACCAATTTGCCGCGAAAATCGTCCAGGCTAACTCGTTGGCCTGTGTTGGACATTAAACTAAAGGGAGCGGCCGGACTGGGGGACTGCATGACAGTGCCATGGAATTCATACGGCCGTAACCCACAAGCCGCCACCCCCGTCATCAACGCCGCTCCAATTAACAAAACCCACGCTAATTTCTTCATAAAAAATCCCTACGGCGCATAGCACAGAAAATAATGCGCCGCTTCATACGCTACGCTGGCCGATCCCTTGCTGTTTATTGCCTCATCCGCCAGCACTTCCAAATGACGCATAATCCGTTCCGCATCCGAGGCCATTGTTTGATAACGATACTCGCCCCGGATAATGCCCCAGCCATCCACCAACACAAACGCAGGATCAAAAGCAAAAGAACCATCATCCTGGGCTTCGTAATACGTTTCAAAGCCGCCGCCGATGACATATTTGAGCAGGGAAGGGTCGGCAATCGTGGCAAAACGCCAGCGCGCTGGGTCGGCGCCCACCGATTCAGCATACGCCTGCAAGCGTTCCGGCGTGTCATATTCCGGGTCGAAAGAAATCGTGACCAACGTAACTGGAATGTCGCCTAGCGCCAATTCATCCAATTTATCCTGCATTTCGCGCATACTTTGATTTGATAAGTCACAAGCTGAGCCGCAGCGCGTATACCCAAAATTGTAAAGCGTAAATTGACCGCGCAAATCCTCATTGGTCAACCGCTCCCCAGCCTGGTCAATCAAGGCAAAGCCGGGCGCTAACCGAATCCGGGGCAGCACCTGAACCGGTTGGAACACCTTAAAGGCGAAAGCGCCGCCCACCACCACGATGAGCAGCGTGTAAAATCCATACAAAAGAAACCGTTTCATTTCTCGCTCTCGCCCCTGCTCTTAATAACATTGTTATCCATCTGCAACGCATTGAGCAAGTCAACGGCCGTTACATTGGCTATCTTCTGCCGATTATGAATAATCATTTTGTTTTGCGCTAACGCCAAATAGATAACCTTGATATCCTGTTCCTCATTCTCCAACAGCGGCATCAAATCTGCCTCACGTAGTTCGGCCGAGTCGTGGTCAATAATAAGAACATTGGGATGCTTGCCGGCAACCATTTGGCGCGCCTCTTCCCAACTGCGCGCCCTTCCCACGATGGTCAGGGATGATTGTTCCCCTAACAAGTGGCTCAAACCATCATGAAAGAGGGTATAACGGCCGATTATCAATACTCGTGTCGCCATCCTACAAGTTTAAGGGATATTACCCTGTTTGCCGTCAATCAAATGGGGATAAAACAACAAAAAATGGCTATCGCCTGGATAGCCACTTGGGTATATTTGGGGGACGGCATTAACCCAAATGGGCTAATGCCGCTCTTAGACTTCGCCGGTTTTTATTGGAAACTTGCAAGGTCTCCGCTCAAGTTAACACTTTATGACCGGTTCAAATATTTCTCTTCATCAATCCGTGCCGCACCGCCCAGGCCGCCGCCTCCACCCGGCTGCGCAGGTTTAATTTCTCTAAAATACGGTGCAGATGCACTTTAATCGTGTGCGGAGAAAGGGCCAGCTCGCTGCCAATTTCCTTATTACTCAAGCCGCGCGTAAGCAAATGCAAAATCTGGCGTTCGCGTTCGCTTAACTCATCCAGTTTGGGCGACGGTTTGGGCGCAGCCGGTAGCGCGGCAAATTCATCGAACAACTTGGCGGCCATCACCGGAGCGATGATCGCTTCACCGGCGTGAACCCGCCGCACTGCGTCCAGAAGTTGGCTGCTAGTGGCGTCTTTGAGCAGGTAGCCGCGCGCCCCGGCGCGGATAGCGGTGAACAGATCGCTCTACTGCTCAGAAACGGTCAGCATCAAGATATTGACCTCCGGGTTCCCGGCGCGCAGCTGTCGGGTTGCGCCAACGCCGCCAATGCCCGGCATGTTGACGTCTAACAAGAAAAGATCGGGCTGCAGCGCCGCGCCTTGGGTAACAGCTTCTTCGCCGCTAGCGACGCTGGCGACAACTTCGATTTCCGGGTATGCGCTCAAGATACGAGTCAAACCATCCCGGAATAGATGGTGATCATCGGCAATGAGGACTTTGATCATGCGCCGCTCCTGGCATATTTGTTTGACTGCCGGGTATACACATTTAGATAATTATTTCATAACGCGGCAGAGCCGCAATCAAAAATCTCTGCCACGAATTTCACGAATTACACGAATTTAGACGGTTTTAATTCGTGTAATTCGTGAAATTCGTGGCAAAAAATTAACGCACATAACGCACATTTTGCGGACAAACCGAGTATCGGAGTCGCGGCTTTAGCCGGTTACCTCCCGGCTAAAGCCGCGACTCCGGAACGGCCGTAGGCACAACAACGGTAATGCGCGTGCCCTGTCCGGGCTGGGTAGCGACAGTGAAAGCCCCTCCCAGACCCTCGGCTCGTTCGCGCATGGTGGCCAGGCCATAATTATGATATTCCCGATCAGCCGGTAGTGTGTCGGGAAAGCCGCGTCCATCATCGGTGACAGTCAGTTCCAACTCGGACGGCGCGGCGTCCAGGCAAATCGCTACCTGCCGGGCCTGGGCATGTTTGCGGACATTGGTCAGCGCTTCCTGGACGATACGCAGCAGTTGTAAAGCTGTGGCCGGGTCAATCGTGATGTCGTTGGGAACGGCCGTAAATCTCACCTGTAGTCCTGTTTGCCGGGCGAACTCAGTCGTGTACTCGCTTAATCGGGCGGCGATTTGGCCGGGATCGGCCACACCCAGGCGCAGCCCGTCAATCGCCTCGCGCACATCCACATAAGCCGCCCGGATAGACTGCCGGATTTCACCGAACTCGGTCACGGCCGTTGCCACCTGTCCCGTCGTCAACAAAATTTCCAGCCGCTCGGCCTGCAAACCCAAATATCCCAACGTTTGCGCCAGCCCATCATGAAACTCCCGCGCCAGCCGGTAACGCTCCTCCAGCACCGCCATCTGCTCCAACCGGGAATAAAGTTGCGCGTTGCGGATCGCCAGAGCAATTTGATGGGCCATCGTCCCCAACAATTCCGCGTGCAGCGGATTCAAAGCCTGGGGCCGGTTCGCGCCCAGGAACAGCGCCCCCAGCGTCTGGCCTTCCGTCACCAGCGGCGTGGCCGCCGCTGAGCGCAGCCCATGATCGGCGTCGGGATTCATGTCTGCGGTAATAAGCGGCCTATCACTCCCATACACCTGCCGCGACATCGCCAGCGCCAATTGATAACGCGGGTCAGCCGCATCGTGGCCCAAATTGTACCGGGCGCTGTTCGACCAGGTTCTGGTTTCATCATCAAACAGGAACAAGCCGCCCACCTGGGCGTCCCACCCAGAAATGGCGATGTCGAGCGCCTGCACCGCCAGTTCATCAATAGCGTCGGCCGTTTGCGTGACCCGATCCAAAGCCGTCAGCGTACTGGTCTGGCGCGTGCGTGCGTGCATACTTTCCAACGCAGCTGCCACCACCCCACCCAAAATACTTAGCAGCCGCATCTGGTCTTCCGGCGGGCCGGCGGCGGATGGAAAATAGGCGGATAAGACCGCGATCCGTTCATCTGCCTGGGCGATGGGCAAACAGACCAATGAGCGAATGCCTTCCGCCTGCGCCTGCGCTTGCAACCCTTCAAAGAGCGGGCAGTCGCTGGAAGCGTGGGTGCGAAGCGTGGTACAGGTACGGCAGCGGTCAGCCATGATACCGACGTCAATGCGCCGACGCAGAAGGTGCAGGTAGCGCTCACTCAACCCCCAGGCCATGTCCAGCTTGAGACGGTTGTCCCCATTAGCGAAAGTGACGACGGTGGAGGATTGAGCGCCGGTTAATTGCAGCGGCGCGCGGGCGGCTAGTTCAAAAACGGATTGTTTATCGCTGGCAGTGGCGATATTTTGGCCTAGATCGTGCAGGGCCAGTAATTTTTGATGGTTGGCTTCTAATTCGTCATAGGCGTGACGTAACTGCGATTCGGCTTGTGATTGGCGGGAAACGGCCGTTGCCAGCCAGCTCAACCCAATCCAGGCCACAATACTCCCGGTCAGACTATACAGCAATAACTCGGCCCCAGACCAATGCGGCCAAATAAAAGCAACCAGGTTATGAACAACCGTTTGATGCACAGCCGCCAGAAGCAAAACGACCAGAGGAGCAATCCAGCGAATTCGGCGTAGTTGAAAGTGCAATGGGGCGGCTCGCAATTGTTTCCAGATTCCACGCATCGTTCAGATATATTGCCACACTCTCCAAAAACGTGCCAATGAAGCTTTCCTTTCCAATCTCGACCACATCCTCTACAATCAAGATCATGCAATTCTCCCGCTCCTCACCCCCGCCGGGACAAGCGCCCGGCCCCGGCTACCAGCAGCAAATGCTCACCCAATTTGCCCCGCCCTTAGCGGCGGGGTTACGCTCAATCCGGTCAGGTTATGGACATTGACGCGGAAATGGCCGACGTCGCCCGCCTCATCATCAGCCAGATATTGCTCGGCCAGGACATCACGGCCGAAATTGACGCCGCTCAAAAGCCGGTAGAAAATAACTTGACGCTGGTGCTGGGGACAATTCCGGGCACGCCACAGCGCCGGCGAACTGATTGGCTCCGGATTTTCGGCCAGACGGCGCGTGATTATCAGAGGCGCCTAACTGGATAGAATGTCAATCAGGTTCGCATCCATGGCCGGTTGCTCTCGCTACTTTCGGGCGGCCAGCGCCTGCTGCCACTTCGCCTCCGTCAGCGGCCGGTCAAAACTGCTGATTTGGGCCAGGTCAAAGCCGTGTTTCACGGCTAACCGGCGTATCATCTTAAGGAAATCCATGTCCAAATCCAATCCCAGACTGCCGTGCTGGTAACGCTGCTCCAGCGCCAACATCATCGTCTCGGCCATGCAGGCAAAAGACAATCCCGGCTCCAGGCCAAAGCGCCAGCCTAAATCGGGCCGGCCGGGCACGGCAATGATGCCGCCGTCAATAACCAGCACATCGGGCCGCGCCACCTGTACCGCCTGGCTGACGTTAGACGGCCGTGACGTGTCGCAAATAGCCGCGCCTTGTTTCAAATGTTGGGCCGTCAGCAGCCTTTGGGCGCTGGAAGTGGCCGTCACAATAACGTCGGCCTGGGGTAAATATTGGGCGGCGTCGGCAGTGATGAGGAGCCGGCCGCCGGCCGGCCCGCCGCCATTTGGCTGGGGCCAATAACCGGCCGCTTCAGCCGCTACCGTCTGCAATCGGGCCAAACTTTGCTCAGGGTGAGCCGGATTGCCGATGAGGATGAGCCGCCCCGCCCGCCCAGCCAGCAGCAGCGCCGTCGCCCGGCCAATCGAACCGGTCGCGCCGATGATGGCGACCGCCGCCTGCGATAAATCCAAATCCAGCCGCTCCGCCGCCGCGCCGATGGCCTGGACGGTGGCAACAACAGTGTAGCTGTTGCCGGTGGTCAGAGGCATGTTAGCACCGGTTAGGAGACGGCCGTTGCCGCTGGCAATCGAGGTGTAACTACCCAGGCCAACAATCCGCGCCCCCCGTTCCTGAGCCAGTTCCACCCCCTTACGCAGCTCCGTCACCGCCTCGGCCTGGGGCATAGACATCAACTCATCAGCGGTGTAAGGGACGCCGATAAATTCGCCGTAAGCCGTCGCCCCGGCCGCCGATTGGATGCGGGTTGTCCCCACCACAAACGGCTCGACGGCTCCCTGCCAACGCCGGGTCAGGTCGGCCAGTTCGTCATCGTTGAAGGCAGCCAGGCTGGCGTCGAACTCGACGTAGCTGGCCGGCGTCAGGGGGTGAACAAGGAAGGCAAAACGGCCGTCGCCCGCCTGCGGCGCGGCCGTTTCACTGGCGGTTGGCGCATTCTCAGCAACTGACTCGATCTGGGATGGGAGTCGCCCCACCAGATGAGCCATGAGCCGGGCCGTATTGCCTGCCTGTAAAATCGCCAGCAGACGGCTAACCGCCCCAATCACCTGGTCACACATCGCCCTGTCAGCGATGAGGGGCGGCTCCAGCCGCAGGACACTGGCACCATTGAGCGTGGGCGCGACCCGGATTTTTTCGACGTTGAGCATGTAGCTGGCGATGACGGCCGTTAATATCTCCTGTTCGGCCATCGGCCCCAGCAAGCATTGACGGCCGTAAACTGTCCGGTCATTATTAAACGCCAATCCCAGCATGTAGCCGCGTCCGTGAACGGCCGTTAAAATCTGGGGGTACTGTCGCCGCAGCTTCTCCACTTCTGCCTTCAAATAAGCGCCATTCTCCGCCACCTGCCACAACAGCGCCTGATTATCCCGCGTTAGCAGTTCCAGTACACGCAGCCCCACGCGGCAGGCCAGCGTATTGGCGGCAAAAGTTGAGGTGTGCTTGATGGCAAATTCCTCAACATAACATTCTTCCCGGCTCAACATCGCCCCAATGGGAACCAGGCCGCCGCCCAGCGCCTTGGCGACCACCAGAATATCGGGCCGCACGCGCTCCACTTCACTAACGAACAGATGCCCGGTGCGCCCCAGCCCAGTTTGGATTTCATCCACGATCAACAAGACGCCGTAGCGAGTACACAACTCACGCGCGCCAGCCAGGTAGCCGGGTGGCGGCACGATAATGCCGCCCTCGCCCTGAATGGGTTCAACGATAAAAGCGGCCGTTTCTGCGTGGCCGGCCTGTAACGCGGCTGCCAATGCAGTCAAATCGCCGTAAGGCACGCGAGAAAACCCATGAACCGGCGCGCCAAAAGGCTGCTGGTAATAATCGCGTCCTGTCGCCGAGAGCGCGCCCAATGTTTTGCCATGAAAACTGTTGTCGGCGGAGAGGATGCCCAGCTTGCCGGTAGCGGCGCGGGCCAGCTTGACGGCCGCTTCCACCGCTTCCGCACCGCTGTTAGCATAAGTCACATATTTCAATCCCGGCGGGGCCAATTCAATGAGCCGTTGGGCCAACTCCCCAGCGGCGTCTAACAGGGATGGCTGGGCAAAGCTGGGCGGCATCGCCTGGGCCACCTCGTGTACCGCACTCCAAATGTCGGGGTGATTGAAGCCAAACGGCAGCGCGCCGTACATAGCGATGAAATCCAGGTACTGCTCCTCGTCCTCATCCCACAACCAGCATCCCTCGGCCCGGACAAAACGCTTGTCCATTTTGAACTGTTCCAACATCTCGCCCAGGTAAGGATTGACATACTCGGTGAAGGGATGGGGTTGAGACAATCGGTTAAACGATTTGGTAAATCGTTCTGTGTCGTCATTAAACGATTTGGCAAATCGTTCCACGGGTTCTGCGCCGAGATGGCCGGCCAGGGCGGCAATGGTGTCATGTTCCAACAGCAGGTTACCAGGCAGGTCGCGCCCCAACCATTGGCTCAGTTCGCCGGAAAACCCAATGGCAACCAGGGAATCAAGCTCATAGCTGTCGAACGGCCGTTCAACATCAATTTGTCCGGGTTCCAATTTGAGCCGCGCCGCCAGCCGGTCTACCAACCAGTTTTGAACTTCGGCAGCCGTTTTAGTATTGGGTAACTGGTTATTTGGTAATGGGTTATTGATTATTGGCTGTTGCCCGGCTGTCCAAACGGCAATCGGGTTGAGTGTGTCATTCAGATAACCGGCGCGGCAGGCGTGGCGTTTGATTTTGCCGCTGGAAGTGCGGGGGATACGCAGGGGATTGAGCAGAACGAGGGCATACAAATCGAGGCCGTGTTGGGCGACAATCGCCTGCCGGGCCGCCTGGGCGACTTCGGAAACGGCCGTTTTCCGATATTCACGTCGCATTTCCTGAACCAACGCCAACCGCTCTTGGCCATCTACATCAATCGAAAAAGCGGCGCCGCCATCGCGGGCAAAAGCCTGGTGGCTGTCAGCCGCCGTCTGCTCAATGTCCTGCGGGTAATGGTTGCGCCCGCGAATGATAATCAAATCTTTCAGGCGGCCGGTGACGTATAAGAATCCATCCCGCATAAAACCCAGATCGCCGGTACGCAAAAACGGACGGCCGCCATTATCGGCTAACCGCGCCCGTAAGTTTTGTTCCGTTTGGGCTGGTTTGTTCCAGTAACCCTGGGCAATGGACGGGCTGGAAACCCAAATCTCGCCAATTTCGCCGGCGGGCAATGTGCGGGCTGTTTCCGGTTGGACAATGCAAACGATCTGATCACCCAAAATACGGCCGGCGCTGACGAGGGTTTGGCGGCGGGCGGGATCGGAAACGGCCGTCACCAGCCGATGGCGCGCCAATTCGGTCCGATCTACTGTCAATGTACGCGGCCGTTCCGCCTTCACGCTGCCAGAAATGAGCAGCGTCGCCTCGGCCATGCCATAAGTAGGATAAAACGCTTCGGGCCGAAAACCGCAAGGGGCAAATGTTTCCGTAAAACGGCGTATCGTTTGGGCGCGCACCGGCTCCGCGCCGTTGAAGGCGACTGTCCAACTGCTCAAGTCCAATGTTTCCCGCTGCTCCGGCGTGATTTTGTCTACGCATAGGTCATAGGCAAAGTTGGGGCCGCCGCTTTGGGTGGCACGGGTTTTGGTGATGGCTTGCAGCCAGCGCGCCGGCTTTTGCAGAAAGGCGACCGGAGACATCAAGGTTACCGGAAAGCCACGATACAACGGGCCAAGAATGCCGCCGATTAACCCCATGTCATGGTAGGGCGGCAGCCAGATAACGCCGTACTCATCGTCACTGCTTTCAAAATAATCATGAATGAGACCCAGGTTGCGCATCAAGTTGCTGTGGGTCAACATGACTCCTTTAGGATCGGCGGTGGAGCCAGAGGTATATTGGAAAAAGGCCAGGTCTTGGGGGGAAACGGCCGTTTCCCGCCATACAAACATCTTATCGACGTCAGCCAATTCATCCGTCGCCAACCAGCGCAGCGCCGCCAAATCAGGCGCTTGTTCAAAACGACGCTCCACGCTCTTCAGGATACGGGCCGTCGTCAGGGCCACTTTGGCCTGGGCGTCGGCCACAATCGCCTGTAGGCGGGGCATGGGTCGGTTGTTGATGCGGGGCGGATAAGCGGGCACAGCCACCACCCCGGCATACAAGCAGCCAAAAAAAGCGGCGATGTAATCCAGGCCCGGCGGGTGCAAAATGAGGGCGCGATCCCCCTTCTCTGTTGTCGTTTGCAGCCAGGCAGCAATCATACGCGCCGCCTGGTCTAATTGGCCGTAATTCCAATCAACGGCGTCGTCTTCGCCATCCAGCAAGAAAGTGTAAGCGTGTTTGTCCGGCTGCTGTCTGGCCCGCCAGCGTAACAGGTCTACCAGGGTAACGGCCGTTTCCATTCGTTCAGAGTCTGAGAATTTATTCGTTAATAGCATCTTTTCAATATGTTGGCTCTGTGGGATTTTGCGGGGTTTTGCCTTATAGGGGCAGGTCTTGTACCCGCCCTACTCTGGGCGATCACAAGCGCAGGTCCCTACAGGCCACGACTTCCGATTGAACCAATATTTTTTGTAACCGTTCAGCCGCCAACAGACTTTTGAAGTTTTGCAGTCGAGCACACAACCACACAGAGCGTCAAAACTTCAAAAGTCTCCGGGGGGAGTGAACGCTTACTATTTTTTAGGGTTTACGCTGCATAGTGTGATGATTTGCCACCAGCGCACTGCGGTTCATTGTCCATGCTAACAATAGCAAAAGAAAAAAAACGGACAAGATTAGTTGACAAAATGGTTCAAATGTTCTACTATTTCACCGTCTATGCGAAGTACAAAAGGAGCGACACATGAGTGAAAACAGACAACCCGCTTTAATTCCCAAAGACCAACTACCGCCAGAAACGGCCGAAAAGTCACCGCCGCTCACCAGCGACGCATCTATTCAAGCCGCGTTGGGCCTCTTTGAAATTCACATGCGCGATGAAGGATTTGCGCTCAACACCGTCAAAGCATTTGCCAGTGATATCCGGTTGTTGGGCAAATTTTTAGGCATAGGTCAGCCGGTTGGCGAAATCGGCACTAAAAATTTGAATGATTTCATGCACTGGCTCCTGTACGACCGGGGCGTGCCCTGCAGTCCCAAATCCTATGCGCGCCGGGTGACGACGTTAAAAGTATTTTTCAGCTGGCTGCATAAGGCGGGAGTGTTAGCGAATAATCCGGCGATAGAAGTCATCCAACGCACCGTCAAAAGCCCCCTGCCCACCCTGCCCACCGAAGCCGACATCGAAAAAGCTCTGACCATCACCCAGGCCATCCGCACTCAGGCCAAACCCGACGCCCGCCCCCACCTGCTGCTGACCCTGCTCCTGCAAACCGGCATCAAAAAAAGCGAAGCGATGAACCTGGTTCCCAACCACATTGACCGGGACGCACCCGGCGGGCCGCTGCTCTTCGTACGCTACGCCAATCCACGCCTGCGCAACAAGGAGCGTAAGCTGTATCTGGAACCAGCATGGCTGGATGTGTTGGACGAATACCTGGCGCAATATGAGCCGCCCGACACGCTGTTCACCTGCACCGCCCGCAACCTGGAATATGTTCTGCGCGATGTGGGCGACGAGGCAGGACTCAAACGCGGTTTGCTCTCCTTTGAAAATCTGCGCTGGATCTCGGCGCTGCGGGACCACAAGGCCAACGTAGAACCAGACGAAATCCGGCAAAAGCTGGGGCTGTCCAAGATTACGTGGCGCGAAACGAAAAGGAAGTTGGAAAAGCTAGCGAAGCCGGAAAGTAGAGAGTAGGGGGCTGAGGATTTGGAGACGGGAGGCTATCCAATCTCCAGTCTCTAATCTCTTAACTGCTCCCCCGGCTTACTCACATCAAACGTTGCGGTGTGGGTATACACATCCATCCGCTCGGTTTCCGGGGTGGCGTAATACAGGGTAACCGTGACGTAGTAAAGATCGGTTGGGTTTTCGTCACGCAGGTGCATGGTCAGCGAGAAATTGGTTTGGTTTGTCTCAATGACGGTTAACGACCCGGCCGGCTCGCCATTATCATTGGCGATGGTCACTTCAATGGAAGGGCCTTCCAGGAAGGGGGTGATGTCAAAGCCAACAGCCACCCGCCGCCCATCCTCGTAAACGTAAAAGCCAACGGCGTTAAACTTCACATCCTCGCGTGATTGGGGGGCGGCAAAGGGTGAATCAAAGAATTGAATGGGAACGCCGGACGCTTTGGCCGGGTTAGCCGGTTGGCCGTCGTTTCCCAATCCATTGTTGGCATCCAGAGGAATGTTATTTTTAGGCATATCGTTACCTCATCCTTCTTTTAGTTTTTCGTAGGACTGCAATTTCTCTAAAACCTGCACCAGGGCCACCTGCCACTCGTGAGTGCTCATTTCACGGCTCATCCACACGGCCGTTTTGCTCACCCGCGCCTGTTCGCCCAAATAACGTTGTAAATGGAAACGGTTTATATTTTCCAACCCAGCCAAGCGGATTTTCACCTGACCATTGTCGGAGGTAACGGCCGTTACTTCCGCCCGCTGCGCCAACGACTTAATCCGCAGTTGATACAACAAATTATGAACTGGGTCCGGGATCGGTCCAAACCGATCAGCCATCTCCTCCGCCATCTCATCAATATCAGCCATCGAATCCAACAGCGCCATACGCCGGTACAGCCGCAATCGCAGCGCGCCATCGGGCACATAATCCGGGGGCACATACGCCGCCAGCGGCAAATCAATCAACGTCGCCTCTGGCAGATCAAACGTAATCGGTTTCCCTGCCTTCTCCGCCTTACGCCGCTTCACCGCATTTGCCAGCAGCCGCGTATACAAATCAAAACCCACCGCGCTAATCTGCCCGCTTTGCTGCGCGCCCAGCAAATCGCCCACCCCGCGAATCTCCATGTCCCGCATCGCAATCGTATACCCGGCGCCCAGCTGCGTCTGCTCGGCAATCGTTTCCAACCTGGCGCGGGCCACCGGCGTCAGTCCGCGCCAGGGGCTGTGGAAAAAGTAGGCATACGCCCGGCGTATGCCCCGCCCTACCCGGCCGCGCAGTTGATATAACTGCGCCAGACCAAACATTTCCGCCCGATCCACAATGAGCGTGTTGGCATTGGGGAAATCCAGGCCGCTTTCAATAATAGTTGTGCTGAGTAAAATATCAATCTTGCCCTCGGCAAACTCGACCATAATGCGTTCTAGCTGCCGTTCACTCATTTGTCCGTGTCCGACAGCGATAATCGCCTCCGGTACCAGGCGTTGAATGAGCCGCTGCACAATTTCGATGCTCTGCACCCGGTTGTGGACAAAGAAAATTTGTCCGCCACGGTCTAGTTCGCGCAAAATGGCGCGGCGCAGACGAGTTTCGTCCGCTTCGCCCACGTAAGTTTGCACCGGCAGCCGCTCCGCCGGGGCGGTGTCAATAATGCTGATATCGCGCACGCCAGTTAGACTCATGTGCAGGGTGCGGGGGATGGGCGTAGCCGTCATTGTCAACACATCCACTTCGGTGCGCCACTGCTTCAATTTCTCTTTATGGGCCACGCCAAACCGCTGTTCTTCATCAATGATGACTAATCCCAAATCTTTGAAGGCTACATCATCAGACAACAAGCGGTGGGTGCCGATGATGATGTCCACACGGCCGTTACGCAGGTCTTGAACAATTCGGGCCTGCTGCATAGACGTGCGGAAGCGAGATAACATTTGCACAGTCACCGGGAAAGGGGACAACCGCTCTCTGAAAGTGTTGTAATGCTGCTGCGCCAGGATAGTCGTGGGCACAAGAATGGCAACTTGCTTGCCGTCCAGGACAGACTTGAAGGCGGCGCGCAGGGCCACTTCCGTTTTGCCATAGCCCACATCGCCGCAAACGAGTCGATCCATCGGCTGCGGCCGTTCCATATCGGCTTTCACTTCGGCAATAACACGCAGTTGGTCCTCTGTTTCGCGGTAAGGGAAGCTGGCTTCCAGCGCAGTCTGCCACTCGCCATCTTTGGCAAACGCATGACCGGGCACAGTTTCACGGGTAGCATATAAATCAAGTAATTCCTCGGCTAATTCATCGGCGGCACGTTGCGCTTTCGCTTTGGCTTTGCTCCACAATGACTTTCCGCCCAGCCGGTTGAGGGTCGGCGGCCGTTCGCTGGAACCAATCCATTTACTCACCCGATCGGCCTGATGCACAGGGACATACAGAACATCACTGTTGTCGTACTCGACCAGCAAATATTCGCGGTCCGTTCCACCAACAGCCCGTGAAACAAGACCTTTGAACAAACCAATCCCGTATTCTAAATGAACGACATAATCGCCGGCGGCAATATCGGCAAAATGGGTTTCGGGGGCGATGGGGGCCGGTTTACGCCAGCGGCGCGGCGCGGGCCGGTTCCAGCCGAAAATTTCAGCGTCGGTGAGCAAATCCAGGAGGATCTCGTTGTCGTCGCGCCGCACCAGGGTGAAGCCTTCAGCCAGACTGCCCTGGATGAAGGTGAGGCTGCCGTCGGGGGGGAGTGAAGAAAGTTGGTATGCGGGGGTGAGCGGGTGAGCGGGTGAAGGGGTGAACAAGGACTCGCCTCTACCCCCTTTCACCCCTTTACCCCTACCTTCTTCGCGCCACAGTTCAGCCAGACGGGAGGCTTGGCGGCTAACAACCACAATGCGGTCGCCTTCGCGTTGGGTTGATTTGAGATGGGTCATGAGGGGGCGCATTTGCCCGCCATAGCGCGGCCCGGTTTCGAAAGATTCGGCCAGCGCGCCCGCCAGGAAGGGCGGGCTGTCGGCGTCGGCCCCTTCGCCAAGAATCAAAGGCTGCCACCAATTTAATTCTCCGGCCAGTTCTGACCAGTCAAAAATGGGCGCAGGATAGCCGGGGGGCAGGATGGGCTGTTCGTTGGCAATTTGGTCGGCGTGGTCGTGGAGTTCAGTAACGGCCGTTACCATCTCCCCCCAATCATCCACTACCACCAGCGCATCCGACGGTAAGTAATCCAACAGGCTGGCCGGGCGCGGGTAAATCAAAGGCAAATAAAATTCCAGGTTGGGGAACGGAATCCCCGCCTGTAAATGGGCCATATCATCCCGCCAGGAAGGCAAGCTGTCACCGTCGGCATGCGACTCTTTATCCAGCGTTTGGGCATACGCCTGGGCTGCGCCGGGCAGCGCTTCTCGCGCCGGCGGCACGACAATACGCTCGGTCAGGCTGCTGCCATCTAACTGCCGAGAACGCTGAGTGGCCGGATCGAAATAGCGCATGGTGTCAATTTCATCACCAAACAACTCGATGCGCACCGGATAAGGCGAAGCGATAGGGAAAATATCCAGGATACCGCCGCGGCGGCTGAATTGACCGGCGGCTTCTACCACACTAACCGCTTCATAGCCAATGGCTGACCAGTGCGACAGGATTTTCTCCAGGTCAATTATTTGACCGACGCGCAAAGCGCGCGTAACTGTCAAGAAGCGGCGCTGTGAGATTGTTTTTTGCAGAAAGGCACGCGCCGACATGATGATGAACGGCGGTACGTCCACCGCCGGGATTTGTGGGTTCTGACCAGAAATCAAGCGGGTGAACACTTGCAAGCGGCCCTGCCGTGAGCGGGTTCCCCACGGCCCCCGGTCATAAGGCAGCGGGGTAGGTTCGGGGAAGCGCAGCGCGGCAACATTTTCCGGCAGCCACATCTCCAGCGCCTGCTGCCAGGCGGCAGCGGTATCTACACGCCCGGTAAGCAAGATGATGGGGCGCTGCCGGGTCAGGTAAAGATAACTCAGGAAAGACGGCCGTGCCGCTTTAGCAAGCAGCAGCGGCGGCACAGGCGCCTGTTTGTCCAACTGCTCAACCAACTGCCCCAAGGCGGGAAGCTGGTTAAAAATGTCGAGAATACCAGATACAGTCATCGTGCGTTTAAGCGTGGCGCGTAAGCGGTTAGCGTGAAGCGCGCCAACCAGTCAGGTTCCGCTTCACGTTTCCTGGTTCATGTTTCTATTATGGCGGGACATTGCCAGGTCAATCCCCTCAGTCAAGTAAGTGACAACAGCTTTTAGAGCTTCCTCAATGACGTCAGCCAACAGGGGGAGGTCGTTTTGGCCGAAATCTTGCAGAACATAGGCCGCCGGCGGCATTTTTCCCGGCGGGCGGCCAATTCCCAGCCGCATCCGGGGAAAATCGTTACCCACCTGTTGCATGATTGATTTCATCCCGTTGTGGCCGCCGGAACCGCCCTTTTCACGCAGGCGAATGGTTCCCAGAGGTAGGTCCAGTTCATCGTAGATAACAAGCATGTTGGCCAACGGGATTTTGTAGTAATTGGCTAATGGGCCAACTGCATCGCCGCTCAAGTTCATCATGGTTTGTGGTTTAGCGAGGATGACGCGGCGGGAGGCGATACGGCCGTTGCCCACCACCGCCCTTTGCTGCACCCGTCCTAAACTAATGTCGTACGCTTCCGCCAGCCGATCCGCCACCATAAAACCGATATTATGCCGGTTGTTCCGGTAGCGGCGGCCCGCATTGCCCAGCCCAATAATCAGAAACTTAGCGCCCTCCGGCTCGGAAACAGGCGCCCCAAACATATCTTCCCGCTCATCCACCAAAATATTCCTGAAAAACCGTCTCATAAAATAAATAAAACAATAGAAAGTCGCCCACTTATTGCCCGCGCTTTCAACCCGTATTCGGCGCGGCAACCGTAAGCGCACACGTAAGACAGCATGGTTACGCTAACGAGATTGAACCCGTTACAAAACGAACAAGCGAGTCTAGCACATCTCGTAATCAATGACGAATCGTTGCTGCTGAGGCGGCAGTCGCAGTCAGATACGCTTTAAGTAACTCTCAACATACTGGACACTGATTTTTTCGGGTCTCTGGGATTTCGCGTGGTTAGTTCACCGGATGGTTAATTTTTTGACGCGAATGGCACGAATTTCACGAATTTTCTTATTATTCGTGTCAGGTTTTTTCCTCGACCCCGCGAAATCCTAAAGAACCATTTTTTTTACTTGTAAGGCGATTTTGAAAATCGCCTTACACACCAGAGGGAAATCTGAAATTCGCCAGACTCCAGTTAAATACTCACTTTTCCTTAATTAGCGATTTGAGTGCTTCGCGGTATAGTAGAAAGGTTGAAACCAACCCGGCTGCATCTAAATCGCACGGAGTAATCTATGAAGAAACAAATATTCTGGCAATACATTATTGCAACTGTTCTATTGAGTCTGCTGGCAGTAGCCTGCGGTCCGGCCAGCCCGGCCAGCCCGGCCAACCCCGCAATCAAAGAAACCCCCGTTGCCCCAACCGGCGTGGCCGATGAGACCATCGCTCCAGACGATTCAACGTCCAGCGCCGCCCGTGGTCAAGATACAAGCAGTGATAACAAAGAAACCGACGCCAACGGCATCGAAGTTGGCTTTACCGAAGATGGACATCCCTATCGTGGCAATCGTCATGCCCCTGTTGTTTTGGAAGAGTTCTCCGATTACCAATGCCCATTCTGCGCCCGTTTCTTCGCCCAAACCCTGCCCGCGCTGGAAACCAATCAAATCGCCAGCGGTCAGGCTGTCCTCATCTTCTATGATTTCCCCCTGACCAGCATTCATCCCCAGGCCACTGCGGCGGCCAACGCCGCCCGCTGCGCCGGAGACCAGGGTGCGGCAGCCTATTGGGGCATGCACGACTTGATTTTTGCCAACGGTGAAGCCTGGGCCAATAACAACGCCAATACCGTCTTCGCCGGTTTTGCCGGCCAACTCGGACTGGATACTGCCCAATTTGACGCATGTCAAAACAGCAGCAAATATGCTGACGCCATTCAGAGCGATGTGGATTTGGGGCGCAGCCGGGGGGTTAGCAGCACGCCCAGCTTCTTTATCAATAATCAGCCGCTTGTTGGCGCCCAGCCATTATCGGTTTTCAACCAGGCCATTGCTACGGTGAGTGATGGCGGCGCGTTAGCATCTAACGAGCCAGAGCCAGCTCAACCCAGTCAGCCAGCGGCTGCGCCGACCCCGGCTACGATATCCACCGATAATATCGCTGCGGCCATGGGCGACCCCAATGCACCTGTGACGATCATCGAATATACTGATTACCAATGCCCGTTCTGTCAACGCCATGCACAACAAACTGTCCCCCAATTAATTACGGAGATGATTGAGACGGGTCGAGTTTATTATATTATGAAGGATTTTCCACTGGACAATCTGCATCCGAATGCACGGGCGGCGGCGGCGGCGGCGCGTTGTGCCGGCGAGCAAGCGCTTTATTGGGAAATGCATGACGTTATTTTTGACAACCAGGCGAATTGGGCTGAAAATGACCCAGCGCTGGTTCTGGCCGACCTGGCTGCTGAGTTGGGGCTGGATATTAACAGTTTTAATGAATGTGTTGACAGCCACAAGTATGACGATGTTGTTCAGGCTAATCTGGAGGAAGGGATGCAACTGGGCGTCACCGGCACGCCGGCCTTCTTTATCAATGGCTTCCCGGTGAGCGGCGCGCAGCCTTTTAGTGTGTTTGAATATGGCATTGGTCTGGCCGAAGAAGGCACGTTGGCCGATGCTTACGTACCACGTGAAGCGGCAGCGCAGCCAACGGCCGTTCCACAACCATCAGGACCGGTTAATGTACCCATTGAAGGGGCGTACAGCATTGGCGATCCGGATGCGCCGGTGGTCATGGTGGAGTACACTGATTTTCAATGCCCGTTTTGCAGCCGCCATTTCCAGCAGACATTCCCGCAAATCAAAGCGAATTTTATTGACACGGGATTGGTGCGCTATGTGTTTAAGGATTTCCCATTGACCAGTATTCACCCGCAGGCGGTTGGCGCGGCGGTGGCCGCCCGCTGTGCCGGGGACCAGGGCGCATATGCAGCGATGCACGATGCTCTGTTTACCGCCCAGTCGCAGTGGAGCAACCAGTCAAATACAGCGGAGTTGTTTGCGGGGTATGCCAGCCAATTGGGGTTGGATACGGCCGTTTTCACTGAATGTCTAAACAGTAACCAATATGAATCGGCCATCCAGGCCGATTTGCAGGAAGGCAGTTCCTTCGGCGTGCGCGGTACGCCCGCCTTCTTCATCAATGGCAACTTCGTCTCCGGGGCACAGCCTTACTCAGTCTTTGAACAGGCGATTAACAGCCTGCTAAATCAATAAAGATAGAGCTAGAGCTAGAGGATTGACATTTCCTCTAACTCTAGCTCTTACTCTTGTTTCCTCATGTTTCTTTCGCTGCACAATTTGACCATCCAACTACAAAGTGAGGATACCGCGATTCAGGAAGGGTGGCAGGCGCTTTTCAATGCCTGGCCGCTGGCAGAGACGGCCCCGGCGGCGGCGGATTTGGGGCTGTGGTTGTCGTTGGTAGACGCTTTGCCGCCGCTGCCGGATACGCCGCCTTTTTTTAGCGACAGTCAACACGGCCGTATCCTGCCGGATACTGTGGAGATATTGTCGGTTTACCAGGGAGATGGGGAATGGGTCCGGCTCCATTACCTGGACGGCGCGCTGGTGGATGTTCCGCTTTACAAAACGTCCTCCCCAACCATGCCCGGCGCAAGGGGATGTTTGGTTGCCAGGGCAATGGCCTACGGCCGTTTCGAGGATATCACCTTCACCAGCCTGGCCCCTCTACTGCGCCGCCAGGGGTATTTTTTAGTACATGCCTTTGCGGCGGCCAAAGACGGCCGTGCCGTTCTCATCGTCGGGCCATCTGGCAGTGGAAAAACAACCACCGGCCTCAGCTTGCTTTTAGCCGGTTGGCGGCTGCTGGCTAATGATGTGCTGCTGCTGCAAGAGCGGGCGGATGGGATTTATGCTCTGCCCACGCCGGGCGCGATTGGCATTCGCCCCCAGACCCTCAATTTACTGCCAGAGCTGCGGGATTGGGTAGGAGAATTGTCATCACCAGGTCAAACAGACATAACCCAATCATTGTTAAATGTTATTAAATGGTCAGAGCCGGCCAGGGTAACGGCCGTCGCCTTCCCCCACGTTGAGCAGCGACAGGAAAGCAGACTAGCGCCCAAAAACCGCGCCATCTGCTTGGCCCAACTCATGGCCGAAAGCATTGACCAATGGGACACAGCCATGCTTCTCCCCCACATGACCCTGCTGCAACAACTCAGCCAACAAGCCGCCGCCTTCAACCTCCTTCTGGGGCAAGATATGGCGCAGTTGGCCGGGATTATGGCAGAATTACCCTGACTGCCGGCGAAAATAAAACCAGGCTGACGCCCAAACTGGGTGATCTTCCACCGTCGTTTCGCCATGCTCAACCCGCTCCAATACAAAACCAGACGCAAATAAGCGGCGAATGCTCTCTTCCGGCAAACCACGCGGGCCGTTGGCAAAATCATCATCCGGTTGGCGCAGGCGAGCAAATAACAAATAGGCGGCCCCTGGCCGCAGAAGACGGCGTACCCCGGCCGCGTAAGCGTGCAGTTCAGCCTCGTCCAGCGCGTGCATACAGCCCACATCTAGCGCCAGGTCATACAAACCGGTTAAAAAGTCGAGATTGGCTACAGACGCCCGGTGAAATTGAATATTTGCCAAGACGCCGGCCAACTGGGCGCGTGTTTGCGCTTCGGCAACGGCCTGGGGCACAAAATCTACCCCATCCACCCGCCAGTCATGTTGAGCTAGATAGATGGAGGAACGGCCGTAACCACACCCCAAATCCAATGCCCGACCCGGCAACAATCCGGCCGCCAAATTCATGACCTCCGGCGGCGGGGAATTATCATCCCAGGGTACGTCGCCAACCGCATATCTCTCTGCCATCCGCTCGTAATTACTCATAACATTACCTGTCTATTTCTCCGTGAATCTCCGCGTCCCAATCTTCTTCCCGAAGGATCAAAAATTGGCAATACCGCAAAACTCGCCCGAACAAGGCTGCATCTTTTGTATACACGGATGGGAAGAACACTGATTTTTCTCTGTTTTTATCCGTGTTCCTCCCATCCGTGTATACAACTCCCTGCCGACTTCTGCGGTATTGCGAAAATTGAATAATTTACAAGAGACTGGAAACTGGAGATTAGTCCAATCTCCAATCTCTAGTCTCCAACTCAGTTCCGTAAGCTATTTAATACCCAGACACTTATTCTATCATTATCCAATCAGCCAGTAATCTAATCCGGCAAATCCAATTCGTTCAAAAGAGCTTGCCACATAGTTCCAATCAGCGTATGATCCCGACATCATCTATTAAGGAGAATATAATATGGATACAGACTCCACCCTACCCATCAGCCCTGAACTGCTTGAAATTCTGCGTTGCCCGGTGGCCGTGCAATCCAAAGAATACGGCGATGATCCTGGCCGCCTGGAACTTGTAAAAGGTTGCTGGCTGGTTTGCGCGGATTCCGGTATGAAATACCCCATCCGCGATGGCATTCCCGTCATGCTGATCGAGGAAGGTGAAAAGTGGAAAAATACACCAGTTGCTGATTTGCCAGCGCCTCCCCCAAATACTTGATACTTGTTTTCCAACCATCTAAACGCGGACATTATCGCATCGGTCCAAACGGAGTAATGGCGACATGAAAACCATTCTACAAATAGAAGATAATCTGGCGAACAAACTCCTCGTCGAGCGTGTACTGGAACCCTACAATTACCGCCTTTTACATGCCGCCGATGGCGAAACCGGCATCAGTCTAGCGCTTGATGAAAATCCAGACCTCATCCTGATGGACATGGGGCTACCAGATATTGACGGACAAACGGTCGTCACCCTCATGCGCCAAATTCCCGAACTCCAAAATACACCAATCGTTGCCATCACCGCCTGGCCGGCAGCAACAGCGCTACAAATGGCCAAAAGCTATGGCTGTGACGGTTGTATCACCAAGCCAATTGACATAAAATCTTTTCCAGACCTGATTGCCAAGTATATTGAATCAGCCATTTAGAATGCTATCACGCTCACCCTCGTAGACGAGACATTCCCTCATGGAAATCGTACCAGCCGACCGCTACAGTTTCTAGCAACTTACCGAAGCTTACAATCAGACTCGGGTTGACTATCTCATCCCTATGCCTATGAATGTCGCCCGATTGCGTGAGTACGCCCACGTGTATGATATTGATCTGGCGTGCTCCTGTGTCGTCACGGAGAGTACAACTATGTTGGGATTGGGCATGTTGGGCGTGCGTGATAATCGGGCCTGGATTACTAGATTGGGCGTACTCCCTTCAGGACGCCGCAAGGGGGTCGGGAATGCCATTATGAGCGAGTTAATCGCTCAAGCAAAGGCCAGGCGTTTTGATAATATTTGGCTGGAAGTTATTGAAGGCAACACACCAGCCCATATATTATTCAGAAAATTTAACTTTCAAGAAACACGCGACCTCATCGTTGCCCGCCGCCCGCCTAACCCGCATACGGCCGTTTTCCCCTCCGGCATCAAGCGCGTTACCACACTCGACCACGAAGAAGCCATCATTTTACTTTCACATCGCAAAAAACGACCCAACTGGCTCAACGAAACCGAAAGCCTGCAAAATACACGTAACCTATCCGCTCTCCTGGTGGAACTAGAAAACGGCGGGCGCGGCTGGATCACCTATCATGCCGCCCTGCTGCAGCTCACCCGCATCCTGGTGGAAGTCACGGCCGGCGACCCTGTTGCCGTCACCACCGCCTGCCTTAACGTCTTGCATAACCGCCACAAACGACAAGATGCCAAAACTGAAAACATCTTCGACGACGAACAATGGCAGGGGTACCAAAACGCTGGTTATATCGAATCCTTCCGGCGCATTGAAATGGTTAAGAAGTTAAAGTAATAGGATGTGTTTCAGATGGGTTAGCCGTGTTCCGTAATTCGTAATTCGTAATTCGTAATTCGTAATTCGTAATTCGTAATTCGTAATTCGTAATTCGTAATTCGTAATTCGTAATTCGTAATCGGAACACGGCAACACTCATCCCTGTCATGGCTATGTCTCATTTATCCCCAGAAATCATAGCAGCAGCGGCTAAACGACTGGCCGGGATCGCCAACAAGACCCCAGTTTTTACCTCGCGCACACTCAATGAACGCACCGGATGCGCTGTTTTTTTGAAGTGTGAAAATTTTCAGCGAGTGGGCGCGTTCAAATTCCGCGGCGCGTACAATGCCATCAGCCAGCTAAATGCGGCACAAAAAGCGGCCGGCGTCATCACCCATTCCAGCGGCAATCATGCCCAGGGCGTAGCTTTGGCAGCCAATTTATTGGGCGTCAAGGCAACCATTGTCATGCCGGAAGATGCTCCGATTATCAAACGAGAAGCAACGGCCGGTTATGACGCTGAAATTGTCTCCTGCCCGGCCATTGACCGGGAAGCCGTCACAGCCGACCTCATCGCCCAAAAAGGGTTCACCTTGATTCACCCCTACGATGACGACCATGTCATCGCCGGACAGGGGACGGCCGCCTGGGAATTGTTCGATGAGGTGGGGTCGCTGGATACGCTGTTTGTCCCCGTCGGCGGCGGCGGATTGATCAGCGGCAGCGCGCTGGCAACAGCCGCCCAATCGCCGGACTGCCGGGTGGTAGGCGTGGAGCCGGCATTGGGCGCAGACGCCAACCGCTCCTGGCGTGAGAACGCGGTATTCACGCTGGATCATGTCCCGGACACAATTGCCGATGGACTGCGTACCCGCTTCATCGGCCAGCGCAACCTGGCCGTGATGCGCCAATATGTGTCCGACATGACAACCGTTTCCGAAGCAGCCATTTTAGAGACATTACACTTCCTATGGTACCGCCTCAAAATCATTGTAGAACCTAGTTCGGCCGTTGCCCTGGCGCCCCTGTTCACCGGCCAATACACTCATGTGGGGCAGCGCGTCGGCGTTATCCTTAGCGGCGGTAATGTAGATATTTTGAATTGGAAAACCAAAATTGAGGACACGAAAACAGGGGCCAAAGCACAATCGCCGCCCCCCACTTCCCCAACGCCCCCGGCCCGCCCGCGTATCCTCATCTGCCAGGAGATGGATGAAGCCGCGCTGGAAATCCTACGCCTGGTGGCCGACATCACGGTTACGCTCCACCTCAACCAGGAGCAGTTTTTTCAGGAAATCGGGGAGTATCAGGCGCTCATCGTGGGGCCGCAGCAGCAAATCAATGACCAGATGATTGAGTACGGCTTTAATTTACGGGCCATTGGCAACTTGTCGGCGCGGCTGGATAACATTGATGTGAGTACGGCGCGGGATGTGGGCATTACTGTTTGCAATGCACCGGGCAGCAGCGCTGTCGCCATTGCCGAGCATACACTGGCACGGCTGCTGGGGTTAGCGAATAAGTTTGGCGACGGCCGTTTAGCCGGCAAAACCTTTGGGCTGATTGGGTTTGGACAAACGGGTCAACAAGTCGCTCGGCGCGCGCGTGCATTTGACATGCACATCGTTGTCAACCAACCCCGCTTGACGCCGGAACTGGCGCTTTCGGCCGGCGTGGAAGCGGTGGAACTGCCGTATTTGTTAGCGCAAGCGGATTTTGTCAGCCTGCATGTGTCGTATAATGCGGAAACGGATGCCTTTATTGGCACAGAGGAATTGGCGATGATGAAGCCATCGGCCTGCCTCATCAATACCGGCCATACTGATTTGGTGGACGAGGCTGCGTTGTTACAGGCATTGGAAAACGGCCGTCTGGCCGGGGCTGCGCTCTCTTCATTACCGCCAGACATGGAACCGGAAACGGCCGTTGCCGCCGCCTTACGCACCCATCCCAATGTCACCGTTGCCCCACACATGACTGCCATCCTGGGCGCCCGGCAGCGAGACATCGCCATCACGGTCGCTCAACAAATTGCCGCCATTCTACAACGCAAGGCAGCGAATGAGACATTGGCGCTGGAACTGGTTCCCACCGAGCAGGTTTTGCCCCACGAACAAATTGATGATAAACGTGTTGCCCGCTTGATGAGCCGGTTGGAGGAAGACGGCCGTCTCGTCAATCCCCCGGTAACAACCTATTGGAACGGCCGTTACATCGTCCTCGATGGGGCTACCCGTTCCACCGCCTTCAAGCGGCTGGGCTACAAATACCTCATCGTCCAGGTGGCCCATCCCGACCGGGAAGGATTTGAACTGCATACCTGGTACCACGCCATTTCAAGCAAACGGCCGTTTGCAGACCTGAAAACCCATCTGCGATCCATAGACGGCCTCATCCTCAACCCCCTGCCCAGTGACGAAATTCAAACTGCCTTCCGCGAGAGAAATGCCCTCTGTTATTTCCTGGATCGAGACGGTCAGGCCACGCTGGCCCAGGCCACCGACGGCGCTGACCGATTGACCGTCATGAATGCCCTCGTCAGCAACTACACCGCCTGGGGCAATGTGGAGCGAACACTGTTGACAGACTTACCGCGCTTATTGGGGCAGTTTCCAGAGATGACGGCCGTTACCATCTTCCCCCAATTCAAGCCGGAAACCATCTTCAACGTCGCCCGCCGGGGCGACTTGCTCCCGGCCGGGCTGACCCGCTTCCTCATTCCCGGCCGTATCCTCCGCCTCAACGCCAACCTGGCGCGGCTCAAAAAACAAGAACCGCTCTCCGCCAAACGCGCCTGGTTCAACCGCTTTCTGGAAGAAAAACTGGCCCGCAGCCGGATGCGCTACTATCAGGAACCCGTCATTCTCCTGGATGAGTAAAACGGGATTGCCTATACTTGCCCTGCGCTTCATCGCCTAATAAGTCTTCAGGAATTTGGAGTCGAGGCTTCAGCCGGAAATTC
This sequence comes from Chloroflexota bacterium, assembly GCA_024275635.1. Lineage (GTDB taxonomy): Bacteria > Chloroflexota > Anaerolineae > Promineifilales > Promineifilaceae > JACKCC01. The sequence continues at coordinate 8,238 of JAJRYT010000083.1, read as the reverse complement.
GTCAAAACCGGCTGAAGCCTCGACTCTTAACCCCCGTATGGGACAGGCCCCGCGAAATCCCAAAAAGTCAATCTAATATTTTCTTGACGAAACCTGCCCCGGTGTGCTAAAGTACCCTCGGCGTGGGCAACCGCGACTACTACTAAGGACAAAACGTCCGCTAAGGAGAAAACCGATGTTGATGATTAATCTGTTTTGTGTTAGCCAGAGCGGCGGATCTGATGTTCCTTGTCGCAGTGCGTTTGTCGTCCGTTAGTTTGACATAAATCGAATTTTTGGGCCGCAGCGCACGAGATGCCTGCGGCCTTTTTCTTTGCATTCAGCACAAGCCTGAATTTGCGTGAAGGACGTGGGTGTTTCATCCACGTCCTTTTTTGTTGGCAAGTGACAAGTTGGCAAGCCACCAACTAACCGGAGGTAAACATGATCAAAGCAGTTATTTTTGATGTCGGCGGCGTACTCATTCGCACGGCCGATCACAGCAGCCGGCGGCAGTGGGAAAAGAAGCTCGGTCTGGCCGAATGGGAATCGGAACAAATCGTCTTCAACAGCGAGATAGGCCACAAGGCACAGCGCGGCGAAATCAGCGATGCTGAACTGTGGCAGTGGGTTGGCCAACGGTTGACCCTGTCGCCAGAACGTCTGGCTGATTTCCGCACCGGATTCTGGGCCGGGGATGTGTTGGACAAAGCGCTAATTGAGTATATCCGCCGCCTCCGCCCTGCTTACCAGACGGCGATCATCAGCAATGCCACCGATGGATTACATGATTCACTCACCCATCAACACGCCATTGCTGATGCGTTCGATCTCATTGTTGGCTCGGCGGTGGAAAAGGTAATGAAGCCTGATCCGGAGATTTACCGACGCACCCTGGCAAGGCTGGGGCGACAGCCGGATGAGGCGGTTTTTATTGATGATTTTGCCCATAACATCGCCGCCGCCCAGGCTTTGGGGATGGCTGTGATTCATTACCAACCGGGCACGGATGTCCCGGCAGAATTAGCAAGGTTAGGGGTAATGACCTGAGGAAGCGGGATGGTTTGTGAGAAACGGCCGTTCTCCCATCCTCAAGTCAGCCCATCGAGAGGAAATGATGAACCGCAAAAAAGCAGTTTTAACTGGAACCCTTACGGGGACAGGCATTGGTTTATTCAGCGCCAGCTTATCTCTAGCCGTCTGGGCGTTCCTGGCCAGTTCAATCCCGGCATTGAACGGTTGGAACCCGGCGGTTGCGCGAGCTATTTTGTTGTTCAGTTTAACCAATGGCGCAATCATCGGCGGGTTAAATGGGGTGTTGTATTCAGAAGGGAACGGCCGTGAACAGGTAATCCTGAGCATCCTCATGAGCCTGGCAGTGGGTGCGGCCAAAGCGCTGTTGGGCGGCTACGCCATCCACTCGCTCATGCCCATTGCCATCTACGGCCTGGCCTTTCTCAACGGCTGGCTTGTGACCGTCACCGCCGTCCCCGTCATCAAGCGAACCACCGGCATCCAATCAAATAATGTATTAATCGGATAAGGAAGAAATTTATGTTAACAGCAACAAAATCAAAAATCGAACTGAAAAAAGGATTTACCATCTGTCCCGCAACCATGAACGACCTGGAAACGGCCGTTCGCCTCTTCAACATCTGCTCCCAGGTACAAATCGGCGCGGATGAGGCCGACGTAGACGATATACGCAACGAGTGGCAGACACCCAACTTCAGCCTGACCGATTCCGTGCGGCTGGTCTTCGCCCCTAACGGCGAGTTGGTCGGCTACATCGAAGTTTGGGACATCTCGAACCCGCCCGTGCGCATCTGGGTGTGGGGCCGCGTTCACCCTGATTATGAAGGGCAGGGCATTGGCACGGCGCTGATGCAATGGGCCGAACAGCGCGCCCGGCAGGCCATCACCCGCGCCCCGGATGGCGTGCAGGTCATTATGCAAGTGGGTACGGTCAGCTCCTACCAACCGCCCAAGCGCCTGTTCACCAAACTGGGTATGCAGCCCTATCGTCATTTCTGGCGCATGGTCATTGATCTGGATGACGGCCGTCCCCTTCCGCCGCCGCAGTGGCCGCAGGGCATCACCATTCGCACCTTTGCCGATATCAACGATTTGCGCGCCGTCTACCGCGCCGACGCCGATGCATTCCAAGACCATTGGGGCTACGTCTCCCGTCCTGAAGAAGAGGAAATGGTGAAATGGCGACATTGGATTGAAAACGACAAAGAATTTGATCCATCGCTATGGTTCCTGGCAATGGATGGTGATGAAATCGCCGCCATCGCCCTTTGCCGCACCAAAATGCCTGATGACCCGCAAATGGGGTATGTAGATGCGTTAGCCGTGCGCCGTCCCTGGCGGCGGCAGGGGTTGGCGCTGGCTTTACTGCATCACGCTTTTGCCAAGTTCCAAAAGCGCGGTCAACTTCGAGTAGGGCTGGATGTAGACGCCGACAGCCTGACCGGCGCTACCCGACTCTACGAAAAAGCCGGTATGCACATTGCTCGCCAACATGATGGATACATGAAAGCGCTGCGCCCCGGCAAGGATATTTCCCGGCAAACGTTGGATGATTAACGCTGGCTTTCACAAATTTGTACGATAGTGTAATTGGGTAATTGGGTAATTGAGTAATTGGGTAATTGGGTAATTGAGTAATTGGGTAATTGGGTAATTGGGTAATTACTCAATTACCGTTCCGGTTGCTTTGTTCATCCGATTGAAGAAGAATTTGCCCACATCCTCGATTATCACGCCCTGAAAGGGGAATATGAACCGGGGCCACAAAAGCGTTATCAGAATCGTAGGCGCAAACTGCTTGTTTGCATTGATAAGCGGGCAGCTTGCTTCTACGACTGACAAATTAGCCCTATGTTCCGCGCTGCAGCGCTACCCTTTCCAGGCTATTCGTGCTATCCTTGTAACAAATCTGATAAATGGAGAGTAGCGGTCACGAAACGGTTATCGTGGCCTTTTTCACGTATATGACCAATCAAGATAACAGCGGCAACGGCCGTTTAACCAGCGACCACCTGGCGGCCGAGATCGCCGCCCGACGCACATTTGCTATCATTTCCCACCCCGACGCGGGCAAAACGACGCTGACCGAAAAGCTGCTGCTCTACGGCAACGCCATTCACCTGGCGGGAAGTGTGCGCGCCCGCCGCAACCAGCGTTCAGCCACCTCCGACTGGATGGCGATGGAGCGGGAGAGGGGTATTTCGATTACGTCTACCGTGTTACAGTTTACGTATAACGGCCGTATCATCAACCTGCTCGACACCCCCGGCCATCAAGACTTCTCCGAAGATACCTACCGCACCCTCACCGCCGCCGACAGCGCCGTCATGGTCCTGGACGCGGCCAAAGGCGTAGAGACACAGACCCGCAAACTATTTGATGTCTGCCGCCAGCGCGGCATCCCCATCTTCACCTTCATCAACAAGATGGATCGCCCGGCGCTTGACCCGCTGGAACTGCTGGATGAAGTGGAAACCGTGCTGGGGATGGAACCGGCGCCGGTCAACTGGCCCATCGGCGACGGCGGCAATTTTGTTGGCGTTTATGACCGCGGAACTGCTCAGGTACACCTTTACGACCGCACGGCGCGCAACCAGACCATGTCACCAGAAACGATTACGACCCTGGATGACCCACGCATCAAAGCCGCTTTGAGCGCGACACAGTTTGAGGAACTACACGACAACATCGCCTTGCTGGACGAGATGGAAATGAATTTAGACCGGGCGTCGTTCCTGGCCGGCAGGCAAACGCCGGTTTATTTTGGCAGCGCCCTCGCCAATTTTGGCGTCCAGTTGTTTCTGGATGATTTTGTCCAATATGCCCCGACGCCGGGCGCGTATCCCAGCGACGCCGGGCTGGTCAGCCCGGAACAGCCCGATTTCACCGGCTTTGTTTTTAAGATTCAGGCGAACATGAACCCCCGGCACCGGGACAGCGTGGCGTTTGTGCGCATTTGCAGCGGCCGTTTCCAGCGCAATATGTCTGTTAATCATCCGCGCAGCGGCAAGTCGTTGAAACTGGCACGGCCGTATAAATTCTTTGCCGAGGAGCGCGAGGTAGTAGATGAAGCCTACGCCGGGGACATCATCGGCCTGCCCGGCAGCCGCTACTTCGGCATCGGCGATACAATCACGGCCAATGGCAGTTTTAATTTCGCCCCTATCCCCACCTTCCCGGCGGAACATTTTGCCCGGCTGATTAACGTGGACATCAGCAAGCAAAAACAATTTCTGAAAGGGTTAGCCCAACTGGAGACGGAAGGGGCGATGCAAATCCTGCACGAGACAGACGCGCAAAAACGGGAGCCGATTCTGGCCGTGGTTGGCCTGCTGCAGTTGGATGTAGTGCAGGCGCGGCTGGAAGGCGAGTACGGCGTGGAAACGCGGCGCGAGGCGCTGCCGCAAACGCTGGCCCGCTGGGTATACGGGCCGGAGAACAAAATCGAACTGCTCCCCTGGCGCTATGGGATGATGCGGACGGTGGATGGAAACGGCCGTCTCGTCGCCCTTTTCTCCTCAGAACACGAACTGAAGTTTTACAGTAACAAGTATCCGGAAATCACGTTTCTGGAACAGCCAAAATCAAAGATTGAAGATTGATGATTGGGCAACTGCACATCAATCTTCAATCTTCAATCCTTTTTTACACATTCACGTTAATCGCGCTGCCTGATTCGTAGCGACGGAGGCCGGTGTAAAAAACGGCCGTTGCCAATCCCCACATCAGCGCCGCCACGCCAGCCAACCCCAACAGCAGCAGTCCATTCCGCTCTTGTACGATTCGCACCGGCACCGCGCCCACAAACGCCGCCGGAACAATGGTGTACAGCATGAACCGGGCCGCTCCGGTGAAGAGCGAGTTGGGGTAAAGGGCAAAGGTCAGCATCGTCATGTTCAACTGCTGGCTGGCATACTGCGTATTGCCCAGGAAAAAGGCCAGCGACCCGGCCATCACCCCAAAGGCGACCAAAATCAAGGCCACAAAGACGGCCGACAGTAAAAACAGCCCAATCTCCAGCGGATGAAAACGGCCGGTAAACAGGTAAGCGATAAGACCAAAAGTCACATCGCCGATGGTGGAAACCACCATCCGCGAAAAGACGACGTGCAGCAGCACGTTGCGCGGGAAAACCAGGTAATAATCGAGCCGTCCCTGAGCGATGAGGTAAGCCAGACTGCCGCCCGTGTTTCCGGCGAACATATAGGCCAGCCCGTAACCCAGCGTAACGATGGCGAACAGCAGGTAGATTTCACCAATGTTGTAGCCGCGAACCGTGCCAAAGCGGTCGAAAAATATCAGCCAAAAGACGAAGTAGATGCCGTTGTTGATGAACATGCCCACAATCTGGCTGATGAAGCTGGCCCGGTACTCCATCGCTGACGCCAGGTTGATTCCGGCCAGTGTGCGTAAGAATTTGAGTTCGTTCATAATAAAGATTAAAGATCAAAGATTGAAGATTGGGCGACCGCAAATCATTAATCTTCAATCTTTAATCCTTCTTCCTTCATCCTCCATTCACCGTTAACCGCCGGACGGCCCAACGGTACTGCCGGTATAGAATTGCGCCGATGATGAGCAGCCAGACGACCTGCGAACTGACAATCTGCCGGAATTGGGCCGCGTCGAAGGCGACGAACAGCTTGGCCGGGGCGTAGGTCGTCAGGCTGAAGGGCAGGATGCGGGCGATGCGATGCAGCCAATCGGGCAAAAAGTCAAGCGGAATCATCAAGCCGCCCAGGATGAAGACCAGCTTCTGGTAGATGAGCCGGAAGGAGAAGATATCTTCGGTGACGAAGGCGAGCAGGCCGATGATGCTGAAGACAAAAAAGTCGAGCAGCATCGCCAGGACGACGACGAGGAAGACGGCGGGCAGATGGCGGGCGGCGACGGTGGGCAGTCCGGCGTAGTAGATGACGACGGGCAGCCCCAGGAGGAAGACCAGTCCCATACGCACGGCCGCTTCCCCCACCCCGTTAGCCAGATGATAGACGAGGTAGTTGTACGGCCGTCCCATCGTGTACGCGATTGAGCCATCCTTCACCTCCTCGGAGATGCGAATGTCGTGGCGCGGTTTACCCAACTCCATCACCTCGGCGATGATAAAGTACCAGATGGTGTTGGACAGGGTGAGTCCGGCGATGACGGCCGTTTCCTGCGATTCGTAAACGGCCGTCCACAACTGCGTAAAAATGAACATGAAAAAGATAATCATCGCCGACCGCCCGGCCACATCCCAGACATAAGCCAACTGGTTCTGCAAGTTCGTCAGCGAGATTGCGCCGTATTTGATTATGGTTATGCGAAGTTGATTCAACATAGCAATATGTTTCGTGTTTCGTGTTCCGTATTCCGTGTTCCGTGTTCCGGCTTACGAATTACGAATTACGAATTACGAATTACGGCTTACAGCTTACGGCTTACGGCTTACGGCCTACGCCTGGTAAATATCCCGAATAATCTCCTCCAGCGGCGGGTCGGCGATGTTGATGTCTTGCGTCGGCTTGACGGCCATGATCTGCTGGACGACCTGCTCCACCGGTACGGCGCGGCTGTCAAATTCCAGCTTAAGGCCATACGTCCCCCGCTTGAGGATGGTGACGCCGGGCAGGATCAGCTCGTCGCCGTTCAGCCGTTCAGCAAAGCGCACGTCAATGCGTTTGCGGGTGAGGTATTGCCGCTTGAGGGCCGAGGTGCGGCCGTCATAAATGAGCCGCCCATGATTGATGATAATCACCCGCCGCGACAGCTTCTCAATGTCGCCCGCATCGTGGCTCGTGAGGAAAATCGTCGTATTCTCCTCCTCGTTGAGATAGGTGATCGCGTCCCGAATCTGCTGTTTAGCGACCACATCCAGCCCAATCGTCGGCTCGTCCAGGAAGATGATGCGCGGCCGGTGCAGCAGCGAGGCGGTGATTTCACACTTCATCCGCTGGCCCAGGCTCAGTTTACGCACTGGAATTTGTAGCAAGTGTCCGATGTCGAACGCCTCCACCAAGAAGTCGCGCCGCTGGCGGAAAGCAGCCATATCCAGTTCATAAATGCGGGCGAAGAGGCGGAACGTATCTTCAGCAGGCAGATGGTACCAGAGCTGCGGCTTCTGCCCGAAGACGGAGCCGATGTGGAAGCCGAGCGTGCGCCGGTCTTGCCAGGGCGTATAGCCCAGGACGGATGCCTGCCCGCCGCTGGGGTACAGGATGCCGGTCAGCATCTTAATCGTCGTAGATTTACCGGCTCCGTTTGGGCCGATGAAGGCCAGGATTTCCCCTTCTTCCAGGGTGAAGCTGATGTCGGCAACGGCCGTTACCTCCTTCACTGCCGGCTGCCACACCGCCCGCCAACTACCCCGCAGTCCCGGCGCTTTTTGTTTGACCTGGAACGTCTTTACCAGACCGGATACGTCTACTGCTAATCCATTCATAAGCCCTCTAGCTATCCTCCCGGAGGTTCACAACCTCCGGGAGGATGACAAACAAAAAAAGACGCGGTTTTTAGCCGCGTCCTGGAATGAACTGATTGAAATTTATTGCTGCGAGGCGTTACCCCGCGCTCAACCTGTCACCCAAACACGCGGCGCGAACCATGATCCACTGTGAGAGATCAACGGCCAACACCGTACCTAAACCAAAGGTGGCGCAAACGTGTTCAAATGACATAGTGAAAACATACTATCATGCCCAATCAGGCATGTCAACCCCTTTTCAGAGGGATTTCTACGAACTGATCCACAAAATCTTTTGAAGAACACAAACCGGCTCTTGTAAGATACAAAACTCGCTGCACCGCCTCAACCTTTTGGCTAGCTCACGCTAGTTGACAGATTTCACGTTCAATATTTTGCTTCTTCCGTCCTACATACAGCAAACGATCAGCCGCGCCGTACAACAATGGCTCTTGACCAAATCGGTAGTTGAAGTCTACCCACTGTTCCCACAAGTCGCCCTCCAGTTGGTTGATGTGGTCTTCGCGCCCGGACACGACGCCTTCGCAGCCGATGAGATTGAGGGTCTGGAAATCGGCCGTTTCCGGCAGCAAAGAAACCCGTCTGTAACGGCCGTCCAAACATGACATATATCACCTTGCCCCCCCCTCCCCGACGCTAAAATCAGTTGTTAATTACCGTCCAGAAACATTTGGGTTCCAGCCAAGAGATAAGCCGCAGCAAAAATTAAAAGAGAACTGATTGAGGAAATAGCGTATCCGTTCAGTCTCGCCTAACCAGGA
>JAJRYT010000082.1 GCA_024275635.1 Chloroflexota bacterium | reverse complement strand
TTTGCATGTCACTCTTTTTATGCGATGTTCAAATATTCGTACTCGAGTAAAGTTGCATTGACTAAAATCAGATTCTCACTCTGGTTACAAAATTATCTGGAAATATTTCTGATTTCGAATTTTGTACAAAGTCGAGCTCAGGAATTGGTGATAAATTGTTTTTAGTTTCAAAATTAGGCCAACTAAATGGCCCTTTCCAATTGACTTCAATAGTTCTTGTCATGTTTTGAAACTCACAATGTCTGGTAGCTTTTACTTTTTTGCGGCGCTCCCATCTCACGGGCGATGACGTTGCGCAGGATTTCCGACGCGCTGCCGCCGTAGAGGAGGCAATGGCCTAATCTGCTGCGTTCCCTTGCGCTTTCATCTGTTCAATCCGTTGGCTCAACCATAAATTTGCTAACGTCTGTACGCTTACCCGGCGTTGGCGGGCAATCTTTTGTAAATCCGCCAGCACTTCCGGGTCAATTCCCACAAATGTGCGCCGCGCCGACGGGTCAAAGCTCATTTCGACCTCGTAAGTCTTGTCATCATAATCCGACAGACTGTGCGTGTCCCAAAACTCTGCCATTTCCTCAAGCGTTTGCGCTTTGGGAATACTACTTCTTCTTTCGGCCGTAACGTCTTCGCTCCTTTGATCCAAACAAATCAAGACAATTCTTGCTTAACAAACGCCAAGACTTCACGTAAAGCCAACTCTGGGGTGGGACTCAAATCACTTTTGATGACTGTCCGCTCGTCGCCCTTGTGGAAATGATCAGGAAAAGTGCTAACTTGAGGGTGATGAGGCGCATTATCCCAACGATATATTTCACCACTCTGCCCTCGTCGTTCCCAATGATAGGAATAGTCGCCATCCGCAGACAGCCAAGCATCTAAAAAAGAACCATCCGTCATCAAAAGGCGCAATTTGTTCGGGCTGGCAAGCGTGCCGCCAATGAACTTTGTCTGTGTTACAACATCATTAAACTCATCCTGGGCTAAACCGATAAGTATTTGATAGACAGCCAGCATAACTTATCCCGCCGCCAACTGACGCAAATCGGCAATATGAGCCAATTTATTTTTCCAAACGATGTAATCTTCCCAGGCAGGATGTTCTACGACAGCGCCATCTTTAATGGCCTGGTAAAGCTCCTCTTCAGAAAACACGCTGTATCGGTCACGAATGTTGGCGATTTCTAATTCTGATAATCGAATTTCATTCTGGATGAAAGCCAGCAGTCCTTTGTGTATCAGTTCTGATTCTGAAAGTTTTAACCTTTGACTCAACGACGAAGTTAATGTTTCAACATTCATATTGTCTTACCTCTGCTACATGTTCCTCATTTTCAGGCGGTAATGCCTCTGTCAATGCCCACATACAACCTTTTCAGATTATAGCAGATGCCGGTTATTATCGGCGTTTGGGCGCTCCCATTTCGCGGGCGATGATGTTGCACAGGATTTCGGATGTGCCGCCGCCGTAGAGGAGGAAACGGCCTTATGCCACCAGCACAGTATGTGCCGGACCGTTTAGTGTCACTTCTAAATGATTCAGAACATCCCGTCCCAAAATCACCTCGTCACTCCCGTCGCCGCCCACAACTTCTATCCGGCCTTGTATGTGTTCCCCAACTTGCAATGAAATCTGATACAGGTCTACCCGCACCCGCCCGCCAACCGTACCCCGCATCCATGCCTGTCCCCCTTTACGAGCGCGGATTTGCTGCAAATAGGGCCGGGGAATGATGGTGGCGTCCGCTCCCGAATCCAGGATGGCGGTCAAGGGCAAATTCACCGCCGCCAGGGCACGGCCGATCATAACCTCTACCGCAGGCATGGCCGGGTCATAACTCGTGTCATATTCATAGGTGAAAGGCATCTGTTAGTCCCTGACAAATCGGGGCGACCTGAATTCCAGCGTGCGCAGCGGCGTCTCGCCGACGGTTGTGATCCACACAAACTCATCAGGGTACTTTTGGTCAATGCGAGCATACAGCGCGTCCATATCCTCATCCTGGTCAATCAGTTGGCCGTGATAAATGGCAACATGCCGGCCCAGATATTTTTGTTTCAGCATAGGATATAGAGCGATGTATGCTCTCATTTCCTTTTCCACTGACTCATCCGGTTCAGCCCAAACAGCCTCATTTTCTTCTTCAGGCGGCAACGCTTCCGCCAATGTTTTGGCAAGAATTTCATTGACGTCCTCATTTTGCCGGCCAGCCAATTGTTTTACGCGCCGGTACAATGCTTTAGGGATGGATACCATTACTTGTTCTGTCATTTTCCAATTCTCCCTGCATAAATAATGTCCACACACAACCTTCTCAGATTATAGCAGATGCAGGTTATTTTCGTCGCTTGGGCGCGCCCATCTCACGGCCGATGCTGTTGCGCAGGATTTCGGAGTCGCCGCCTAACTGTTATCGGTCGGCAATCCACTAACCCATCACGCCTAAAACAACAACTATCAGCGCCAACAGGCCGTTAGCCAACCCATGAGCAATCATCCCCGGCCACGTGTTCTTGAGCCGGTGGGCCACGAAGGGTAGAGCCAGGCTTCCCGGTAGAATCATAATAAGAGTCCACTGCGCAAACAGGTGGAATGCGTTCCACAATAACCCGTGGACGACCCACGTCCACTTGCCATGTACCAACTCTTGTCGAGGCAGTATATAACCGCGCCACCACAACTCCTCGCCAATCGTTGCAATTACCAATGAGATAAGCACAACAGCTAAAACCCACCAATTCCCAGCAAGGGGAACCTGCAAGAATTCGGTGGGAATACTGTTGTTTCCTGATCCGTTTTGGGCTGATGGCTTAAGCTCAGAGGGCCAATACTTCGGAGGGGCAAGAAGATCAAATGAGTCCAGCCAACGGGTTGTGAACGTCAGCAATCCGGCTGACAGGATCATAAACAGCGTCAATCCAATTACCCAAAGCCATGCCTTTTTGTCCATCGGCTTCAATCTAAACCGGTTCTTGAAGGTATCCCAGGACGTGACATGCCCTTCCCGATAAAAAGCGATTAGTGATGCGCCGATCAGCGCCAGCATGGGGATCGTTGCGTAGACTACCAGATAGTTGAAGAAAATCGGAACGCCCCTCTGATCGAGGAATGGCATGACGACGTAGACAACAAGGGTTATGGCAGCGGCCGGAATGCCAAAATAGAGTAAGGCCAGCCAGATGGACATGGGCTTGATATTCTGCATTTCTTTTACCATATGATCACGCCTTTTTCCGATGCGGCCGTTTCGGCGCGCCCATCTCGCGGGCGATGATGTTGCGCAGGATTTCGGAGGTGCCGCCGCCGTAGAGGAGAAAACGGGCATCGCGGAAGTACCGCTGCGCGTCATACTCCATGGCAAAGCCATAGCTGCCCAGGATGCGGGTACAGTCGTCGGCGATTTTGTTGGCCGCTTCGGTGGCGAACAGCTTGGCCATCGCTGCCAGCTTCATATCCCGCTGCCCCGCGTCAATCTGCCACGCCGCCCGGTACACCAGCCCTCGCGCCGCTTCCAACTGCGTCCCCATGTCGGCAATTTTGTGCTGGATGGCCTGGAATTTGGCGATGGGACGGCCGAACTGCACCCGTTCATTCGCGTAGTCAATAGCGGTCGCCAGCGCCGCCTCCGCTAATCCCAGCCCCAACGCCCCCGTCATCACCCGAATTTCGGCCAGAATGCCGCCCAGGTTTTTGAAGCCGGTTCCCACCGCGCCCAGCAGGTTTTCCGCCGGGATGTGGACGTTATCCAAAATCAGTTCCGACGTTTCCGAAGCGCGCACGCCCATCTTCTCGATGCGCCGCCCTACCTGCACGCCGGGGCGAGTTTTTTCCACCAGGAACAAATCCACGCCCTTGAAGCCGGCGTCCGGGTTGGTTTTAGCGGCGACGGTGAAGAAGTCGGCCACGGTGGCGGAGGTGATCCACATTTTACGGCCGTCAATCACCCACCCATCTTCCGTTTGCACCGCCCGCGTCGTAATCCCGCCCAAATCTGAGCCGAAGTCCGGCTCAGTCATGGCGATGACGCCGATTTTTTCGCCGCGCAGGGCCGGTTTGAAGAGCGTTTCGTGGTGAACGGCCGTGCCGAAGCGATACACCAAATCCGTCCCCATCAAACTTTGCATCGCCACCGCCGCTGCTAGCGCCAACGACCCCCGCGCCAGTTCGGCGATCATC
>JAJRYT010000081.1 GCA_024275635.1 Chloroflexota bacterium | reverse complement strand
CACGCATGTTGGAATTGGAAGAATTACCCTGGGCCGAGCGACGTGAAGCGCTGTACGGCGTGGCAGCGTGAACTGTAATCCGTATTCCGTAAACCGTGAACCGTGAACGGACAACGGAATACGGAATACGGAATACGGAATACGGAATACGGAATACGGAATACGGAATACGGAATACGGAATACGGAATACGGAGGAAACCATGTCTCGATATATTGCAACCCGCGCCATTCGCGGCGCGAACGCGCTGGTAACAGAAGCGGAGTTGATGCTAAACAAAGCTATAACGGAGAAAGGGCCAGATACGCCAGTGGCGTTCCCAAACACGGCGTATTATTTACCATTGATTTATGGAATGACGAACACGGAAGTGGAGACGTTGGGGCAGTTACAGCCCGTTCTGAGCCATGCCCGCACGCTGCTGCATCCGGTCCCATCCAAGAAACATTGGACGCCCTACCTGGGCGAAACGCTGGACGGCGGCATGGCCACGCTGCTGGCGGCAGAGACGATTGAGGCGGTGCGCTTTGTCTATGGCTTGCAGCCGGAACGGATGCCCGGCTTTGAATTAGCCGGCGGCACCGCATACTCAAACAACGGCGATGGCCTTGTAGGCCATTTGAACGGCCCGATCGACGATATTCAGCTTCGTTCGTGGGGCATTCAGTTGGTAGACGGCCGTATGCCCGGTTTCGCGGCTATCGTGGGGGCGGCCAAGTCGAACGAAGTGGCCGTCCAGATTGTGCGCGAGCTGCAGCGGCGTAACATTTTGACCTTTTTGTCGGGGAATGTAAACGGCCGTTCCATCATCCACCAACTGCAAGAAGAAGGGGTCGAATTGGGCTACGATACCTACACCGTCCCCTTCGGCACCGACACCATCAGCGCCATTTACGCGCTCGGCTTTGCCACCCGCTCCGCACTCACCTTTGGCGGCTTGAAGGCCGGGCAGGCGCGCGACATCCTGCTCTACAACCGAGAGCGCGTCTTCGCCTTCGTCCTGGCCCTGGGCGAGGTGGACGACCTGAAATACGCGGCGGCAGCCGGGGCCATCAACTTCGGCTTCCCGGTCATCGCCGACACCGTCATCCCCGAAATCCTGCCCACCGGCGTGACCTCCTACGAGCATGTCGTCTCCATGCCCTTCAACGAAATTGACGGTAAAGACGATCTGGAACGGGCCGAGCGGTTAGTGCAAAAGTGCATCGAAGTGCGCGGCGTTAAAGTGCAGGTCTCCGATGTACCCGTGCCCGTGCCCTACGGCTCTGCGTTCGAGGGCGAGGTCGTCCGCAAGACTGATATGCGCGTTGAATTTGGCGGAAAATACGCCCGCGCCTACGAATACCTGTATATGGCCCCAATGGATGAAGTGGTTGACGGTCAAATCAAAATCGTCGGCCCCGGCTTTGAAGAGATTGCCGAAAAAGGGGCGATGGATATGGGCATCGTCGTTAAAGTGGCCGGGCGCAAGATGCAGGATGATTTTGAACCGGTGCTGGAGCGGCAGATTCACTACTTTATTAATGGCGCGTCTGGTATCCAGCACATCGGCCAGCGGGACATCGCCTGGATTCGCATTTCCAACAACGCGGCCGAGAAAGGGTTTGACCTGGAGCATTTCGGCAAAATCCTGCACGCTCGCTTCCACGCCGACTTTGGCGCCATTGTGGATAAGGTGCAAGTCACCATTTACACCGAACCGGCCAAGGTGGAAGAGTGGCTGGATAAGGCGCGCGTCTCTTACGATTTTCGCAACAGGCGGCTGGCCGACCTGACCGACGATGCGGTGGAAGAATTTTATTCCTGTACGTTGTGCCAATCCTTTGCCCCTAACCATGTGTGCGTGGTCAGCCCGGAACGGTTGGGCTTGTGCGGCGCCTACAACTGGTTGGATTGCAAGGCGTCATTCAGCATCAATCCCACCGGTCCTAACCAACCGATCAAACTAGGCAAAATCGTAGACCCTAAGAAAGGGTACTGGGAAGGAACGAACGAGTACGCCAAGAGGGGATCGAACGGCGTGGTTGAGGATCTGGCCATGTATTCGATTATGGAAAATCCAATGACGGCTTGTGGCTGCTTTGAATCCATCGTGATGCTTATCCCAGAAGCCAACGGGGTGATGGTGGTCAGCCGTGAGGATACGAGCATGACCCCGGCGGGGATGACATTCAGCACGCTGGCCGGGATGGCCGGCGGCGGTATGCAAACGCCGGGCGTGATGGGCGTAGGCAAATATTATCTCATCAGCCCCAAGTTTATTTCGGCCGACGGCGGTTTTAAGCGCGTTGTCTGGATGAGCAGCTATCTGAAGGAAAGCATGGCCGACGAACTACGCGCTGTCGCCGAGCGCGAAGGCGATCCCGACTTGCTCGACCGCATCGCCGACGAGCGCGATGTCAACACGGTTGATGATTTGCTGGCTTGGATGGAGGAACACAACCATCCAGCGCTGGTAATGGATATGATTTTCTAAATGATGAATGATGAATTCGGAGCCATTCCTCATTCCTCATTCATCATTCATCATTCATAATTCATAATTATGTCTACTTCCCCTAAACTTGTCCGTGATTTGATGTCTGTTGGGGTTCCAACTTGCGCGCTGGAGGATTCGGTTGTCGAGTTGACACGCTGGTTTTTGGAAAAGGAGATTGAGGGAGCCGTTGTGTTGGATGAGAATGGACACGGGGCAGGGGTTGTGACCCATGATGAGTTGGTGAAAGCGTATGTGCGGGGGGATTACAGGGGGGTAACGGCGCAGGATGTGATGCGGGCCGATGTACCGCAAGCGCCGCCAGATATTCCGTTAACGGCCGTTGCCCAAATTATGCAGGACATGGGTGTGCGCGTCGTTTTTATGATGCACCACGCTGGTGGCATCAGTTACCCGGCGGCTTATTTGACGTATAAACATCTGCTGCGTCATCTGGCCGCGCAGGAAGAGGAAGAGCTGAAAGATTTGGGTATCAAAGCCGAGCGCGAATCGCCGCTGGAGACGTTTATCCGGCGACGGGATGAGGCGCTGCGGCAAGCAAATAAAAAGATGAGAAGGTGAAAGGGTGAAGAGGTGAAGGGGTGAAAGGGCGACTTGGCGAATACATTCACCCCTTCACCTCTTGACCCCCTCAAATTCAAAGGAGTCCACTATGCCAGTAGAAATTCCGAAGGATAAATGGCCCGGCGAGGTCCGAGTTGTGACAATTGGGGCGACATCTGCCGACGGTGGCACGCGCACCAGCACAGTGACAGTAGGCGGCGAAAGGGCGCTGCCGTTCATGCACTTTGAGGCTGAAATGCCGCATAAGCCAATGATTGCACTGGAAATCAAAGATCGCAAGCCGACTGATTGGTCGCAGTTGTTGTTGGATGAGTGGGGTGAGGCGATGAACACGCCGGGAACCTGGGCGAAAGCGGCTGAAACGGCCGGGGCCGATTTGCTGCAATTGTCGCTCAGTTTGACGGATGCAGAAGGCAATCCCAACACGCCGGAGAAGGCGGTAACGGCCGTGCAATCTGTCCTCAACTCTTCCGGCCTGCCGCTCATGGTCTTTGGGCCGGGACAGGCAGACGCGGACAATGAACTGCTCGTCCCCGTCGCCGAGGCTGCTAAAGGGGAGCGCATCGTTTTGGGCGTTTGCGAAGATAAAAACTACCGCACGATTGTCGCCGCGGCCATGGCTAACGGCCACCTGGTTAATGCGCGCACGCCCATGGATGTTAACCTGGCTAAACAGCTTAACATCCTGATCAGCGATATGAATATGCCCCTGGATCGCGTCATTATGGATCCGACCACCGGCGCACTGGGGTATGGCATCGAGTATGGCTATTCGGCTATGGAGCGACTGCGCCTGGCGGCGCTGCAAGGGGATGCGATGACCCAACTACCGATGATGGTCACGCCCGGTTTTGAAGCGTGGAAAACGAAGGAATCGAAAGTGGGCGATGATGTGCCTGCCGAATGGGGCGACTGGCTGGAACGAGCCATTAACTGGGAAACGTTAACGGCCGTCACCCTGCTCGAATCGGGCGCGGACATTTTAGCGCTGCGTCACCCCGAGAGTGTGCGCCGGGTACGTATGGCAATTGATGAGTTAACGGCCGTGAGCCGTGAACCGTAATCCGTGAGCCGTAATCCGTGAGCCGTGAGCCGTGAGCCGTAATCCGTAATTGAAAAACGGAACACGGAACACGGAATACGGAACACGGAACACGGAATACGGAACACGGAACACGGAATACGGAATACGGAATACGGAATACGGAATACGGAGTAAAAAAATGGCACTAAGCGGAATTCAAATTTACAAAATGTTACCACGCACGAATTGTCGTGATTGTGGATTCCCAACCTGTTTGGCCTTTGCCATGAAATTGGCCGCCAAGCAGATCGAACTATCCGCCTGTCCGCACGTCAGCGATGAGTCCAAAGCGCAGTTGGCCGAATCAGCGGCACCGCCTGTCCGGCTCGTCACCCTCAAATCTAACGGGTACGAGGTAAAGGCGGGCAACGAAGTCGTCCTTTCCCGGCATGAAAAGACCTTCTGCCACAAACCGGGCTTGTTCATCCGCGTCAAAGATGATGAGACGGCCGCCGACATCAAGGCCAAGCTGGCTCCGGCGGAAGCGTACCATGTGGATTATGTGGGCCTGGATTTGTCGCTGGACGGCTTTGCTGTGGAATCGGTGACGGGGGATGCAAGCGCTTTCGCGACGGCCGTGAAAGCAGTCGGCGAAGTCAGCCAGCGCCCTCTGATTTTGATGAGCGGCGATCCGGCCGTTATCGCCGCCGGATTAGAGGCGGCAAATAACGAGACGCCTCTCATCCACGCCGCCGACGTCGACAACTGGGAAGCGATGGCCAGGTTGGCGAAACAGTATAAGGCGGCTTTGGTTGTGAACGGCCGTTCCCTCGATGAGTTAGCCGACTTGACCGAGAAAATTAAAGGGGCCGGCGTGGAAGACATGGCGCTCAACCCCCTAGGCGACAATTTGAGCCAGCGGCTGGCGTTGAGTACCCAAATTCGCCGGTTGGCGCTGAAGAAAAACTTCCGCGCTCTGGGCTATCCGCTGTTCGTGGCTCCGGCCAACGGTGAAGATGCGGCTTACCAATCCATCCTGGCAGCGCAGGGCATCGCCAAATACGGCGGTTTTGTTGTGATTGACACTTTCACGCCGGAACTGGCCTACCCGCTGCTGGTGCTGCGCCAGAACATCTACACCGACCCGCAGAAACCGATCCAGGTGCAGCCCGGCCTGTACGAAATCAACGATCCGACGCCCGATTCGCCTGTATTGGTGACGACCAACTTCTCCATCACTTATTTCAGCGTCGCCAACGAGGTGGACGGCTCCGGCCTGCCCGCCTGGCTGCTGGTGGCCGAGGCCGAGGGGATGAGCGTCCTCACGGCCTGGGCGGCAGGCAAGTTCGACGCCGAGCGCATCGCCAAAGATGTGAAGCGGTTCAACGTGGCCGATCAGGTGAGTCATAAGCGGATTGTGCTGCCGGGGCATACGGCCGTTCTCTCTGGCGAGTTAGAAGAAGAACTGCCCGACTGGGAAATCAAGGTTGGCCCGCGTGAAGCAGTGGATTTGCCCGCGTTTATGAAGCAGGTGTTGGCGTAAAACGTGAAACGTGATGAGTTGCATTCACGTTTCACGCCTCACGCTCAGGCAACAGCAAAAGATTTACGATTGAATGTGAAGGCATTGTTGGCTGCCGTAACCAGAGACGAGGAAGTCATCATCACCTACCGGGGCAAACCGCGCGCTAAATCAATCCCTTTTGCGGATGAACCCGGCGACGAAGATGAATTGTTGGGCATTTGGGCTGATCATGCGCCGTCCGAAGATGTGAATGCGTATGTCCGAATCCTCAGAAAAGGGCGCTATGATGCTGATTGATATGGGTGTGTTTCAAATGTTTTAATCCGCAATGCCAGGCACGGGTCAGAACGGTGTTGATGGGCTATATCCTTATCACCCCGTGCCTGGCACTGCTTATGTAAGATTTGATTTCGGTTCTGAGGAAAGATAGCTTGAAATCATCAATCAGTTTGGTTCGATGGGTCTTGATGGTAAACTGCCTGATGGCAATTTTGGCGGTAAGTTGCGCGCCGGCGCAAACACTCGAAGCGACGCCGCTTGGCCCGCCGCAGCCCGCCGCCGATTTGACGCCTACCGCCTATTTACCCCTGGTCATGACGCCGGAGTCGCTGCCGACCGAACGGTTACAGCCCGCCGACCTGGTTTACCGGGGCGCGTTCCGTCTGCCGGATTCGCCGGGCACGCCGGATGATGTCGGTTGGGAATGGGGCGGCTCGGCGATGACCTATGACCCGGCCGGCGATCCGGCGGGGAACGGAGACGGCTATCCCGGCTCGCTGTTTGGCGCGGGACATGACCAGACGCAGTATCTTTCGGAAATCAGCATTCCCGTTCCCATCATTTCTGCCGCTAAGGATGTGAATGATCTGAACACGGCCGTTTCCCTGCAACCTTTCACGGACATTCGCGGCAGCTTATACGATCATCTCGACTGGGAAATGCCGCGCGTCGGGCTGGCTTACCTGCCCAAGCAAGGCAGCCAGACAACCGACAAGCTCTACTTCAGTTGGGCCATGCACGCCCCCGGCAACGATACGGACGCCGGGGCGACGCATGGCTGGTGCGAATTAGATTTGTCGGCCCCGCAAACGGCCGGCATCTGGCAAGTGGGCGGCTATGTCAAGTACGTGACCAGCGATTACCTGTTCGACATCCCCCAGACGTGGGCCGACGCTTATGCGCCGGGGCGCTATCTGGCAACGGGACGTTACCGGGACGGCGGGCAAGGGGCGGAAGGGCCGGCGTTGTTCGCCATCGCCCCCTGGAATGACGGCAATCCGCCGCCGGCCGGCAGCGCCATTGCGGCGACGCCGCTGCTTTTGTATGACAATGTGCTCGATCCCACTCCGCAGGCCATGAATGATTATCACCATTCTGATGAGTGGTCGGGCGGGGCCTGGTTGACGGCGGGGAATAAGACGGCCGTCATCTTCGCAGGCACAAAAGGGCAGGGCGATAACTGGTACGGCTGCGCCGACGGCACGGACCAACCTCCCTGGCCCGATGATTGTAACCGGGGTTGGTGGTCTACCAGTTTCGTGGGACAAATTATCTTTTATGATCCGGCCGACTTTGCGGCCGTTGCCCAGGGAACTATGGAAACATGGCGGCCGCAGCCGTATGCTGCGCTCGACATTGACCCCTATTTGTACCATATCCAATCGTCGCAGGAATGGTTTCATGTCGGCGCGGTCAGCTTTGATCGGGAACATGGCCGGCTGTATCTCTTTGAACCGCACGGTGATGAAGATAAGCCGCTGGTTCATGTCTGGGAAGTGGAGTGATTATGAGTCCATTCAAAACGAAAGCCGAAGAATTTTTAGCCCAGGAACGCATTGCTGTGGCTGGCGTGTCGCGGACGCGGCAGGATGCGGCGAATGTTATTTACAAGAAGCTGCGTGATACGGGACATCAGGTGTTTGCTGTCAATCCGATGGCGGATGAGGTGGAAGGGGACGTTTGTTACCCCAACATGCAAGCGATTCCCGGCGGCGTGGATGGGGCGATTATTGTGACGAAGCCGGAACTTACTGAACAAATTGTACAGGACTGCGGCGCGGCCGGGGTATCGCGGGTGTGGATGCACAACAATACGTTTATGCCGTCGAGTGTGTCGGAAACGGCCGTTCAATTCTGCCACGACAACAACATTACCGTCATTGACGGCGGCTGCCCGATGATGTTCCTGGATTTTGGCCACAAATGTATGCGCTGGATGCTGGGTGTGATGGGCAAACTGCCCGCCTGAATGGGATTGCCTCAGCATGTTTAGGGTTCGTTCAAAATTAACTTTGCAGTTTGCTGGTAATTGGTAATTGGGTAATTACCAGTTACCAATTACTTGGTTACAACTTTTCAAACGCCAAAGTTATAAACGAATGTACCCTTAACGAGACTTCGCTAAAGTGATTAATATGCCATATACAAGTGAAATTAAATGTTCTGCTCAATTTAATCCTATTTGATATGAAGCGCATTGAACTGTCCAATCTATATACGGGCTGATACAAATAAAACACTCAAATTTGGGAATATCTGACGTATCTTCTCAAAATTTCGGGGCAAAGATTACAAAAGTTTCAAAACGGGCGCTATGCAGACAATATGTTGTTAGAACTTTTGTAATCTCCCCAGTTTATTGAGAAGATACTATCTGACAATCAAAAGCCTCGTTGTAGTAATAATATGGGCGGAAAAAAGCTCGAACAATGACCTCAAAGAACATCGTAACAACAAATTTATATGGCTGAACATATTACAGCTTTCGATATATCTGAAAAATCTGTCTCCGTCACGACTGGTACATTGTTGACAGAAGCGGCGCATGAGGCGGGGATTGACATCGCCCAGCCGTGCGGCGGGCAGGGGCGGTGCGGCCGCTGCGCGGTGCAGGTCACGGATGGCAGTGTGCGGTCGCGCAGTACGCTGCGGCTGTCGGCGGAGGATGTGGCGCGGGGGTATGTGCTGGCCTGTCAGGCGGTGGTGGAAGGGGACGTCAACATCCACGTGCCGCCGCAGGAGAAGCTGGAACGGCGGCTGACGACGGACCGGACGGTGGCCGAGGTGGCGGTTCCGGCGGGCTACAATCCGGCGGTTGACCAGACGGTACGCCGGGTGACGCTGACGCTGACGCCGCCCAGTATGGATGACCAGACGGATGATTGGAGCCGCTTGCAGACAGCTATCTGCCAGAAAACAGGCATCGGCGAGTTACAGGTGTCGTTGCCGCTGTTGCGGAAGATTGGGCCGGTGCTGCGGGAAGAAGAATGGCGAGTGACGGCCGTACTCGATGTTAGCCAACCTCCCGGAGGTTCCGAAACCTCCGGGAGGTTGGTAGATGTGCTGCCCGGTCACATTCCTGCCGACGCGCCTTTGTGGGGAACGGCCGTTGACATTGGCACAACAACCGTGAGCGTCTGGCTGGTGAATCTGCTGACGGGTCAGGTGGTACAGCAAGCGGCTGAGTACAATCGCCAAATCCGGCGCGGCGAGGACGTGATCTCGCGCATCATCTACGCCAGCAAAAACGGCGGCGGGGAAGAGATGCGCGGCTTGGTGTTGGAGACGATTAACGGACTACTGGAACGGGTTGTGAAGAGAGCAACTAGAGACTCGAGACTAGAGACTGAAAACGTACAATCTCCAATCTCCAATCTCCAATCTCCAACCTCCATCATAAAAGCCACCATCACCGGCAACAGCGTCATGATGCACCTGCTGCTGGGGATTCCGGCGGCGAGTATCCGGTTAAGTCCGTTTGTCACGGCCGTTAACCACATCCCGTTATTGACAGCCAAAGAAGCTGGCCTGGCTATCCATCCCGAAGCGCCGGTAGACTGCCTGCCCGGTATCGCCAGCTACGTCGGAGCCGACATCAGCGCCGGGGTGTTATCATCGGGCATGGACGACACCGAAAAGGTCAGCCTGTTCATGGACATCGGCACCAACGGCGAAACGGTGTTAGGGTCGCAGGATTGGCTGGTGACATGCGCCTGCTCGGCTGGGCCGGCCTTTGAAGGCGCCGGCGTCCAGCACGGGATGCGGGCCACGCGTGGGGCCATCGAAGAAGTGTGGATCAACAGCAGCACCTATGAACCCACCTACCGCGTCATCGGCGACACCCGGCCAAAAGGTTTTTGCGGCAGCGGCCTCATTTCTCTGCTGGCGGAGATGTTTTTGACGGGCATCGTGGACAAGGGCGGCAATTTCAACACGTCGCTGCCCACTAACCGTATTCGCCAGGGGGCGCATGGGTGGGAGTATGTGGTGGTGTGGAGCAAGGACAGCAACAATGGCAGCCGCCCCGATGATATTGCCATCACCCACGTAGATATAGACAACCTGCTGCGCGCCAAAGCGGCCATTTATGCCGGATTTATGGTGCTGGCCAAAAGCGTCGGCCTGCCTCTGGAAGCGGTGGAGCAGGTGTTGATTGGCGGCGCGTTTGGCAAATATATCAACGTCGAAAAAGCGGTCGAAATCGGCCTGCTGCCTGACACGCCCTGGGAAAATTTCCATTTCCTGGGCAACACGTCTGTTTTGGGCGCGTATTACGCCCTGCTTGACCAAAAACAGCGGGCACGCATCGCTGACATCGCCAGCCGCATGACCTATATCGAGCTTTCGGCCGACAATTCCTTTTTTGAGGCGTTCACATCGGCTTTGTTTTTACCGCATACCGATATGACGCTGTTTCCGTCGGTGGCGAAGGAAATGATGAAGGATGAATCATGAACTAATTCCGCTTTCATCCTTCATCATTCGTCCTTCATAATTTTTTTCCGGGAGGTGCGTGATGAAATTGAACAGCCTCCACGTTTTATTGACTTACCAGTGTAATTACGAGTGTGATCACTGTTTTGTCTGGGGGAGTCCGCGGCAGTCGGGCATGTTTTCGCTGGCGCAGTTGGAAGATGTGTTCCGGCAGGCATTGGCTGTGCCCACGATTAGCGAGTTCTACTTTGAAGGGGGTGAAACATTCATTTACCATCCCGTTTTGGTCAAAGCGGTATGGCACGCCCATGATTTGGGCTTTCGTACTGGGATTGTGACAAATGGGTATTGGGCATCGGGGGTGGATGAGGCATTAATCTGGTTACGGCCGTTACGCGACGCCGGGCTAGATCGTATCGAAATCTCCTATGACCCTTTGCATGGCAACCCAGAGAGCGAACCTGACGATCATCCCGGCCTGGAAGCGGCCCGCCGGTTAGGGCTTCCCGCCAATCTCATCACCGTTGACCTGCCCACAACTTACCGTGACCCGGAATCGGCCACGCCGGGTGAGCCGCTAGTAGGTGGCAATGTGATGTACCGAGGACGAGCGGCCGTTCATCTGACCGGCGGCCTGCCCCGGCAGCCGTGGAATTTATTTACGGAATGTCCTTATGAAGCGCTGGACGACCCCGGACGCGTTCACCTTGATCCGTTCGGCAATCTACATCTCTGCCAGGGATTGGTGATGGGGAATATGTGGGAACGGCCGTTAGCCCAAATCATCGCCGAATACACCCCCCAAACCCATCCCATCGCCGATCCATTATTGGCTGGCGGCCCAACTGAGCTGGTCAATCGTTACGATCTACCCCACGAAGACGGCTACGTAGACGCCTGTCACCTTTGTTATACCGCGCGTGCAACCTTGCGCGCTGAATTTCCACAATTTTTAACGCCAGACCAAATGTATGGCGTGAGTTGATGATTAAAGATTGAGGATTGGGAGACGTCGCCGATCATCAATCATAAAAAGGAGAACCCCTATGTACATAATTGGTGAAAACATTCACATCATTTCAGATAAAGTCAAAGCCGGCCTACGAGAGCGGGACGCCAAATTCTTTCAGGATTTGGCCGTGCGTCAGGTGGAAGCTGGGGCGCAGGCGCTGGATTTGAACCTGGGGCCGCGCAAACGGGATTGGGAAGAAGTGTTCCCCTGGATGGTGAAAACGGTAGAAGCGGTCGTGGATGTGCCCCTTAGCTTTGACAGCACCAATATTTTGGGCATTGAAGCCGGGTTGAAAACTGTCACAAAAGCACAGCCCATCATCAACTCCACCTCGGCCGAAGCGGAACGGTTGGAGAAAGTCCCGCTGCTGGCGAAGAAGTACAACGCCCGTTTGGTGGCTTTAACAATGGGTAAGAGCGGCATCCCGGTTGGAGCCGATGAGCGGGTCAACATCGCTCTGGAAAAGCTGATCCCGCGCGCATTGGAGATTGATTTCCCTATCAGTGATCTCATCATTGACCCGTTAGTTCTGACCGTATCCGGCTGTCAGGAATACTGTCCAGAGCTGATTGAAGCAGTGCGTACCATCCAGTTTGCCTGGGATCCGCCGCCGCCGATTTCGGTGGGGTTATCAAATGTTAGCAATGCTGTCCCCCATGCCAACCGCCCCCTGATTAATCGTGTATACCTGGCTATGTTGATGGGGGCCGGGTTGCAGATGATGATTGCCGACCCGTTTGACGAGAAGCAGAATGAGGTGATTCGGATTATTGAAGCGCGGGATGAGGGGACGGCCGTTGGCCGCCTCTACCTCAAAATCCATGACCACATTGCCGCCATGGAAGAACCTGCCTTTGAAGATGTAGATACGACCGATCCGGAACAAGTCGCTATCTGGAAAACGGTGCAAATCTTGCAGAACAAAGTCATTTATGCGGATTCCTATCTGCAACAGGAGGCTGTTATGTAAAAAGGGTGCGGATCAACGGCCGTACCGCCATGCTGTTTTGGCATACAAAAATGGGGATGGTTCAAATCACCCGGACAACTTGTAGGACGATTTTGTAAATCGCCCTACAAAGAGTCAAGCTAACTTTTTAGGTTTCTGAACCATGCCCAAAAATGATGTTGGTTAAGTAATTGACCAGCCCATGCTGGCATCCGACAATCATTAGGGGGAGCACACAAAACAATTAAATAGCATAACCGTGTTCTCCGTGGGCTGGGTGTTCAAATAAGTGAACCATTCATGGATTCACAGGAGGACAATCATGTTAACGGAAGAAAAAACGATAGATATTGACGCGCTGCTGGCAAAAGCAAAAAAGCCGTCGGCCGATGCCTTGACATTACACCCCTTTTATCGGGGTAAGGTAGAAACAACGCTGAAATGCTGCGTGCGCGATATTGACGACTTCGCCATCTGGTATACGCCAGGCGTCGCCGCTCCTTGCCGGGAGATCGAAGCTAAACCAGAAAAGGTCTACGATTACACCAATAAGTGGAACACCGTCGCCATCATCAGCGACGGTACGCGCGTGCTAGGATTGGGCGACATCGGCCCCAAAGCCGGCTTGCCGGTGATGGAAGGCAAGGCGCTTCTCTACAAATACCTCGGCGGCGTAGACGCCGTCCCCATCATGCTGGATACCAAAGACCCGGACAAAATCATCGAAACCGTTCTGATGCTCCAACCCTCATTTGGCGGCGTCAACCTGGAAGACCTTTCGCAACCCAAATGCTTCCGCATTCTGGACACCCTGCGCGAGAAAGCCGAGATTCCTGTCTGGCATGACGACCAGCAGGGAACAGCCACCGTCACCCTGGCCGGGTTGATGAATGCGCTCAAAATAGTGGGCAAGAAAAAGGAAGAAGTCAGCATTGCCTTCGTCGGCAGCGGGGCTTCCAACGTTGCCATCTCGCGGCTCACATTTAGCTGGGGTGTGGACCCGACCAAATGTATGATGGTGGACAGTAAGGGCATCCTGGGGCCGCATCGTAAAGATTTGGAAAAGCGCCGCCATGAGTATGTGGACAAATGGCGGCTCTGCCAGACGACGAATGGTGATTTACGCGAAGGCGGCATCCCAGAGGCACTGGAAGGCGTGGATGTGGTGATTGCGCTATCTAAGCCAGGGCCAGGCACAATTAAGCCAGAATGGGTCGAGCGGATGAACAAGGATGGCATTATCTTTGCCTGTGCCAATCCGGTGCCAGAAATCTGGCCCTGGGAAGCGCGGGCAGCGGGGGTCAAGATCGTAGCGACTGGCCGGTCAGATTTCCCGAATCAAGTGAACAATTCGCTGGGCTTCCCTGGCATCTTCCGCGGCACGCTGGATGTGCGCGCTCGCACAATCACAGACGAAATGTGTTTTGCTGCGGCCAATGCATTAGCCAGCCAAATTGGCGACAGTCTGGATATGGATCATATCTTGCCCACGATGGATGATTGGGAAGTGTTTCCGCGTGAAGCGGCGGCAGTGGGCATGAAAGCCCAGGAGCAGGGAGTAGCTCGGATGGAAAAGAGCTATGATGAATTGTTTGAACACGCGATGGAGATAATCGGCCGTTCCCGCAACATGACGAAATTGATGATGGAGAAGGGCTTTATCGCAGAAGCGCCAGAGGAGTAGGCGCGAGGCGCTTCCAAAGCGCCTCGCACTGCGGAGGTGAAAAATGTACGATTTAATCATTATCGGCGGCGGTCCGGCCGGACTCACTGCTGCTATCTATGCGATCCGCAAAAGACTGAATGTGCTGTTGGTTTCCAAAGATTTGGGCGGTAAGACGAACTATCATTTAGAACTACCGGATATGCAAAGTTACCGTGTCGTGACGGGCGCCGAAATCGTCAACAAATTTAAGAACGAGTTGGAATATCTGAAATTTGCCCGCCATATTGAGCCAGTAGCAAAGGTTGAAAAGAGTAAAGCGGGCCATTTTGTCATTCACACCCAGGGGGGCGGCGAGTTGTTAGCTAAAGCAGTCATTGTGGCCGCTGGCGCCCGCCAGCAGTGGTTGGATGTGCCCGGCGAGAGAGAGTATTTGTCCAAAGGGTTGTGTTACTCGGCGTTAAGTTACGCGCCGTTATTCATTGATAAGCAAACGGTAGTCATCGGTGAGGGCGAACTGGCTTTGCGGTCGGCGGCGGAACTGGCAACGGTGGCCGAACATGTTCATGTCGTTGGCCCAACCGGGGCGGCTATGGAAACGTCGCTGGGTCGAAAGTTGGCAGTTGCGGAAAATGTGACGGTGTTATCCGATCACCAAGTCAAACGAGTAAAAGGCAACGGGTATTGCAACACGGTGGTGGTGCAAAGTCCGGACGGCCACACGCTAGAACTGGAAGCGGATGGCACATTTGTGGAAAAGGCGCTGCTGCCAAACTCGGAAATGGTGGCCGGCCTGGTAGACCTGGATAAAAATGGGTTTATCAAGGTAAACTGCTATGCTCAGACAAATGTCCCCGGTATTTTTGCCGCCGGTGACATCACCAGTATTTATGCGGAACAGGTGCTGGTGGCTGTGGGTGAAGGTGTAAAAGCGGTGTTAAGCGCCTATGATTATTTGTTACTGGACTCTGGCGTTTTTTGAAATCCTCTCTGGTAGGGGCGGTTCGCGAACCGCCCCTACGTCTCGACTGAAAATCAATTTTCGCCAGACTCCAGTTTGTTACCCATATTGTAAGGCCGTATAAATGATCCGACGCATTTGCTGGTAGATCGGGAAACTCCTGGCGGCGAATACTGGCACAATGTTTATAATTACAGGGTCAAGTCAGAGTGAATTATGGTTGCCTATGTAGGACTATGAATTATCCTGACAAGTTAGGCCATTTTACAGTTTTCACTACTACTTGACCACAATAAGATTTTCGAGTACGAATATCTTATTGTAGCGTATTTTTTTGGGGCTGAGAGTTATGTCTCAGCCAAAGTAATAAGGAGAAAAGATGATTGTTAGTCAAAAAGTTGTAGATGCCATGAACGCTCAAATTCAAAGCGAATTTGGCGCTTCTACCCAATACATTGCCATTGCCGTTTATTTCGATGAAGAAGGCTTGCCAGATCTGGCTGAATTTTTCTATCAGCAATCAGTTGAGGAACGGATGCATGCCATGAAATTCGTTCAATTCCTCCTGGAAACTGGCGCCAAGCCCATCATCCCCGGCCTGCCTGACATGCGCAACGAATTTGCCAGCGCCTCCGACGCCGTCCAGTTTGCGCTGGAGCAGGAGATGAAGGTGACCAATCAAATCAACAACCTTGTCCGCATTGCCAAAGAAGAGAATGATTTCACCAGCCACAACTTCCTGCAATGGTTTGTGGATGAACAGGTCGAAGAAGTGGATTCCATGACAACGCTGCTACAAACGATTAAACATGCCGGTAGCAGCCTGCTGTTGGTTGAGGATTATGTGCGCCGCACAGTGGCTGCCCGCGCCGCCGCTGCAGGTGGCGGCGAGTAGAGACCAGACAAGTGTTAGATTAGTTACCGTATAAATTTACTTCTGGGAACGGGAGACTGGAAACTGGCAGATGTCAGTTCCCCAGTCTCTCGTTCACCAGTCTTCAGACAGGGGGGGGATTTCTGGAAGGTTCCACAGGATGACAGACCATTCTTTTGATCCCCATGAATTTTGCACGGTTCTGTCTGAGCAGGCTAAAGAGCCGCTTTATGGCACGGCCGTTCACGTTCACACCTGGTTTCTCTTACAATATGATGGTTCCTGGCAAGCCGAGGCCGCTAATCATAATGACCTGCCCCCCCATATACAAAATTGGTTGAATGAGCAAGTGAACGCGGTGGAAAACGGCCGTCTGCAATTCATCCGCCAGCAGCCCAAACAAGACAAACTGGCCTTCTTCATTGCCATTGCCGACGATGCCGCCCCCCGCCTTTACCATTTTTTGCTTGACACCAACGACGATTTATTCTCGCTCGATGTCCCGGCCATCATCGCCGGCGATGCCGTCTACAACCAGTTCATCCGCACCGAACCGCTGTTTTTGGTTTGCACAAACGGGAAACGGGATCGCTGCTGCGCTAAATTTGGCGCGCCAGTTTACCAAAGCCTGGCCACCCAGGTTGACGCTGACGCCTGGCAAACAACACATTTGGGCGGCCATCGTTTCTCGGCAACCGGGCTAGTTTTTCCAAATGGCGTAAGTTACGGCCGTCTCGCCCCCGACGCCATCGCTGATTTTGTTTCTACCATTCAACAGGGAGATATTCCACTCAACCATTACCGCGGTCGCTGCTGTTATACCAGTGCGGAACAAGCAGCTGAATACTTTCTGCGCCAACAAACCGGCCAGCTTACCGCCGATTATTTTCGTCATGTTGTCAGTCAGGGGAACGGCCGTTCCTGGCAAATCCAATTCACCTCCTCCCCCACGCCAATTCTCACCGTCCGCCTGGCGCAATTAACTGAGAAACGGCCAATGCAAGCCAGTTGCGGCAGCCCCAAAATCAAACCCGCCCCAATTTATCAACTTGAAGAAATCAAGTAAATACAGACGCGGGTACACAAACAACTGCTCAATCGTAAAAACAAGCTGCCAGCCTCCTTTTTCTCTTCCTCCTCCTTTAACCCTCCACATATGACAGCCATCCTGCAAAACCATGACAAATGTAATAGGTATTTGTGCCTTTTGTCACATTGAAATTAAATAGCGATCGTTATATGATTATTTGCATAGATTTACTCGCTTTTATATAGTTTTGCTGATATTTTCACCCTTGTCGTTAACATTGTGAAGAATGGGATTACTGAAAATCTCAGCAAAGCCAACGCCCATCACGGCCCACAAAGCAGCCCTCCGGCGTTGGTTTTGACGATTGGCAGCGTGCATTGCCGAAGAGGAGAAAGCCAAACGCCGCCAATCGTCTAATCCCACTTTAATTTTAGGAAAGGAATTATGGAAGCATCTACCTACCCTGCCCCACGCCTTGTGTTTTGGGAATCAACCGCCGGTTGCAACCTGGCATGTATTCACTGCCGCCGTATCACCGTTGCCAATCAACTCATGCCCCAGGATTTGAAAACGCAAGAAGCGTTTGACCTGATTGACGACATCGCCTCATTTGGCCGCCCCATATTTATCCTCTCCGGCGGCGAACCGCTTTTCCGACCCGACATCTTCAAAATTGCCCGCCACGCCGCCGACGCCGGCCTCATTGTCGCCCTGGCGACCAACGGCACGTTGATAAACGCCGAAGTTGCTCGGAAAATCAAAGGGTCAGGCATTAAGCGCGTCAGCATCAGCTTCGACGGCGCAGATGCGGCTACACACGATATTTTCCGCGGGCCGGGGGCGTTTGATCTGGCAATTAAAGGCATGGCGAACCTGCGTGCAATTGGGGTTCCTTATCAGATTAACACCACCGTTGCCAAGCACAATGTGCATCAGATGCCGGAAACACTTGCGCTGGCGAAGGAATTAGGCGCGGTAGCTTTACACCTTTTCCTCCTCGTCCCTGTTGGCTGCGGCGTGGAAATTGCCGAAGACCAGCAGATTTCGCCTAAAGAGTACGAAGATGTCCTTAATTGGATGTATGACGCCGAAGTGGCAGGGGGAATCGAACTGAAAGCGACCTGCGCCCCGCATTATTTCCGAATTGTGCGCCAGCGCCAGGCGGAAGAACGCCGCAATGGCATTGTTCGGGAACGGCCGCAAAGCATGCATCGGCAGCAGCGCGCCGGCGGCGGACATCCTGGCGGGCAACCCAGCGGCCGCCACGCCATGAATGCCATGACAAAAGGCTGTCTGGCCGGAACCGGCGTCACCTTTGTCAGCCATCGCGGTGAAATATTCCCCTGCGGCTACCTGCCGGTAGAAGCGGGCAATATTCGTGAGCAGGGGTTCCAGGCTATTTGGGAGCATTCACCCTTGTTTGCCGAACTGCGTAATCCTGATTTGCTGGGTGGA
Organism: Chloroflexota bacterium; assembly: GCA_024275635.1. Taxonomy (GTDB): domain Bacteria; phylum Chloroflexota; class Anaerolineae; order Promineifilales; family Promineifilaceae; genus JACKCC01. The sequence goes on along the minus strand of JAJRYT010000081.1, from coordinate 27,973 downwards.
AAGTGCGGTATATGCGAATTCAAAAAGGTTTGCAGCGGCTGCCGCGCCCGCTCATTTGGCATGGCCGGCGATTATCTGGGCGAGGAACCATTCTGCACCTATGAACCGCGCCAGTATAAACCGGAGATGAGCTTGTAATAAATGATCCCTGAGAACGAATGACATACCCTTTAATGGTAACCGTTCAGCCACCAACAGACTTTTGAAGTTTTGCAGTCGAGTACACAATCACACATAGCGTCAAAACTTCAAAAGTCTCCAGGGGGGAGTGAACGCTTACCTTTAATGGCACAACCCTATTGACGCAATGAAAAAAAACTACGACATCGTTATCATCGGCGGCGGCATTACTGGCCTGAGCGCCGCCTGGTATTTGCAGCAAGAGGCGCAAGCCCAGGGAATATCTCTGTCTTATACCTTGTTAGAACAATCAAATCGTTGGGGCGGTAAGATTTTGACGGAGGAAATGGCAACCTCCCCAACAGCCCCCCCCTTCATCATCGAAGGCGGCCCCGATTCCTTCATCAGCCAAAAGCCCTGGGCGCTGCAACTAGCCCGCGAGCTAGGCTTGGAAGACGAACTACTGCCCACCAATGACCACAAGCGTAAAACCTTCGTCCTCAGCAAAGGGCGGCCAATGGCCTTCCCCGACGGTGTTTTGCTAATTGTGCCCACCAAAATCCTGCCTTTCGCCAAATCGCGGCTTATCTCGCCGCTGGGCAAGCTGCGCATGGGGCTGGACTGGTTCATCCCGGCCAAAAAAGATGGCGCAGACGAGACCCTGGCCGATTTCATCAAGCGCCGCCTGGGCAGCGAGGCGCTGGACAAAATTGCTGAGCCGCTACTTTCCGGCATTTATAACGCCGATGCGTATAAACAAAGCATCATGGCCACTTTTCCTCGATTCCGCGCTTTGGAAGCGAAGCATGGCAGTTTGATCAAAGGGATGTTGGCTTCGCAAAGAATGCGGAAAGCGCAGGCCAAAACGCCGCCGGTGAATGGGAATAAAAAGCCTATTTCCATGTTCACCTCTTTTGACAAAGGAATGCAGGTTCTAGTTGATGCGGTTCGAGCGCGGTTGACAGGAGATTGCCAGTTGGAAACGGCCGTTACCAAAATAGAGATTAGAGACCAGAGAATTGAAACTGGAGACCAACCTCCAACCTACCAATTATCATTCAGCGACGGCCGTAAGATCGCCGCCAAAAATGTTATTTTAGCTGTTCCGGCCTTTGCCGCCGCCAGACTGGTGGCTGATTTAGCCCCTGATGCGGCTGGCAAGCTGAATGAGATCCGCTACGTCAGCACCGGCACAGTTTCCCTGGCCTTCCGCCGCAATGAAGTCGCCCACCCGCTCAATGGGTTTGGCATCGTCATCCCGCGCAGCGAAAATAGGCCGATTAACGCCATCACCTGGTCATCCACCAAATTTGATAAACGCGCGCCCAAAGACCACATTTTGCTGCGCGTCTTCATTGGCGGCTCACGCAATCCACATATGATGGCCGTTGATGATGAAAAATTGATGACGACTGTTCGCCAGGAACTCAAAGCGATTATGGACATTGAGGCCGCGCCCGTTTTCCACCGTATCTTTCGTTGGGATCGCTCCAATCCACAATACGATGTGGGGCACCTGGAACGGGTTGAGGCGATTGAAGAGGCATTACCGGCAGGAATTTTTGTCACCGGCAGTCCTTATCGTGGGGTTGGGGTTCCTGACTGTGTGCATCAGGCGCAGCAAACGGCCGTTGCCGTCATTAAAGAACAATTAACACCCTTGCCAAGCCTAACACAACTTGATAACATTTTCACAATTGCATAGTTTTAGTTAACTTTGCGCTATTTAAGCAAGGATTTATCATGGAAGATTCATTGTTTGCTTCACAAATCGTTTGCCTGGGATTAAGCCACCGTACAGCGCCAGTAGAAATTCGAGAACGTCTCAGTTGTTCCGCAACGGACCTGAACAGCTTGCTGCAAGCCTTCCGTGAAGACCATTCGTTACCGATTAAGGAATTAATCATTCTCTCCACCTGTAATCGCATGGAGCTTTACGCGGTTGTTGACACAGAAACGGCCGATCCCCGCCGTCTTCTCACCCACTATCTCTCAGAGATTCGCGGCGTTGCCGCCGCTGCCATCGCCAACCATCTTTACTTCCATACCGGCCTGACGGCCGTTACCCATCTATGCCGTGTCGCCGCCGGATTAGAGTCCCTTGTATTGGGCGAGCCGCAAATTTTAGGCCAGGTCACCGCCGCTTACACCGCCGCTGTTGCCGCTCATGCAGCCGGGCCAGTACTCAGCCGCGTATTTGAGACAGCCATGCGCTCCGGCAAACGTGGTCGCACTGAAACGGCCATCAGCAGCAACCCGGCCAGCATCAGCTCCGTCGCTATCGCTTTAGCGCAAAGAATTGTGGGCGATTTATCTGATCAAAACGTCCTCATCATCGGCGTGGGAGCCATGGCCGAACTGGCATTGAAAGCGCTCCAGGCACGCGGGGTAAAACAAGTATCCATTGCCAACCGGAGCTGCACTCGGGCCGAAGCCATCGCGTCCAAATGGGGCGGTGAGGCGTATGGCCTGGACCGGCTGGGCGAAGTTTTGCAGGCGGCTGATGTGGTCATCAGCGCCACCGGCGCGCCGCATCTCATATTAGACGCCGACATGGTTGGCGCAACGATGGAACGCCGCAGCAATCGCAAGTTGGTCTTGATTGACATCGCCGTACCGCGCGACATTGATCCCCAGGTCAAATATCTGCCCGGCGTCCATTTGTTTGATGTAGATGGCTTGCAAGATAACCTGGATAAAGCATTAACTGCCCGCCGGGCAGAAATTCCCCAGGTAGAGGCTATTATTACCTGGGAGATAGATACCTTAACCGCCCAACTGCGCCAGTTGACGGTAACACCGTTTATTTCCGACCTGCGCCAAAAAGCGGAAACGATCCGCCAGCGTGAATTGGAACGCACACTGCGCTGCCTGGGCGATTTGGATGAGCAAACGTTGGATCATATCCAGCATTTATCCCGCTCTCTGGTGAACAAATTGCTCCATGAACCGACCATTCGCATTAAAGAGCAGGCTTATAATGGCAACGGCCGTTCCACCGAATACGTCGCCGCCGCCCGCTATCTCTTTGGCCTGGAAGAAGCGAGAAATTAGAGGATAGCGATAGAGCGTAAAGACAGAGATAGAGAATGTGGTTTCTCTCTGCTCAAGCTAAAAAATCATGATAACACCGATACCGAACGAAATCATTATCGGCAGCCGGACTTCCGAGCTGGCGATGTGGCAGACAAACCATATCAAGGCGCAGTTACAAGCTGTCTGGCTGGGGCTGACTGTGCATGTTGAGCCTTTTGTTACCAAAGGTGACAAAACCCTGGATAAACCTTTGCCCCAGATTGGCGGTAAAGGGTTATTTACACTGGAATTGGAACAGGCGCTGCATGACGGCCGTATCCATCTCGCCGTCCATTCCCTCAAAGATTTGCCGGTCAAAAACGCCGCTGGTTTGACACTCGGCGCGATTGTCGGCCGGGCCGACGTCCGCGACGTGTTGATAGCCAAAAATGGTTGGGCATTAGCCTCCCTGCCGGAAGGCGCGGTAGTAGGCACTAGCAGTTTACGCCGTCAGGCCCAATTGCTGGCAAACCGGCCTGATTTCCAGGTCAAATCCATCCGGGGCAACGTGGGCACGCGCGTCCGCAAAGCGCTGGAAGGAGAATACGATGCCACTGTTTTGGCAGCAGCCGGCATTACCCGGCTGGGATTGGACGACCACATTACCGATTGGTTTTCTCTGGACACGATGCTGCCCGCGCCAGGACAGGGCGCGCTGGCAGTGCAGTGCCGCGCCAATGATGCGGCAATACTGAATCTGCTGGCCGCCGTTGACCGGCCGCAAGTGCGCGCCTGTGTCACCGCCGAACGCAGCTTTCTGCATCACTTAGACAGTGGCTGTTCGGCTCCCGTCGCTGCCCATGCCACACAAAAGAAGGGTAAGATTTACCTCGCCGGGCTTGTCGGCGCCCCGGATGGCCGGGCCATCATTCAGGTGAGTGGACAAAGTACAGACGCCTGGCAGTTGGGCGCCGAATTAGCGCGACAAGCGGTGGCGCAAGGAGCGCAGGAGATTCTGGCCGGTGTCTAAAAACCAAGGCCGCTTGCTGGAGACTGGAAGCTGGAGATCAGAGACCAATCAGTCTCCAATCTCCAGCCTCCGATCTTCGCTCTTTGGCAAGCGCATTGTCATCACCCGTAGTAGAAAACAGGCGGCTCCTTTTGCAGAAAAATTGGCGCGATTGGGGGCGGAACCGATCGTCTTTCCGGTGATTCAGTTTACTGCCCTGCCAACCGAACCGCTGGATTATGCGCTAACGCATTTTGAACAATATGATTGGGTGATTTTTACCAGCGCCAATGCAGTTGATTTTTTCTTCCGGCGCGTGGATGCGCTGGGATTGTCGCTGGCAATGCCGCAGGTAGCAACGACGGGTTCGACCACGGCCGATCGGCTCCGGGCGCGCCAGGTAACGATTGATTTTACGCCGGGCGAGTTTATCGGCGAGGCGCTGGCGCTGGGTCTGGGCGATTTGACCGGGCAAAGGGCGCTTCTGCCCCGCGCCAAAATTGGCCGTCCTGAAATTGTGGATTTACTACGGCGGCAAGGTGCGGTAGTGGATGAGGTGGCTTTGTATGATACGGTAACGGCCGTTCCCGCCCCCGAATCGCTGGCTGAACTGGAAAAAGGGTTCGACATCATCACCTTCACCAGCCCGTCCAGCGTACGCAATTTTCTTAAAATTCTGGAAGACGTGAGACCTCGCAGGTTTGGAAAACCTGCGAGGTCTCAACTTAACCAGGCCATCATCGCCTGCATCGGCCCCGTCACCGCCGCCGCAGCGGAAAAACAGGGCCTGCGGGTGGCGGTTGTGCCTGATGAGTACACGATTGATGGGCTGATCCAGGCAATGACCAATAGCCAATAGCCAATAGCCAATAGCCAATTACCAATTACCAATTACTAATTACCAATTACCAATTAGTAATTACCAATTACTAATTACTAATTACTAATGAATAATGAACAATGAGTAAAGCAAACCTTTCCCTCCTACACCGGCCGCGCCGGTTGCGCCGCACGCCCACATTGCGGGCGATGGTGAGCGAAACCAGCCTGACCGCTAATGATTTTATTTATCCCCTGTTTGTCCGGCACGGCGACGGCCGTACCCTCATCCCCTCAATGCCTGGCATTGACCAGCTTTCGGTAGCCGAAGCAGTTATCGAGGCGGGCAAAGCGTGGGAACGGGGCGTCCCGGCCGTCATCCTGTTCGGCATTCCCGCCGCGAAAGACCCTATCGGTCTGGAAAATTTTGCCGCCGACGGCATCGTTCAGCAGGCGATTCACGCTATCAAGGCGGACCTGCCGGAACTGGTCATCATCACCGATGTTTGCCTGTGCGAGTACACCGACCACGGTCACTGCGGATTGCTGGACGAGATGGGCCATGTGCTTAATGATGAAACCCTGGCTATTTTGGCGAAGACGGCCGTTTCCCATGCCCAAGCCGGCGCAGACATTGTCGCTCCCAGCGGCATGATGGACGGCATGGTCATCGCCATCCGCGACGGACTGGACGAGGCCGGATTTACGGAAATCCCAATCATGTCCTACGCCGTCAAATATGCTTCCGCTTACTACGGGCCGTTCCGCGACGCCGCCGATGGCGCGCCCCAATTTGGCGACCGCAAGACACACCAGATGGACCCGGCCAACGTGCGTGAGGCGCTGCGCGAAGCTGCGATTGATGTGGCCGAAGGCGCCGACTTCCTCATGGTCAAGCCGGGCCTGCCTTACCTGGATGTGATTCGCGCTGTCAACGATGCTTTCCCGGAACTACCGCTGGTCGCCTACAATGTCAGCGGCGAATATGCAATGCTTAAGGCGGCCGCAGCCAATGGCTGGCTGGATGAGGAGCGGGTTGTTTTGGAGACGCTGCTGGGGTTTAAGCGAGCCGGCGCGGATTTGATTATTACGTATCATGCACTGGATGCGGCGCGGTGGTTGGGAGACTAGAGACTAGAGACTGGAGACTAGAGACTGGAGACTGGAGACTGGAGATTGGAGATTGGAGACCAGCCTCCCTCTAAAAAGTATGACAGCTAATCTGGAAGATGTGGATATTCGAGAAAAGAGCCGGGCGCGGGACGGCCAGGAGCAAGTCCTGGACAGACGTCTATTTATGCAGCTTCTCGCTTTTGGCGACTGCCGGGACACGGCCGTTCTCATCAAAGCATTGGAACAAGCTAATATCCCCGGCGCGCTGTACGCCGACATTAATGATCCCTTCGGCGTAGCGCTGGTGACGGTCAGCGAGTCGCCGGATTTCTTTGTGACGGAGATGCGCGCGTTTTTGGGAAAACGGCCGTTTGCCGACCTGTCCCCCAAACCCGAATTCACCATGTTGGGCCGCACCTATGCCATTGGCTACGAACCCGACCTGGAAGAAGCAGTCATCAACCGCCCCAGACGGCGTATTTTCGACCCCAGCTTAAAATGGGGCATCTGGTATCCGCTGCGGCGGGCCGGTTCTTTTGAACAGTTATCAGTCCAAGAACAACGCGTGATTTTGGCCGAGCATGGCGGAATCGGCCGTGCCTTCGGCCGTGTAGGTTTGGGTACCGACATCCGTCTGGCCTGTCATGGCCTGGACAAAAACGACAACGATTTCGTTATCGGCATCCTCGGTCCGGAACTGTATCCGCTGTCAACCATCATTCAACGAATGCGTAAAACAAAACAGACTTCCCAATACCTGGCACATCTGGGGCCATTTTTTACCGGAAAGGTCATTTGGCAAAATAGGAATAAGGATTAAAGATCGAAGATTGATGATTACCAATAATCATCAATCTTCGATCTTTAATCTTTAATCTTCAAGGATTCAAAATGGCAACAACTGAACCAACAGCCCCCTTCCTTCGTGCTTGTCACAAGTTACCAACCGATCACACACCGGTCTGGTTCATGCGGCAGGCCGGGCGTTACATGCCCGAATACCGCGCCATTCGCGCCCAATACAGCATGTTGGAAACCATTCAGACGCCAGAACTGGCGGCCGAGATCACCCTGCAGCCCGTCAATGCCTTCAACTTCGACGCGGCCATCATCTTTTCGGACATATTACCGCCGCTAGTAGGTATGGGCCTCGACCTGGAATTTGTCAAAGGGGTTGGGCCGCGCATCAACAAAGCCATCACTGCCACCCGCGATGTGGATATGCTGTCCACACCGCCAGCCGAAGAAATCATGGGTGGAACGCTGGCGGCAATCAAGCTAGCCGTGGCCGAATTGGAACCGCGCGGCATTCCGCTCATTGGCTTTGCCGGCGCGCCATTTACGCTGGCCAGCTATGCTATCGAAGGCGGCGGCTCTAAGAATTACACCAAGGCCAAGACGTTCATGTACAGCGAACCAGCGGCCTGGAAACGACTGATGAACAAGCTGGTCACTGTTCAGGCGGATTACCTGATCAATCAGGCCAAAGCGGGTGCATCTGCCTTGCAACTGTTTGATTCCTGGGCCGGGCACGCGCTGGGTCGTGAAGATTACAAGCGTTACGTGCAGCCATACAACACAGCCCTGTTCAAAATGTTGGAACGGGCCGGCGTGCCATTGATTAATTTCAGCACGGGAACGAGCAGCTACCTGGATGTGGTCGCTTCTTGCGGCGGCAATGTGGTTGGAGTTGATTGGCACATGCCGCTGGATTGGGCCTGGGAGCACATTGGATATGACCGGGCGATTCAAGGCAATCTGGACCCTGTGGCGCTGCTGGCCCCCTGGCGGGAACTGAAGGCGCGGATTGATGATGTGCTGGATCGAGCTAACGGCCGTCCCGGTCATATTTTCAACCTCGGTCACGGCATTTTCCCCAACGTGCCAGTGGACAATGTACGCCGGGCAGTGGATTATGTGCATGAGCGGAGCGGTAGGCCGTGAACCGTAAGCCGTGAACCGTAAGCCGTAATCGGAATACGGAATACGGAATACGGATTACGGATTACGGAATACGGAATACGGAATACGGATTACGGATTACGGATTACGGATTACGAAAAACGGAGACAAACATGAACTACCCCATCGGTGTGCTTATCATGGCCTATGGCGGGCCAGGATCGCTGGATGAGATTCCGGGGTATCTGGCTGATATTCGGAACGGCCGTCCTACTACCCCGGCCGTCCTTAAAGAAATAACTAACAATTACCGGCAAATCGGCGGCAAATCGCCGTTGTTGGAATTTACTACCCAGCAGGTGGCCGCGGTTCAAGCACAGCTAGACCCAGCCCAATTCAAAGTGTACCTAGGCATGCGCCACTGGTCGCCCTGGATTGAAGATGTGGTCGGCCAGATGATCGAAGACGGTATCACTCAGGCCATTGCTCTGGCGCTGGCGCCGCATTACAGCCATCTCAGTGTTGCCAAATACCACACCAAAATCGCCGATGGCCTGGAGATGTACCGGGGGCAAATTGAGTTCCAATACATCAACAGCTATCACGATGCGCCCCAGCTGATCCAGGCCTTTGCCAACCGGGTACAAGATGGCCTGAGCCGCTGGCCGGAAGCAGAGCGCGATGATGTTCATGTCATCTTCAGCGCCCACAGCTTGCCGGTGCGCATCATCAAACTGGGTGACCCGTATGACGCCCAGCTGCGGGAAACGGCGCAGCTTATTGCTAAGAAAGCCGGTTTGCCAGATTCGCAGTGGTCGTGGAGCTACCAGTCGGCCGGGCGCAGTCCTGAACCGTGGCTGGGGCCGCAGCTAGAGGAATATATCCCTGAACTGGCCGCCAAAGGCGTTAAAAACATGGTCAGTATTGCCGTGGGCTTTGTTTGCGACCACGTAGAGATTTTGTACGATATTGATATTGAAGCACAAAAGGCGGCGCGCGAGAATGGGGTAAGGTTGGAACGGCCGTCGGCCCTCAACGACGACCCGCTTTTCATTGAAACCCTGGTAGATTTAATTCAGGAACGCGCCGCTAACTGGCTTACTATCCCGGCGCTTTAACACGAAATCTATGATTCTGGTCAAAGCGGCCTTCACTCTTGCGAATCTATCGCATTTTTGGCGGGGCGTTGCTCCCCCTCTTTTCGAATCGTTACAAAATCTTGCGATTTATCCACAGAAATCGTGTCGTCATCGGACAGCGACTCAGTGGCTGGTCGTATCATGAGAAAATCATCAACGGGTGTCAGAGTAACCAAATCGCCTAGTTTGATATTCATTGCTTCCCGCAGCGCTTTTGGAAGTGTGATTCGGCCACGCGACCTAACTTTGATCAACATTTTTATATCCCTTGAGTCAGAATTTGAAGTTCTGGTCTAACTATTGCACATAAATAAAGCTATTGTCAACTGTTGGAGTAACCGTTCAGCCGCCAACAGACTTTTGAAGTTTTGCAGTCAGGTACACAACCACACAGAGCGTCAAAACTTCAAAAGTCTCCAGGGGGGAGTGAACGCGTACCTGTTGGAGAAACCAATGTTAAAAATTAAAAAATCTGTCGAACTATTTTCTGAAGCAAAACAACTACTCCCCGGCGGCGTAGATTCGCCCGTTCGCGCCTTCCGGGCTGTAGGCGGCCAACCCCTTTTCATTGATAAAGGAGAAGGGGCGTGTATGGTAGACGCCGACGGCAACCGGTACATTGATTACGTCCTCTCTTGGGGGCCGCTGATTTTGGGACACGCCCACCCGCATGTGGTGAAAGCGATTCAGGCGCAGGCGGCGCAGGGAACCAGCTTCGGCGCGCCCTGCGCACTGGAAAATGAACTGGCGCAGCAGGTGATAGCCTTAATGCCCAACATCGAGATGATCCGCTTCGTCAATTCCGGAACGGAGGCAACAATGAGCGCGCTGCGGCTGGCACGGGCCTTTACCGGTCACAACAAAATCGTCAAATTCCAGGGCAACTACCATGGACACGCCGACATGCTGTTGGTGCAGGCCGGTTCCGGCGTGGCCACGCTGGGCCTGCCTGATTCCCCCGGCGTCCCCCCGGCAACAGTGTCGGACACGTTGACGGCTCCATATAATAATATTGAAGCGGTGCGACAGTTGTTTGCACAGTTCCCGGATGAGATAGCGACCGTGATTGTGGAGCCAGTGGCCGGAAACATGGGAATGGTCCCGCCCATCCCCGGCTTCCTGGAAGGTCTGCGTGAGGTGACAGAAGCGAATGGGGCGCTGCTCATTTTTGACGAAGTGATGACTGGCTTTCGCGTCCACCTGGGCGGAGCGCAAACGTTGTTTGGCATCAGGCCGGACATTACGGCATTGGGCAAGGTGATTGGCGGCGGGCTGCCGGTGGGGGCATATGGCGGCCGCCGCGACATCATGGAGATGGTAGCGCCGGCAGGGCCAATGTACCAGGCAGGTACGCTCTCGGGTAATCCGCTGGCGATGACGGCCGGGATTGAGACGCTGAAAATATTGCGCGAGCCGGGCGTTTGGGAAAGGATGGAAGAGGCGGGCGCAAAGTTGATTACCGGCTTGCAAACGGCCGCTTCCCAAGCCAACATTCCCCTCGCGGCTAACCGACTGGGGACGATGTTTGGCGTCTTTTTCCAGGAAGGGCCGGTAACAAATTGGGACACAGCCGCCCAGTCCAACACAGCGCGATTCGGCCAATATTTCCAGGCTATGCTGGCGCAGGGGATTTACCTGGCGCCTTCTCAATATGAGTCGGGTTTCATTTCGGCCGTGCATGGCGATGCTGAAATTAACACCACCATTGCCGCCGCCGAGAAGGCTTTTGCCCGGCTGTCATAGTGAGAAGACGACATATGTCACAGATTTGTTCGGTATAATTGACTTCTATCGCTGCGGCCATTAGAATCCAGCCTGAGTGCATAACTTTACCCACTTTTGTATTGTTGTTGATAGAAACCAGGCGAGGAACTGAATGCCTAAACACCTATTGGAAACTGAGAATTGGTTAACGCTTTCGCAGGCAGCCAAACAACTGAGTGTACATCCTACGACTTTGCGGCGTTGGGCCGATAATGGCGATATTCCCTTTATGTTGACGCCAGGCGGACATCGGCGGTTTTCCACCACGGATATCCATCATTTTGCCACAGACAGACGGCATTTGCGGGGCGTGCAAGGCGTGGAACAAGTCTGGGCAGAACGCGCCTTGACGCAAACAAGGCAGCAAATCGCTGCTAAACCAGACCGTCCCTGGTTGACCAGTTATGATAACGATGGCCGTGAGCGGCACCGCCTGTTGGGGCGGCAGTTGATGGGCTTAACGCTGCAATATGTTTCTGACCCGAATGGTAACGGCAGCATTTTGGAGCAGGCACGGGCGGTTGGGTGGGAATACGGCCGTTTGGCATTGGCAGAAAATTTACCCTTGACGGATGCGCTGCAGGCAGCAATGTTTTTCCGTGACATGTTGGTAGAAGTGACGCTGCAACTACCGGAAGCGACACGTATCCAGCCGGAAGCAAATGTCCGGCTTATGAGGCGCATCAATAAGTTATTAAATACAGTAAATCTGGCAATTGCTGAAATGTATCAGAAAAACGACTAAATAATCGTAACCGTTCGGCCGCCAACAGACTTTTGAAGTTTTGTACAGAGCGTCAAAACTTCAAAAGTCTCCAGGGGAGAGTTAACGCTTACAAATAATCTGGCGAAGTTTTCTCATCATGGCAACAACTGTCTGGAGTGGCAATGAGTCTGCAAACGGCCGTTAGTAAGCGCATCGAAGTTGTATTGCCTCATTTGAAAGTTCGGCAGCGGGGAATAACCGGCTGGTCTTATTGGCTGCTGGCGCTGGCAGCTATGTTGGTAGGCGGGTTAATGCTGCTGCCACCGGCCTATTTGTTACTGCGTATGGCGGGGGCGGGAGAAACGGCCGTCGCCACCCTCTTCAAACTCACCACCCTGCAAACTATGGGCCGCACCATCTGGCTGGCCGGGTCAGTGACAATGGCGTCGGCGCTGCTGGCCGTACCGCTGGCCTGGCTGACCACCTGTACCGATGTGCCGGGCCGCCGCTTCTGGCTCGTATCCACTGCTTTGCCCCTTGTCCTACCTAGCTATGTCGCCGCTTACCTGTTAGCCTCAACCCTGGGGCCAAAAGGATTATTGCAGCAGCTTTTACAGCCAGTAGGCGTTATGCGATTACCCGAAATTTACGGTTTTCCCGGCGCGTTTCTGGCGCTGACGTTGATGAGCTATCCATATACATTGTTGACGGTGCGAGCCGCATTTAAGCAAATGGATCCATCATTAGTTGAAGCAGCGCGCAGCCTGGGGCTGTCCTCCTGGCGTGTGTTTTGGCGGGTAACACTGCCCCAGTTACGGCCGTCTCTCGCCGCCGGTAGTTTGTTGGTGATGCTCTACGTCCTGCGCGACTTCGGCGCGGTGACAATGATGCGTTACAGCACCTTCACCCGGATGATTTACATTCAATACCGCTCCTTTGCCAACCGCTCCTCGGCGGCGGCGTTGGCTCTGTTGTTGATTGGCATAACGGCCATTATCCTCACTCTGGAAATACAGACACGAGGCCGGGCCAAATACGCCCGCCGTTCAGCCGGAGCTGCCCGCCAGCATAAGCCGGTCGCTCTGGGACGTTGGCGCTGGCCGGCCTTATTCTTTATGGGTGTCGTGGTCTTTGTGGCTTTGATTGGTCCGGCAGGCAGTTTGATTTATTGGTTGGTGCGGGGCATTGTGCGCGGACAAGAAACGGCGATCTTGTGGCAGTCGTCGTGGAATTCGATGGCAGTGGCGTTGGTAACGGCCGTAATCGCCATTATCGCTGCCCTGCCTGTCGCCATCCTTTCCGTGCGTCATTCAGGCCGGTTGAGCCGTTCCCTGGAGCGGTTGACCTATGTTGGATTCGCCCTGCCCGGTATTGTCATTGCCCTGGCTTTCGTCTTCTTTGGGGCCAATTACGCCCGCGTCTTTTACCAGACACTGCCCATGTTGATTCTGGCTTACCTGATTTTATTTGTGCCGCAGGCAATGGGGGCGCTGCGGTCATCGCTGCTGCAGCTATCGCCCAGCCTGGAAGAGGCCGGGCGCAGCCTGGGCCACAAGCCGCTGCGGGTGTTCCAACGCATTACACTCCCACTGCTGCGGCCGGGCGTTTTGGCCGGATTGGGCCTCGTTTTCCTGACGACGATGAAGGAGTTACCGGCGACACTGCTGTTAAGTCCGATCGGGTTCCACACGCTGGCAACGGCCGTTTGGAGCAACATCTCCGAAGCTTTTTTCGCCCAGGCGGCCACCCCGGCGCTGCTTATTCTCCTACTTTCCTCAGTTCCTCTAGCCATTTTAACTCTGCGCGATAAATAATTAGTTTTTACTATCAACACAAGCAAGGCTCCTTAGTATTTCGCGGGGTTTGCCCGTATTGCGTAAGGTCTCTCTGAATATGCAATACGCAAAATATCATGTCAACCCCGCCAATTCCTGAAGAACCCTCAGTAAAAGGGACATGGTCGGGATGACCATGCCCCTTTTCATTAGAAGGAAAAACATCGGTTCAATTGGGATCAGGGTTGAACGGCCGTATTATTCCAGCGCCCGCCGCCGCGACTACTGCCACCGCGTCCACCTTGACGGCCGTATTGGTTACCGGTTCCATCAGCTGGGGCTGTGCCGCAGGTGTCACAGACACCGTCGCCATCTTCATCCACAAACATACCACTGCCGTACCCGTTGCCGGCGCCCGTTCCTGTGCCGCCGCCGAGGTCGCAAAGGCCATCACCATCTTCATCCACAAAGTTGTCGCAAACACCGTCGCCGTCTGCGTCTACAAAATTGTCACAAACGCCGTCGCCATTTTCATCTACAAAATTGCTGCCGCCGTTGGCCTGGCCGTACTGGCTGCCCACACCGCTGCCGGGGACATTACCGCAGGTGTCGCAAACGCCGTCGCCGTCTTCATCTACAAAACTCTGCCCGAATGGTTCCGCCGGACCTTGAGTAACGGCCGTATCCACACCGGCTGCCTCGTCAATCACCACTTCCACCACCCCGGCCTCGTTCGGCACACTGTCCGCCAGCGCCGTGTTGCTTACCAAAGCCATCGTAATAGCGATCCCTAAAATCATCACAACTGCAATGCCTGCAAATAAATAACGTTTCATCGGTTCATCTCCTTGATAATCATCCAGTTTTGTCTGTCCGCCGCCAGAGTGCGGCGGACAGTATTTTTATTAAACTGGCCTTAGCATAAACGGCCGTTATGAAGAAGTTATGAATGCTGTATGGATAACTTGTAAAGAATGGGCGCATCTCCGGGGGCTGGGTATAATTCGCCGCTATGTTTGAATTTGAAATTGATGCAATTGATGAGGCAACGGGGGCGCGAAACGGCCGTTTCCACACCCCGCACGGCATCCTACAAACCCCCGTCTTTGCCCCGGTAGGCACCCAGGCAACCGTGAAAGCGTTACGGCCGTCCGACCTGCGCGACCTGGGTGCAACGCTCGTCTTGAGCAATACTTACCACCTCTACCTGCGCCCTGGTGACGAACTCATCCGCGATTTAGGCGGTTTACACCAATTCATGGGTTGGAGCGGTCCTATCCTCACCGACAGCGGCGGCTTCCAGGTATTCAGCCTCAGCGACACTCGCAAAATAGACGACGACGGCGTCACCTTCCAATCCCATTTGGACGGCTCCTACCACCACTTCACACCCGAAAAAAGCGTCGCCATCCAGGAAAACCTGGGCGCGGATATCATCATGACCTTCGACGAATGCCCCCCTCCCAACGATTATGATTATGTCAAACAATCTTTGCGGCGTACCCACGCCTGGGCTGAACGCTGCGTACAGGCCAAAACCCGGGATGATCAAGCATTGTTCGGCATCGTGCAAGGCGGCATCTTCCCCGATTTGCGCGAGGCGAGCGCCCGCTTTTTGCTGGACTTAGATCTGCCCGGCTACGCCATCGGCGGGTTAGCAGTTGGCGAATCGAAGGCGGAGATGGCGGCCACGCTGGATGGGCTGAATCCCATCTTACCCCAAGACAAACCCCGCTATTTGATGGGCGTGGGCGCGCCGGAAGATGTGGTCAACGGCGTGCTGCGCGGCGTAGATATTTTCGACTGCGTCCTGCCCACCCGCATCGCCCGCAACGGGGCGGCGCTGGTCAAAGGGGAACGCCTCAATCTGCGAAACGCTCAATTCCAGCGCGATCCGGCGCCGATTGACGCAGCATGTATCTGTTACACTTGCACCCATTTCAGCCGCGCCTATTTGCGCCATCTGGTCAAGGCCAATGAAATCCTGGGTCATATTTTGCTAACCATGCACAATATTCACTTTTTGCTCAATCTGGTTCGACAAATGCGGCAGGCAATTCATGATGGTAATTTAGAGGAGTTTGCCCGCGATTTTTTAAGCAGCTACCCGCCTTTGACACCCTCGAAAGAAGGGACGTAAGTCATCATCTTAAGGACTTTTTAATGACATTATTAGAAACAATTCTCCTGGGGATTCTCCAGGGAGCGACTGAATTTTTGCCTATTTCCAGTTCCGGGCATCTGGTCCTGGTTCCAGCGATTTTGCATTGGCCGCCAGCTAGTTTACCGTTGGTAGCTATCATACACCAGGGAACGCTGGTGGCGGTTTTGGTCTATTTTCGCGCCGATTTATGGGGGATCGTCAAGGCAGTTTGGCAAGGGTTGACGCAGCGACAACCGTTGGCGACAACGGAATCGCGCCTGGGCTGGTACATTGCGATTGGCTCCATTCCGGCGGGCGCGGCCGGGCTGTTGTTGGAAAGTTTTTTTGAGGAGATGTTTGGCACGCCGACGATTGCAGCTGGTTTTTTACTGGTAACGGCCGTACTCCTCGTCATTGGTGAGCGCTTGCTTTCAGGCCAGAAACCAATAGAAAAACTCAGCCTATTTGACGCCATCATCGTTGGCCTTTTCCAAACTCTGGCCCTTTTCCCCGGCGTCTCTCGCAGCGGCAGCACTATTACCGCCGGTTTACTGCGCGGCCTGGATCGGTCGGCGGCAGCCCGGTTCAGCTTTTTGCTGGGGATTCCGGCCATTTTAGGCGCTGGTTTGTTGAGCGGGCTGGATTTGATGCAGGCTGATGATCTGGCGGCGCAAATGCCTGCTTTGACCGCCGGGTTTGTGGCCGCGGCCATTTCCGGTTATTTATGCATTCATGTCCTGCTGAACTGGCTGCGCCGCCATAGTTTGTATCCCTTTGCCATTTACTGCGCTGCTTTTGGCCTGATCTTTTTAGCGGCAACTGTATTTTAATGGGCCGCGTCAAATTGTAATTTGCCCCATCAGGGTGATTGCATACGCGCTGGGTTTCCTTTTTTTCGCCACGAATTTCACCAATTACGCGAATTCAGACGGTTTTTATTCGTGAAATTCGCGGCAGAAATCTGGAATATGCAATCGCCCTGTTTGCCCCATAGACAGATTTTACCCGCTGATCTATAATACCGGTGGGTCTACCAACCAAATAAAAGATGACCACAAGCGCCAAAAATGTCGTTGGTCTGAGCAAAGCCTGATTTCCGATCGAATCAGGCTTTTTTTGTCAACCGACCCACCAACTATTTTCTACGAGCTGATTTGATAAGGAGAACCCTATGAACAGTCAACACTTCATTGAACTCGATGAAACCTACAGCGCCCACAATTATCATCCGTTGGACGTCGTGATTGAGCGAGCCGAGGGGGTGTGGGTTTATGATGTAAGCGGCAACAAATATCTGGATTGTCTCAGCGCCTATTCGGCCGTCAATCAGGGACACAGCCACCCGGTTATCCGAGAAGCGGCCATCGCACAAATGCACAAAGTTACTCTGACATCACGCGCTTTTCGCAATGACCAAATGGGGCCGTTCCTGAAAGAGCTGTGTGAGTATACAGGCTATGAGATGGCGCTGCCGATGAATTCGGGGGCGGAAGCGGTGGAAACGGCCGTTAAAGCCGCCCGCAAATGGGGATACGAAGTCAAAGGCGTGGCCGATAACCAGGCCGAAATCATCGTTTGTAATGGGAACTTTCACGGCCGTACCATAACCATCATTGGCTTCTCCAGCGAAGAAGCGTACAAAAAGAACTTCGGCCCCTTCACCCCTGGTTTTATCCTGATCCCCTACGGAGACGCCGCTGCGCTGGAAGCAGCTATCACCCCCAACACCGTCGCCTTCCTGGTAGAGCCGATCCAGGGCGAAGGCGGCGTCATTGCCCCGCCGGATGGTTATTTACAGGAAGCGGCCAGCCTCTGCGCTCGACACAATGTCTTGCTCATGGCCGACGAAATTCAAACGGGACTCGGCCGTACCGGCAAGCTGTTTGCCAGCGAACACGAAGGGGTGCGCCCCGATGTGGTCATCGTCGGCAAGGCGTTGAGCGGCGGTTTTTACCCGGTATCGGCCGTTCTCACCGACAAAGAAGTGCTGGGCCTGTTCCAGCCGGGCGATCATGGCAGTACCTTTGGCGGCAACCCGCTGGGAGCGGCCATTGGCCGGGCAGCGCTCAAAGTCATCCAGGATGAGGATTTAATCAGCCGGTCACGTGAATTGGGCGCTTACTTTAAGGGTCGCCTGGAACGCATTGAAAGCGACTACATCAAGGAAATCCGAGGCAAAGGACTGTTCATCGGCGTCGAATTAAAGGTTCCGGCCCGCCGCTTTGCCGAGGCGCTGCGTGATCGCGGTATTCTGGTCAAAGAAACGCATGAAACCGTTCTCCGCTTTGCCCCGCCGCTCATCATCACCAAAGAGGAAATTGATTGGGCCGCCGAGCACGTTGAAGCTGTTTTGATGATGGATTAAAACGCTCCAATAATATTTTCGCCTTCAAAGACCCTTTGGGATATAAAATCTAAAGGGTCTTCTTATTTCAGGAGAAAGTATGGCGGTTAACACATCTCCCAATTATCGCAATTTGGTTATCTACGAAGTTTATGTGCGCAATCACGGCCGTAACGGAACCCTGGCCGATGTCACGGCCGATTTGCCCCGCCTCCGCCAGATGGGGGTGGATGTGGTCTGGTTCATGCCCATCCATCCCATCGGGCAGTTGAACAAAAAGGGAGAATTGGGCTGTCCTTATTCCATTCAGGATTACCGCAGCGTGAACCCGGAATACGGCCACAAAAAAGCGTTCGAGACGCTGTGCCAGTACGCTCACGCGCTGGGGCTAAAGGTGATGATTGACGTGGTTTACAACCACACATCCCATGATGCGCTCCTGACAACACAGCATCCAGAATGGTTTTATCGGGATAAAAACGGCCGTTTCACCAATACCGAACCCGACTGGGCAGACATCATTGATTTGGACTACAGTCACCCGGATTTGTGGGATTACCAGATCGCAACGCTCAAACAATGGGTTAAAACCGGCGTTGACGGCTTTCGCTGCGATGTGGCTTCGATTGTACCGTTGGCATTCTGGCAGCGCGCCCGCCGCGAACTGGCCGAAATCAAGCCCGATCTCATCTGGCTGGCGGAATCGGTTCATACCGACTTCATTTTGAATCGGCGTCGGCAGGGGCTTGTCGCCCACGCCGATGCTGAGATTCATACCGCTTTTGACCTGTCATACGATTATGACATTTGGCCGGTCTGGGAAGAGGCTGTGGCCGAGGCCACGGCCGTTCCCCGCTATCTCGCCCTGCTTAAACACCAAAAAGCCACGCTGCCTGCCCATGCCATCAAAATGCGCTGTGTGGAAAACCACGACCAGCCGCGCATTATGCAGCGCGCTCCCAGCCGTGCCCAGGCGCTGGCCTGGACAGCGTTTCAGGCGTTCAACGAGGGGGCGCTCCTCATTTATGCCGGGCAGGAAGCCGCCGCCACGCGCACGCCTGATTTGTTTAATGTGGACAAGATAAGGTGGCGTGATTACGGGCTGCAATCCTTCTTGACAACGCTGTGCCAATTTAAAAAAGAGCCGGCGCAAGTTGAGGGACAGTTTGAGGTGTTAACGGCCGTTCCCGCCATCAGCGCCTGCTGGCAGGCAGAAAATGAGGGGCTTTATGGCGTTTTCAACGTCTCCGGCGTAGTAGTAGATGTGATGGCTGCCGCCCTGCCAGATGGGATATACGTGGATTTGTTGAGCGAGCGCCCGGTGGGTGTGCGTGATGGGAAAATGGCTGTGCCGGAAACGGCCGTTATCCTACGCTACCCCGGCCACCTGAATTGAAGCCAATACTGATAAAATACCACCTGATTCTCTTTGCCAATCTCCGCAACTTCTCTGGGCAACTCTATGTCACTGCGAAACCTTCAGGTGTGTCAAACGTATAGGTTGCAACTGTAAAATAATTTATAGGAGCGTATAATGAGTGAAAATATTGACAGCTTGAAAGAAGCGGAGAAAGCCGACAATTACCCATATGAGGTCGAGGCTGAAGGGAAATCACTGGACTTTGGCGGAAATTGGCTGCCCGGTGTCGTGTTGATTGCAATTGGCGTTGTCTTTTTATTCGCTAATCTGACGAATTTTTATCTTCATAATTGGTGGGCATTGTTTATTTTGATTCCCGCCCTCAAGAATTTTAGCGCCGCCTGGGGCAGTTACCAGCGACACGGCCGTTTCACCAAATCGGCACGCGGTTCCATCACTGGCGGCTTGATTCTTAGCCTGATTGCCAGCGCTTTCCTCTTTGACCTGGATTGGGGCCTCATCTGGCCGGTGTTCCTCATTATCGGCGGCATTTCGGCGCTGTTTAGCGGCGGGTTTGACTAATTGACCTACAAAACAGCGGGGATAAGAAATTTGGGGATACGATAAAGATAACTCGCTCAATCGCCTAATCCCTGCTGTTTGATCCCAATTTTGTCCGCCTCCAAATCCACACGGCCGTTTGACTGGTCACAAAAACGGAAATCCAGCCGGCCATCAAGTACCAAAAGGCAACAATAAACGCATCTACTTCCAGCAAAGCAACAATGCTGATGTTGAGAACGGCCGTTATCCGCGCCGCCCGCAAAACATCACGAAAGTATGAAACAACGGCGCCCGCCAGTTAAAATGTAAAAAAACACGTAACTACAGACCTGCGAGGTTTCCCACCAGAAAGGCGCACATCGAACGATCTGCCAAAACCGCGCCGGTCTCCAGACACGGCCAGACACAACGCCTTTTCCAATAAAGGAAAGCGCCACCCCCCCCAGCGCCCACAATTACGCCAGAAGCAACAACATCTATTAGCAAACCCTGAGTAAAAATCATATGTTGTTGCACGCACGGAAGGAATTGCCGTCACAAATTGTCAAGAAGGGTAGGGTTATGTACCAATACCCTATTGGCTAAGGAACGGTTGCCTACAATAATGAACATATGTGGCTTTTTCCGTATCTTCTCAATATTTCGGGGCAATCCTCCAGGAGGTTTCGGCGCTCGCGCTAGATGCCGTAACGATCCTCCCAGAAGCTCCTATGGTTATTTCGACGTTACCTTTTCCCGATAAAAATCCCACTCGGCAAGGTTCACAATGATCATCAACATAACCATATTTTGGATACAGAATTAATGACAGCAACATCACCCTTATCCCTCCAATTTGTACAACGCCTCCACAATGCCCTTCGTGAGGAAATAGATTATTTTCAGATCCTACAAGTTGTTATTGAAACGGCCGTTTCCCACCTCAACCACCCTGCCATCACCCAGGCCGCCTTCTTTGAATCCAATCCTGAACAAAAAACCTTCTGTGCCACAGCCGCTGCTGGCTTTGATAATAAATTCTTACACCGCGCCGCCCACCTTTCCACAGCAGATTGGCCGGAATTAGCAGCCACAACCCCTGTTGCCATCACCGATACCCCGCTGCTGGCCTTTCTGCAACCAGCGGACGGCCAACCCCGCTTACGCAGCGCACTTCTCGTGCCACTAGACAATAACAACCAGTTAGCCTCAGTCATCGCCTGGTACAGCCCCCAACCAGATATATTTGGGCCAGACGCCATCGCCCTGGGCCGCGATTTTGCCCAATTTGCCCGCCTGATTGTACAAACAGCCCGCCTTTTCCGGGAGGCGCAAACCCAGGCCCGACAAGCCAGAGCCATCAATGAAATCGCCCGCGCCATCAATGCCAACCTGGATTTGGATATGATCTTAGAAATCGTGGCCACAGAATTAGCCCGCCTGGTGCCCTATACCCGCGCCAGTCTATCCCTTTCCATGAAGTACGATCCTGAACACCTGTTAACACGGCCGTTAAAAGGACAAATAGTTTCTGAAAGCAGCGGCTGGTTCCCTATCAGCGCCCGGGGAGGCGGCGTTGGGTGGGCATTCACGCATGGTCAACCTTTCCTGGCATTCGACCTGGACCAAAAACGCCAATTCCCCTTCGATACAGATTTGCGCCAGAGTGGTATCCGTTCTTACGTCTGCCTTCCCCTTATACAAAACAATCAGGTTGTTGGTATATTGAACCTGGGCAGCCAAAAACCCCATGCCTTCGGCACACACAATTTACCCGTTTTAGAACAAGTCACCCAGCAGTTAGCCATCGCCATCAACAATGCACGCCTTTTTGACCTTTCTCGAAGGCGCGTCATTGAACTTGATATGCTCAATGATATTGGCCGCGCCCTGGCCAGCACGCTGAATACTGAAAAGTTATTAGAAGTCATTTACCAACAAACACAACGTGTCTTAGACGCCAATAACCTGTACATTGCCTTATACGACCAAGCAACCGGCGAGATCGACTTCGCCTTTCTTATGCACGAAGGTCAGCGACAGCCCCGTGTACGACTTAAAGCGCCCAACACGCTCACGCAATACATCATTAATACCGGGCAACCCCTATTTTTACAAGGCGATCTCCAGGCTCAAATCAAAGCGCTAAACATAGAACCTGGGGGCGACCAGCCACAAATCTGGTTAGGCGTCCCCATGCTTTTTCAAGAACAAGCCATCGGAGTCATATCCATTCAACATTATCATAATCCCAACGCTTATGACCGCGATCAACTACGCCTGCTCCAGGCAGTAGCGAATCAGGCTGCCATTTCCTTACAAAATGCCCGCTTGTTGGCAGACGCTGAACAGCGCGCCACTAAGGAAGCAGCCCGACGCGCTGTCTTGTCCGCAGCCAATCGCGCGCCCGACTTAAAAGCAATGCTCGACGCCACACTCATGGAAATGATGTCTATTACCAACCTGGAATCCGGCTGGATATTTCTCTGCTTGCACCAACAAAACATACCGGAAATAGCTGTCCACCAGGGATTATCGCCATCGTTTGTCAAAGCCGAAGCCGAAGCAGCCCCCAAATGTAATATCTGTCAAAAAATCATTGACCGCTCCGACGGAGCAATCATTAATCTTTTACGCGACTGCCCGTATCTGCCCCAAGAGATTGTGCAAACAGAGGGATTGGTTAACCATATCAGCGCAGCCATTGTCCACCAAGATAATGTAGTCGGGGTTATTAATCTGGCTACGCGAAGTAAGGCGGTTGATCTTTCTACGCATCTCCCCCTGTTGAAGGCTATAGGGAGCGAGATTGGGGCGGCGGTCATAAATGCGCACCTTTACCAAACCGTTCACCGGGAACAGCGTAAATTAGCCGCCATTCTGAATGATACGGCCGATTTAGTGTTAGTTCTAGACGAAGCGGGAAAAATTCTACTGGTGAATGCCGCCACCGAACGCACGTTGAAAATCCAGGCTGATGATGTTACCGAATGCCCACTAACCGACCTGGGCATTGCGGCCCTGGTTGACGCGCTGACAGATGCCCAGCAGGCCAATGCTTCCATTGTCCGTGAGGTAGAAATCACTAAAGGGTGCATCCTTTATGCCAGTGTTTCACCCGTTCATGATGTCGGCTGGGTCATGGTCATGCAAGATATTACCCCGCTCAAAGAATTAGACCATCTGCGTACCGAGTGGGTTGCTTCAGTTTCTCATGATTTGAAGAATCCGCTGGCGCTCGTCCAACTCTCAACCGATTTGCTGGCCCACGCCGGCCCACTTAATGAGCAACAGCGCGATATTTTGCAGCGGGTACAGTTTGGCACCCAACGGCTGCGAGCCTTAGTGACCGATGTGCTCGATCTGGCTCGCCTGGAAGCTGGTCCAACCCTGAAAATCCAACCTGTCAACTTGCACCAGATTGTCGCCAATGCCTTGGAAGCAGTAGAAGAAATGACTCGAACAAAAGGCCATCAAATCTCTGCTGATTTGCCTCCTATTTTGCCGCTTGCCCAGGGAAACGAAGCGCTGTTGGTACAGGTGTTAGTTAATTTACTCAGCAATGCTGTTAAGTACACTCCGCCCAATGGACAAATCAAGGTTCATGCCAGTCAACATGGGGATGCACTGCAAATGATGGTGACTGATACAGGTCGCGGCATTCCCGACGAAGCTATTCCCCACTTATTTGACCGCTTCTACCGTGTTCCCGGCAGTGAAATTGATAATGAAGGGACTGGCCTGGGGTTGAGTATTGTGAAGACGATTGTGGAAAAGCATAACGGCTGTATTCACGTAGAAAGCCAGGTCAATTTGGGTACGACCTTTACTGTAATCCTCCCCATTGCCACGCAATGAATTATCATTTGCGCGTTTTGATGGTTCCCCGCTAAACTAACCAGCAGTTCACAATCAGATGATTTTTTAGATCAGAGTCAAGGCTTTAGCCGGCCGTCTCCCGGCTAAAGCCTTGACTCTGGGAACAAACTCAAAATATTTTTTCTTCGACTATCATGGAATTCTTCAAGTATCACGCGTTAGGCAATGATATGATCGTCATTGATCCGGATACATTTCCGGCGCAGTTAACGCCATCTATCATCCGGCGGCTCTGTGAGCGCCATTTTGGCGCCGGGGCCGATGGGATTTGTTACGGGCCGCTGCCGGACCAACCGCACCCATTCACTATGCGTTTTTTTAACCCGGACGGCAGCGAAGCTGAAAAAAGCGGCAATGGGCTGCGTATATTTGCCCGGTATTTACGGGATGCAGGGTATCTTAAACCGCAGCAAAGGTCTTATACGATCTGTATCCATGATGAACTAATTCCGGTGTTGATTTTAGATGAAGCAGCACATCAGTTTAGTCTGGGCATGGGTCGTTTATCGTTTGAATGGGAGGAGCAGCCGCTGCTGGTTATGGATGAAGCGGTTCAAGCAACGGCCGTTTCCATTGGCAACCCTCACTGTGTCATCTTCACCAATGATCTGGCCGCTATTCACGTAGTTGGCCCCATCATTGAAACCGCACCGCCTTTTCCTCAACGCACTAACGTTCAATTGGCCCGTGTCCTCGATCTGCGCACCATCCAAATTGAAATTTGGGAGCGAGGGGCTGGTTATACATTGGCTTCAGGCACATCGGCAAGCGCAGCGGCAGGCGCGGCCGTTCGCCTGGGCCACTGCCAAAGCCCCGTCATGGTGCATATGGTCGGCGGCGCCGTTCAGGTAGAAATCAATGAAAATTGGGATGTAACCCTAATTGGGCCGGTTACGGCCGTCTACCAGGCCACGCTTTCCCCCGATATACAAGCAATGATAAAAAAGGCCCCCTGTTGAAAGGTGACTTTGTGATAATGGAATCATAAGAGCCAAAGTTAATAATGAACGCTTAAGAGGAGATTTATGGAAGATTATTTGATACGAATTTTGGCAAAAGAGGCTGGCGTGCGCGGGCTGGCCTGTGTAACAACGAATCTGGTCAATAATATCTGTCAACGGCATGGAACGACAGTCACGGTAACGGCCGTTCTCGGACGGGCTTTAACTGGGGGAACTTTACTGGGAGCCTTACTCAAAATCCAACAACGGGTAGCGCTCAAGTTGGAAGGGACCGGGCCATTACGAAAAGTGATTGTTGAGGCCGATAGTTACGGCCGTGTACGTGGATACGCCAGCGTGCCTGATTTGAACTTACCCCTTCAGCAAGGCCGCTATGACATTACCGGAGCCATCGGCCGGGCCGGGTTGATGACGGTCGTCAAAGATTTGGGCCTGAATGAGTTAGCCGAAAGCGTAGTTCCCCTTAAAACAGGTGAAACAGACACCGATCTAAATGCCTATCTCAACCAATCGGAGCAAATTCCATCCGTCGTCTCCATCGGGATAGATGTTACCCCAGACGGGCAGGCGTCCGTTGCCGGCGGCATCCTCCTCCAGGCCATCCCACCCTACGACGAAAACATCATCCACCAATTAGCCAATCGCATTCTGGAACTACCGCCGGTGGAAACGCTGTTGCTAGGGGAGAAGACGCCGGAGAATGTACTGGCGTTGTTATTTGAAGGGATTGAATACGAAACATTAGAGAGCCGGCCGCTCCAATTCCAATGCGCTTGCAGCCGCGACCGTTCCGAAAAAGCGCTCATCTCGTTAGGACGAGAAGATCTGGCAAACTTATTGGCAACAGAAGGTCAGGCCGTCGTGGACTGCCATTTTTGTCATGAACGCTATGTATTTGAGCGGGAGGAATTGGAATTGATTTTGGAAGAGATAGCCTGACTATAGCCACTAAAATATCGTCATCATATGCTCGCTGTCCAATTTTATCCATTCGCCGTTTGAACTGGGTTTTTGTGATTTGGACCCGCTAGGCCTGGTTTGTCCGCGCCTTCAACAAGTCAATAACAATCGAGAAGCCATTTTGGTTCTTTAGGATTTCGCGGGGTCGAGGAAAAAACCTGACACGAATAACACGAATGACACGAATAATAAGAAAATTCGTGCCATTCGTGTCAAAAAATTAACCATCCGGTGAACTAACCACGCGAAATCCCAGAGACCCGCCATTTTTAACTATAACGAAACGGCCGTAGTCATTTTAATTTCACTTAACACCAGACTGGTACGAACGCGATCCATTCCCGGAACCGGCGTTAACGTCTCCAAAATAAACTGCTCCAGATGCTTGCGGTTACGCACAACAACTTTCAACAAATAATCATACTCGCCGGTAAGGTGATAACATTCCAATACTTCAGGCATCCCCTTCACCGCCTGCTTAAAATGGCTCACAGCCTCAGGCACATGCCGAACCAGCGTAGCCTGCACAAAACAAAGCATGTCATAACCCAACGCCTCCCGGTTCATCAGAGTGACATACCGTTCAATCACCCCCGCATCCTCCAGTTTGCGTAATCTTTTTTGTAAACCCGGCGGCGACAAATCTACCCGCCGCGCCAGTTCTGCATTCGAAATTCGGGCATCATTCTGCAAGTACCGTAAAACGTCAAGGTCTTTCTCATCTAAATTCATAATCATAAAAATCCCGTAACTGCGAAGTCACTATGGAGACCGGCAAGGTTTTGTTACCCACCTGATTTACCACTGGCCAAAACCTCGCCGGTCTTAGTAGTTACAAAATCCCAATAAACAAAAAGTTATTGATAAAAACTGATTATAAGGATAAAGGAAATTTTTCCTAATTTAGGATGACCTTTAGTTCTGTTATTTAGCTAATTAGCTGCATTGGGGGCAGCCAGTTGCAAGTTTACAAGTTTACGAATCGCTCACTCACCCTTCCCCATCGGCCGCAACGCGCATCGGCCATTTTCCCTGTTTGCGAGTCAGGTAATCGTTGCGATGCTGCCCAAACTGACGATCAAGAACAGAGAGAGGCTGCATCTCACTGTTGACAACAACATCGGGATCAATAGCGCGCAGCTTGGTGCTAACCAAGAATGTTGGATTTTTCTCATCCCAAACAAAGCGCGTCCCCGGAATAACCAGCTTAAGATTTGTCTGTAATTCAGGATCAGGAAAAGCATGTAATTTCGCCCAAACCGGTTTATCTGTAAGCCAGATATCGGCCTCAGTAATAGCGCCAACGGCTAAACCACGCCGGATAGCCCGTGCCGTCAACTCATATAAGCCTACTTCATCAAAGTTGGCCCAACTAGCGTCGTCGGCGGCAATGAAGGTATACCCCATCCATCGGGCCGCCTGGAGGTTGTTCGTGGCGATACGGCCGTCTTCCACCACCAAACTACCCAACACAAAATCAACATCCGATTGGTCGGCCAGTCCCAGCGGCCCGCTGTCCCGTAAAAAATAATCCAGCCGGTCGGCGCACAACCGGGGCGAAGGCTGTTCCAACAGGGGGAAATCCTCTTCCTGCAAAAACGCGCGCCAATCATACCCAAACCGGGCCAGCGTGGCCGGCACATCCGTCCCGGCCACATACAACTCCTTCATCTCATCATGGTAGCTCTGGCTGTCGTGCCCATCAAACACATAATCAATTACATGGCTAAACGCGGTGTGGCTCACATCATGCAGCAAAGCGGCCATTTGCTCCTCCACCGACGCGCCCAGCCGCCGCACTAAAATCATTGCCCCCATCGAGTGATCAAACCGGGTAATAGGGCTGGTGATGCCGATTAATCCGCTAATGCCGTGCTGCAAAACCCCTTTTAGACGTTGTAAAGCGGCCGTTTCCATCAAGGTTATCAATACTGGCTCATCAATTTCCACTGAGCCATAAATCACATCATCATATACCATCATGTCACTCCATCATGAAATTGACCAGATAGATAAATTGTAAGTTGCCTGGTCTTCACAGAGGGTCACCATTGTAATCAATTCCAACTCTGGCGCGCAAACATCTGCCAGGCATTGGCAGCAGCCCTGTGGGGCAGCCACAGGGTGCAGTTTTTTATACCCGGTTGGTGGAGTATAATGCACACTTAGCTCGACTTTGTACATTCCTAACAGATTGCTTCCAAACCGTACTCGACCGCGTGGGTTTGTATTCAAATAATATTTGCATGTCACTCTTTTTATGCGATGTTCAAATATTCGTAATCGAGTAAAGTTGCATTGACTAAAATCAGATTCTCACTCTGGTTACAAAATTATCTGGAAATATTTCTGATTTCGAATTTTGTACAAAGTCGAGCTTAGGGAACGCTTCGTTTCTATATGAATGAAAGGTAGTTGGT
>JAJRYT010000080.1 GCA_024275635.1 Chloroflexota bacterium | reverse complement strand
ATACTTGCCTATGGTTGGAAACAAGCTGATTTTGGCTCCATTTCATGGCTTGGTTTTTCTCTTTTTGAGACCAAAAATGATGAATGCAATATCTTCCTCTCTCTTTTAGAGAGGAAATTGGTTAGCTACGGGAATTGCTGACAAAACAATGAAAAGCCGCCTATTTTTCAGTGACGCTTATCAAGACATCCAACTGGCAGCCCTTGGGTTGCTCAACTCCCAGCAAGATATTATATTCTCTCTCCGCGCACACTACGTAGCACACGTGCGGCTGGCGATGCAATAGAAGAAATTATAGCTGAATCCTTTGATTCCATTCTCGGAAAATGGAATATAGATTACTCAGCAAGTTTTGCTCGTAGGGCAATGGCCGATCTTGCTTTCAACGATATTGACGGGTTGTACTATGTGATCGATGTGAAAACGCACCGAACAAGTACAAAATTCAACATGCCTAATCTGACATCTGTCAGGCGACTTTCAAGATTCTACGAGGACGACAACAATTATTTCTCTCTTTTGTTAGTGAGTTATCATTTAGAAAAAACTCAAACAGTTTTTACTGATGTAAAATTCATACCAATTGAATTTCTTGATTGGGATTGTCTGACAATTGGTGCATTAGGTTGGGGACAAATACAGATTGCTAATTCCAATCGAGTTAGTGTAAACCCACACTATTCTCGTAAAAAATGGATGCTTGAACTGTGTGATATTGTGGCTGAGTTCTACTCCAAAGAGATTGGCAAGATTTCAGAACGAATCGGTCATTTTGAAAAAGTGCGCGAATTTTGGCTTGCTAAACCCGATGACTAACGCTGATCAATTATTTAGAGGCGTACTAACATAGCGTTGGGTGAACGATAATTTCTGCCGCCTATCATGCCGCACAGCTGTCATTGACTTATATTCATTTTCCCCACCTGTTGTACAATACCCACTGCATCATCCCACGCTAACCGCCGCGCAAACTCGCCAACCTGACAAACGGAGACAATCATATGTACGAATCCTTCGGCACGGCCGTTACCCACCACAAAGTCACCTTCAACCTGTTCCTACCCGATAACGCCGTAGACCCGGCGCAGTACACGCGCGGCGGCTCCCCTAAAATCAAGGCCATTCGCGTGCGCGGCAACTTCCAAAGCGAACTGGGCGGCGCAGATTGGGCCTTGGACAGCGCCCCGGCGATGACCCGCGAACCCCATCCACAC
This sequence comes from Chloroflexota bacterium, assembly GCA_024275635.1. GTDB lineage: Bacteria > Chloroflexota > Anaerolineae > Promineifilales > Promineifilaceae > JACKCC01. The sequence goes on along the minus strand of JAJRYT010000080.1, from coordinate 32,410 downwards.
GGCTGGTTGTGGACGTGTACCCTGGACGCCGACCTGCCCGAAGGCTACTATCAGTACAAATATTTCGTCACCTTCGAGAACGACACCGACCGCTGGGTGACTGACCCCTGTACCAAATACGGCGGCAGCGGCGGCGATGAAAATTCGGCCTTTGTCGTCGGCGGCCATTCCGTCCCCGCCCGTCCCATCGCCCAACGGCGGCCGCCCCAAGACCTCGTCCTGTACGAGTTGATGATTGATGATTTTACGGCCGCTTTTCGGGACGGCCGCGCCCCGATTGACGCCATCTACGACAAACTGGACTATCTGGCCTCCCTGGGCGTCAACGCCGTCGAATTCATGCCCTGGATGGCCTGGCCCGGCAGCGACTTTAGCTGGGGCTACGACCCGTTCCAATTCTTTGCCGTCGAATACCGTTACGTTCACGACGACGCCGAACCGGCCGACAAGCTGTTCCGGCTCAAAACGCTCATCAACGCGCTGCACGACCGGGGCATCCACGTCATCATGGACGGTGTATTCAACCACGTCCGCGCCGGTATCAATCCCAACAAAGGGTTCCCCTACGTCTGGCTCTACCAAAACCCGGAGGAGTCGCCCTACATCGGCCAGTTTGAACGGGGCGGCTTTTTTGAGGAATTCGATTACGATAACTTATGCACGCAGGAATTCATCCGCGATGTCTGCTTGTACTGGTTAGACGCCTACCAGCTTGACGGCATTCGCTTTGATTTCACGGTGGGCTTTTACCGGGAAGGGGACGCCCGCGCCGGAATTACGCGGCTCATCGCCGACATCAAATCCCATCTGGCGGGACAAAAGCGGGACAATGTGGCCTTGATTGTGGAACATTTGACGGACAACCGGTATGAGGCGATTGACGACGCCAACCGAATGGATGCCGATGCGTGCTGGTTTGACCCGTTTATGTACGAATCGCAGGCGTATGCGCGGGACGGCCGTATCACCCCCCAACTCCTGCGCATCCTCAACGCCAACCTGGACTTTGCGCCGGGGAAAACGGCCGTTACCTACATCGAAAACCACGACCATTCGGCCATCGTCCACGAAGCCGGCGGGCGGCATCGTTGGTATAAAACCCAGCCCGCCGCCATCGCTCTGCTCACGTCGCCGGGACTGGTCATGATTCACAACGGGCAGGAATTTGGCGAGGATTATTGGCTGCCCCACAGCGGCGCGGATCGGGTGCAGGCACGGCCGTTACGCTGGGACGAATACGCCAAAGATTTTGTCGGTCAGCGGATCTTCGCCATCTACCAAAAGCTGATCCGGATTCGGCGCGACCATCCGGCGCTGCGCTCGGCCAACTATTTCCCATCCAGTAACCACCCCGACGGCTACGGCGTTATCAACGACAGCGTAGTTGTGTTTCATCGCTATGGGGAGGATGGGGACGGCCGTTTCCAGCGCTTCATCATCGTCATCAACTACGCCGACGACGACCAAATCATCAACATTCCCTTCTCCACTAATGGTCTGTGGCGCGATTTGTTGAATGAGGAAACGGCCGTCGTCGCCAATTACCGCCTGTTCCCGCAGCGCATCCCTTCCAATTGGGGGCGCATTTATTTTCAGAGCGAGTGATTGTGCCTTATGGTATAATGCACTTAGATCAGACCAGTCAGAATACAAAAGTCTTTGCGACTTTTGTATTCTTCAGGACAAACAGACATGATGCTACCAACAAACGCCGCCGAGTGGACGCCCGCCCCGCAGCGCCAAAAAATGGATTACCAATCCTACCTGGACATGGCTGGGGAATCGCAGATTGTGGAATGGGTAGACGGGGAGGTTATTCGCTACATGCTGCCAATTTATGGACACCAGGATATTGTCAGCTTTTTAGACGTGTTACTTCGCCAGTTTGTGAATTATTTCAATCTAGGCGTCATCATTCCCGCGCCTTTTGAAGTGAAATTATGGCCCGACGGCCCCGCCCGCGAGCCGGACATCCTCTTCATCAGCCAGAACAATATGCCCAACCTCACGCCCAAACGCTACCAGGGCGGCCCCGATCTGCTCATCGAAATCGTCTCCGCCAGCAGCGTGATAGAAGACCGGGTGCATAAGCTAACCCAATACGAGCAAGCCGGCGCGCGCGAGTATTGGATTATTGATCCCCGCCCCCACCAGCAGCAGGCCGATTTCTTCATTCTGGACGACGCCGGCGTTTACATCCCCGCGCCTGTGAGCGAAGACGGCATATATCATTCAACCGTACTGCCCAATTTCTGGCTAAAACTGGCCTGGCTGTGGCAGTCGCCCCTGCCCAACTCCCAGTTAGCCCTGGCCGAAATTATGACCTCGGTCAAATCGCTTTCCCCCCAGGCCCAAGAAACGTTTCAGGCGTTGTATGAACTGCTAGACAGCCGTTAACCCCAATCCGTTCCTTCCCCAATCCGTTGTAGTCTCCACAAAAACCCCCAAGAAAATCAATCCCTTGGGGGGGCATGCTTAACTCATCAAGCCAGAAAAATTACGGCTGCCACAAGCGCAAGAAAGTAACCACGTCGGCAATTTCAGCTTCCGTCAAACGGCCGTCGTCGCCAATTATCGCCTGTTCCAGCAGCGCATCCCTTCCAATTGGGGGCGCATTTATTTTCAGAGCGATTGATGGGGGGGAACTAAATACCAACCCTCCCGGAGGATGCCTTAATCGTTACTGTTAAAGAAAGAAAAAGATTTCCGACAGCGATGTCTCCTCCAGCGCTTTGCGGGCAAAGGCCCCCTCCTTGCCATCCCACTTGATGAGACGTATCTGCCCTTCATCCAGTTCGATGCCGGTGATATCTCCATCCTTAAAACGACAGCAGCCCGTATTGAAATAACTCGGCCGTGTTTTAATCGTATCCGTACAGGGCGGGTACTTCTCCTCTCGTCGTTTTATTTCTGTCTTCAAATGGGCCACTTCCGCCTCATAGTCGGGCGAGTGCAGCGCGGTGTCCTGGTTGATTAAGGCATACAACTGATTCAGCAGCTTCTCCAGATGCGTCCGCGAACTCCAGATGGGGCGGTGCGTATGCCCCGCAATCAAAATAGCGCTTTCCTGCGTCCGGCTCCACAGGTACATTTTGGTGTCATGCTCGGCGCGCAAACAGGCATCCTTGGCCGGGGTTGTCTTACCGAAGCCGGTGAGGATTTGGAACTGGCGGTAAAGCGGCAGCCACAGGCGCGAAAACCAGGCCAGCGCATCACTGTTCAGCGTCCCTTGATGGCCATGCGTCAGGAAAATATCGCCGGTCGTCCCCGCCGCATCGGAATAGGTTAGGAGCAGGCCATCATGGACTTGTATGCCGGGGAAGATGGGATCGAGATATTTCTTCACCTGCTTTTCAGAGCGCCAGTTGTCGTCATGGTTGCCGTAAATGCGGATGTAACGTCCGGCTTCATGGAAACGGGCTTCGCTGGCTAACACGTTTTGATAGGCGGCCAGCACGTCTCTGGCTTTCTCCTCCCACAACTCCTCGGCGTCGCCCAGGATGATGAGGGTATAGCCGTTTTTCCAGTAATAATCCAGCGCCGCCAGGTAGGTTGGCTCGCAGGGCAGGAAGTCATCAGCCGCATTGCGCGCCCCTTTATGATGATCGGAAAAGATGATATAGCGGGAATCGGCCTGGGGAGAATGGTGGTTTTGCTGTTTAACTTTTTGAAGTACTCTATCTAACGCTTTGTTGAGAGCTTTTTGACTCACTGGCATAATAACCTCCGGTTATATTTAGAACCAGTGTAAAGCGTGTTCCCCATAAAATCAATATTGTGACAACGCGAACAAGTGATGGCCTGTGGCAAATGGATAAATCTTTGGGCAGCATAGTAGTTGCTTGAAAAAAAGAACGCTGATTAACTCAGGTTGATTTCGTTTTCATCGCTTACTTGGTTAACACGGCCGTTTCCGCTGGATGATCCGACGCCGGGCTAAAAATATATTCGACGTCCGTCACCTGGATGTTCGGCGAGATGAAGATGTGATCAATCCGGTCAGCCGGGTCATGGCCCTGGTCGTCTACCCCGTCCGGCCACTTGCGCAACCAGGCATCGTCGAAAACGGCCGTTGTCAGCGCATACTGTTCCCCGCCCGGCCGGAAATTAAAATCCCCCATCAAAATGATAGATTCTCTACCGGCCGCCGCTTCCAGGATAGCTTCCTGCTGGATGATGGGGCCGCCGTTGCCCAGGTGGGTGACGAAGATGCTGTATGTCTGGCCGCCGATGGCGACTTGCGCCTCAATCGCCGCTGTCTGTTCCCCTTCGCTGTACATGAAAAATGTGCGCGGATTTTCGATGGGATATTTTGACAGCAAAGCAATGCCAAACGTGCCGGGAACGGTGTTGGGGCCGTAGTAGCTGACCATGTCCAGCGCGTCGGCAAAGAAGCGCACTAGATCGGCGTTGCCCCCGGCGATGCGGTTGGTGTCGGATTCTTGCAGGCCGATGATGTCGGCGTCGAGGCTCCGGATCAGGTCAAGCTGCCCCGCGAAGTTGCGCGACCCGTCTTCGCTGTATCCCTGCTGGACATTGTAGGTGAGGACGCGAACGGCCGTGCCTCCCGCACGCGCCGCCGGCCGGGCCGCCGTCACAAAGACGGCCGCCGCCGCCAGCAGCCCAATCGCGCCCAATCCCCCGGCGACGGCGGGCGAGATGCGCCATGCAATGCGCTTGCGCTTAACTGCCGCCAAAGGCAGCGCCAATCCCAATCCGGGAACGAGGTAAGCCAGCCAGAATTTATCGCGGAAGAATGGCCCGACGACCGGGATGTAATCGTAGACGGTGGTGAAGACGTGAGCGAAAATCATGATTAGCAGGAACAGCCCGGCCAGTGCAAATGCGCCGCCCAACGCGGGCAGGGACGGCCGTTGCGCCACCACCGCCCGCGCGTACAGCCCAAAATCCACGAAAATGACGGGAAACAGCAGCAGCGCCAGATAAAGGGGCAGGGTCGTGGCCGGGGTCTCGTACAACGGATAGCCGCCGGGGTCGGCCGGGAAGCGCACTTGCTGGACGAAAACGGCCGTCGTCAGGGAGAGGACAAACAGCCCGTTCCACGCCCCAAGCGCGCCGGCGCTCAAGTTCGCCAACCAATGCGGGCGGGTCGCCATCAGCAGCGCCAGCCCGCCCAACGCCAGCGCCATCACGATGACGATGGCTGGGTAGCTGGCCCCCGTCCAGCGGGCCATGACGTTGGGGCTGGCAAAGGCGAAATAAAGGAGGATGAGGGCGCTGGTGAGGCCGAGGGTGGAAGGAATTAACGATTGATGGATGGATGATTGGGTAGTTGGGTGAGCCGGTGATGGGGTAATTGAGTAATTGGGAGATTGGGTGAAGAGGAGGACGGCCGTTGCCACTGCCAACAGCCAGCCGATGAGTTGTCCGCCGCCGGTCATGGAGAGGTCGGAGCCGTGCCCCAGGACGCGCAGGAGGGCGGACAGGGCGACGGCGCTGATTAGTCCCGTCGTCAGGGGAGTGGTCGCCGCATCCTCGCGCCGGGAGAGCCGCCACAACAGCGCCGGGAACCAGATGAGCCACGCCGCCACGCCCACGCCGGCGAGGAGCATCCGCCCCCGCGTGTCCAGCATCGTTTCCCCCAACCGGGTGAGGAGGATGAGGATGGAGAGGATGTGAAACGGCCGTTCCCCCATCCCCTTGCGCCACGCCAGCAGCGCCAGCGGGGAGAACAGCAAAACCACACTCGCAATTTCCGGCGGGATACTCGTTCCCAGCAGGCCAAAAGCGTAAATCCCTTCCACAAAATCGGCGATCAACTGTAAGAAAAACAGAAAGAAGACGGCATAAACGATTGTCTCGCTGTGTTTGGCAACGAAAGTCTTCATCACGCCTCCAACGTAAATCGAATTGGTAATTCGTATTCCGTATTCCGTGTTCCGTTTACGGATTACGGATTACGGCCCACGGATTACGGATTACGGCTCACGGTTCATTCGCCCGGCTGCAAAATCAGAGTCTCCACCGCCGCCGCTTCCACCGCATCCCGGCCCCACAACATGGCATGGGTTTCGCCATTCAGCCACAATTCAATCTGGTCGTCGTAATGTTTATGGCCGGGGTGACCGCTCTGCCCGGTGGGTATGACCGAGCGGCTGGCTTCAAAATCACTCATATCTACGATCATGCGCATCGAAGGATGGCCGGTCACGGCCGCCGGGCGGCTCCAACTCCAACTGTTGGCATTGATCACGCTGGGGCCGCCGTCGGCCGGGAACGGGCCGCGGTTGACCAATGATTCAATCGGGCCAATCCCACTTTGCCCCAACGGCGCGCTGGTAAAAGTCGCCTGGTGAATGCGGCCCCACGTCCAATCATTCATGCTGCCGCCCACGTTCTCGTCAAACCAGGCGATGGTGTCGCGCAACGCTTGCAGCAGAATGTCTTCACGGGTTTCAACGGCCGTCGTCGTCACATTATCCCAGTAGACGGCCTGCGGGTCTTGAGACAGGCTGTTCAGCAGCACATTCCCGCCAAACGTGGACACGTTATCCGCGCCCACTTCGTCGGCCAGCAGCGCCTGGGCCAACTGCATACGGAAAATCTCAAACAGCCCGGCGGGCACGCTGTCGCGGCGCAGTTGTTGGTCCCAGCCGCGCAGTCGTTCCAGCGCCGCCTGTACCTGGGCGTCGCTGCTGGACAGGCTGGCAAACAAGGGAATGTAATTCTCAGCGACTAATGATTTGCTGTCAAACTGGATGCGGGCGATGTCGGCGGCCGTTATTTCGCCGTCGCCGGCAATCTCGGCCGCCAATAAATCCGTAATCCGCTGGCCCCGGTCGCCATCGGCCCAATAAACATTGATGAAGTAGGGATAATCCTCGTCAACCACCGCATGATTGGCGGTGACGATAAAGCCTTGATCCGGGTTCAACAAGGCCGGTAGTTCGTCATACGGAATCCAGCCTTCCCAGTCATACTCCCCCGTCCAGCCGGGCACAGGCACTAACCCATTCCCATTCTTGCGGATGGGAATCAGACCGGGCATCTGGTAGGCGATATTGCCCGCCACGTCGGCGTAAACCATGTTTTGCGAGGGCAGGTCCCAAAAACGCAGCGCCTCGTGGAAGTCGTCGTAGTTTTGGGCTTTATTGAGCAGAATAACCGACTGTAGAACGCGGGAAGGCTCCTGACCTGTCCAGCGCATTGCCAGGACGTCCGATTGTCCCTCCAGGCGCGGGGCCAGGCTGGGGATTTCATTGATGATGGGGCCATGCCGGGTGAGGCGCACGTTGACGGTCACGTCCTCGCCGCCATTGACTTTGATCACTTCCGGCACGATTTCCATATCTTACCATTCACCCATAAATTCATATTGGTTGGGGTTGCTGGGGTTGATTTTTTCGATGAACAAATCTTGCACGTCCGGGCCGACGTTGGTGACGCCCCAGGCGATTTTATCGTTGTGGCCGATGATGACGCCGGGCACGCCGGCAAAGGAGAAGCCGCGCACGTTCAGGCCGGGCGCATGTAAGCCGACCTCGTACCAGATGGAGGGCATTTGGATGCCCAGGTGAGGATCGTTGGCCAGCAAGGGCTGGCCGGTATCGGTGTGTTCGCCGCTGACGACCCAGTTGTTGCTGCCGACAAAGGGGCTGGAACCGAAGATGAAGCCGGTATCAGGCCGCCCGCCGATGACGTTCAGGTTGATGCGATCCCAATCTACGGCGGCGATGGTTTGTCTCAAGGCCGCTTCTGCGGGCAGTTTGTTGACTTGATCGACTGTGGGGGCGATGACCGGGCGGTTGTCGTAAGGGTAGGTGGGCAGCAGGTTGGCGACGGCCGCTTCGCCCAGTTCGCGGATGAGCCGGGCGCGGCGGATTTCGCCGCTCCAGTTACCGCCCAAATCATCGGCCATCACCACGCCCCAGGAAATGGTGTTGAGCGGCGTCCAGGGTTCAATTTCCCACGGGTCGCCGACGAGATTGAGGATGGTCTGGTTGACGGAGAGGCTGTCCCGGTTTTGTTCGATGTAGGCGTTGACGCCGGCGCTGTACGCCTCCAGGAGGGCGTAGTATTCGGGCGTTTCTTTTTTGTAGTAGGCAACCGTGTCAGCGGCGGCCCGGTTCCAGCCCATCGTGCGGATGAATTTGTCGCTGTTAAGAGCGGCGTCGCCGACGATTTCGGAGATGCGGCCCTGGCCAATGTGCCGCCAGAATTCCATCTGCCAAAAGCGATCCTGGGCGTGGACGTAACCCTGGGCAAAGAAGAGGTCGGCTTCGTTTTGGGCGTAAATTTGGGGGATGCCGTATTCGTCGCGGATGATCTCGACTTTATCTGTTAGGCCGGTCAGGGTGACGGTTCCGTCGGTGGTGGGATACGGCCGTCGCACAACCGCAACGCCCGTTACCCCGGCAGCAATAACAATGACAAGCAGGATTCCGACAACAATCAGTCCGATTTTGACAAGGCGGTTCATTTTCTTCTCCTGATTCGATTTTCCTATTGATTTTTGCTCACCCTCTTGAACAATGAAAGTGATGTGATTGGATGAAAGCAGCATTTTATATGAGGGTATACTAATCTTACCTTTTTTTGCGCAGGTGATCACTATTTTGGCGAATGAATCTCAGGAGATGAGTTATGATGAAGCGAGTAAGCTTAATTTTGTTTGTTTTTCTGGGGACGCTGGGGCTGGTTGGTCTGTTGGGGCGTGTTGGGGCGGCGGCGCGAACGGCCGTTCCCACTGCCGTCACAAACTGCACCGGAACTAATTTACTGACCAACCCCGGCTTTGAGGGGCCGTACTCAACCTACAATATGCCGCCCCCCGGCCATCCCGACTGCCAGACGTGGGACCCGGCTGAGCCGAACCAGGTATGCGAACGGGCGCAGATGCCGGATGGGTGGGCGCCTTATTGGCGGGATGCGCCCCGTCCGGAAACCTGGATCAACATCATGCCCGAATATACCCAATCTACCCCGGATCAGGTCAACCCGGATCGCGTTCGCAGCGGCGGCAAGTCGCTGCATTACTTTTCGTTTTTCAGCACGCATGAAGGGGGGGCGTATCAACAGGCAGCGGCCGTTCCCGGCGGCCGTTACTGCTTCAGCGCCTACGGCCATGCCTGGTCGGCTCGCACCAGCAGTGATTGGTACAGCGATCCCGACCCCGACAACGGGGAACTGTTCCAAAAGGTAGGCATTGACCCCACCGGCGGCACAGATTGGGAAAGCCTCGACATCATTTGGAGCAATGAGCGGGAACAGTACGACCTGTTTGACCTATTCCAGGTGGAAGCGGTAGCCCAGGCCAACACCGTCACCGTCTTCCTTTACTCGCGGCCTGATCTGCCGGTTAAACATAATGATGTGTATTGGGATGACGCCGCGCTGACTGTGGCGATGATGCAAACATCACCCGACACATTGGGCTTGTTAGCGGATGTTGACATTTCGCAAACCGTTACCCACACGGTTGCCATTGACCTGTCGCCGGGGCTGACCTGGACGGCGTCGCTGGATCCGCTGGGGGCCATCACGCCTACCTTGAGCGCCGCATCCGGCAGCGCCGGCGAAAACCTGACGGTGACGCTTGACAGCAGCGGCTATCTCACGGGCACATACACGACAACACTCACCATCCAATCGGCGGCCGGCGTCATCGGCAGCCCGGCGGCGATTCCGGTTACGCTGTGGGTTGTGCCGGAACTCAACTATGTTTACCTGCCGATAGTCAAGAAGTGATGAGGGATGAGGGATGAGGGATGAGTAACTTGCAAACTCATCCCTCTCTACTCATTCCTTACCTTTCCTGCTTCTGTTTCCCGGCTATAATTCTGTCATGTTAAATAGTCTCTTTGCCCTGGTTGGTCTGGCGGTTGGCGTGGTGATTAACAGTTTGGCCGATTCTTTGCCAGAACGGATGCGGCCACAATGGCCGTTTTGCCTCCAATGTGGTCACGTTCATCAGGGGCTGGCCGCGCTGGCCGTTGGCCGCCGCCACTGCGCTAACTGCGCTGCGCCTACACGTAAACGCGCCCAAATGGTGGAGGTGGGAACGGCCGCCCTCTTCGCCGCCCTGCCCAGCTTCATCCCCGAAGCGCGCAACCTGATCATCAACAGCCTGTATATCGCTATCCTGATCCTGGTCATCGTCATTGATTTGGAAAACAAACTCATTTTGGATGTGGTTACCTTTCCAGCGACGGCGCTGGCGGTTCTGGGCAGTTTTGTCGTTACCGCCGCTGAAAATACCTGGCAGCTTTCCCTGGTTGGCGCGGCCGTTGGTTTGATTGTATTTTACATTTTCTATGGGATCGGGCGGTTGGCATTTGGCCCCGGCGCGTTGGGCCTGGGGGATGTGAAGTTGTCTATGGCGCTGGGGGCGATGCTGGGCTTTCACCGCATCTTTTTTGCGTTGATTCTGGCGATTTTGTTGGGCGGCGCGGTCAGCCTGCTCATTATACTGGTCAACCGGCGGATAAACACGCGAACTTACCTGCCCTACGGCCAGTACCTGGCGGCGGCGGGTATTGTGATGTTGATTTGGGGCGTGCAGGTGTTTCAATGGTATACAACTTGAGGTGATGAGGAGTAAAGGATGAGGCGTGAGATTGTCATACGGCCGTTAACCACCCTGGACGAAATGGAAGAGGTGGAAAATCTTGAGCGGGAGATTTGGCATATTCCCGATCTGGAAATTATGCCCGTGCATACGATGCACGCCATTCAGCACAACGGCGGGGCGCTTTTGGGCGCCTTTGACGGCGATAAGATGGTGGGGTTTGTCATGGGGATGCTGGCTGTCGATCCGGAACGCCCCGGTCCGGCGGCGGCGCGGCTCAAAATGTATTCCAATGTCGCCGGCGCTCTGCCCGCGTATCAGGGACAGGGCATTGGCTACCGGCTCAAATTGGCGCAGCGGGCGTTTGCGCTCAAGTTGGGACTGGATTTGATTACGTGGACATATGACCCGCTGGAGAGTTTGAACGGCCGTTTCAACTTCGGCAAATTAGGCGTCATTTGCCAGAAATATCACCGTAACTTTCATGGCGAAATGGCCGGTATTAACGCAGGGCTGCCCACTGACCGCTTTGAGGTGGCCTGGCATTTGAACAGCGAACGTGTGAGGAGATGCGTGGCGGGGACGAAACGGCCGTCTGCCCTCAATGACCTGCTCACACAAGGCGTTTCCCTCCTGAACCAAACCTACTTCGACGCCGATAATCTCCCCATTCCACCATCGCAACCCCGCCCCGCTTCAGGCGGCAAGGCGCTGGTTGAAATCCCGGCCGACTTTCAGGCTAGCAAACAGAAAAACTCCGGCCTGGCCCTGCGCTGGCGCGAACATACCCGCCAATTATTTGAGGAATTATTTCAAAATGGGTTTATCGTGACTGATTTTGTGACGGATGTGGGGGGGGACGGCCGTCGCCGCAGCTTTTATTTATTGACCGGCGCAGGCTGAAGGGCGTTCATCCTGGCCGCCACACCAAACATAACCCCCATCAAATCAATACTTGACTGGAGTTTGGCGAAAATCGAATTTCAGTCGAGGCGTAGGGGCGGTTCGCGCACCGCCCCTACCAGAGAGGAATCTGAAATTCGCCAGACTCCAGTTACAAAGCAAATTTGTTGATTACCCGCGTCATCACTTTTGCCAATTGGCCTAATCCAACCGGCTTTTGTAAATAATCGGCAAACGCTTGCGCGTGTAAGCGAGCGCCCGCCTCCGTTAAAGGGTAGCCGCTGAGAAGCACCACAGGTATCGCAATACCCTTTCGCATTAAGGCCTGCAAAAGCGCCTCGCCGCCCATATTGGGCATAACCATATCGGTGAGAATCAGGGCGATTTCCTCTTTATGCTGCTCCGCAAGCGCTAAAGCCTCCTGTCCATCAGCGGCTGCCAATGGTTGATAGTTAAGCGCCTTCACACTTTCCACAAGCGCCTCTCGCGTCATCAATTCATCTTCTACAATCAAAACAGTTTGTCCAATTCCCTCAGTCACAGAGACTATGCCGTCTTTTACACTTACCAGGCCCGGGGATGGTAAAGCTGGCAAGTATAATGTAAAAGTTGTTCCTTGCCCCGGTTGTGTATCTACGTGAATATGCCCCTCATGCTGCTTGACAATGCCATAAACCTGCGCCATACCCAACCCAGACCCCTTGCCAACTTCTTTGGTGGTAAAGAAAGGATTGAAAATATGCGGTAAATCCTGAGTTGGAATACCTGTCCAGGTATCGGTAACAGATAAACGGATCCAGAGACCAGGATTGATCTCGGCCAAAGGCGGCGTTTCATCAGGTTCAATTTGCTGGTGATCTAATTGAATACATAATGTACCGCCGCCGGGCATGGCATCCCGCGCGTTGATGGAAAGATTCATGACGGCTTGTTGGATGCGGGTCGGATCCAGATTGGCCTGGTAAACGCCGGGCTGGATTGCCATCTTCACCTGGATGGTTTCGGGCAGGGTGCGTTCTAGCAGCTTACTCAATTCTTGCAAGAAGGGGGCCAGGTCAATGATTTCTCGTTTGAGAACCGAGCGGCGGCTGAAATCTAGAATTTGCTGCACCAGATGGGCCGCCCGGTTTGATTGTTGTTTGATGACTTCCAGTCGTTCGCGGGCTTGGGGCGGCAGTTCGATTGTTTGTAAGGTAAGTTGGGTGTAGAGGACGATAACAGCCAGTATGTTGTTGAAGTCGTGGGCGATGCCGGCGGCCAATTGTCCTACGGCCGCTAACCGATCTTGTTCCTGAACGTGCTGCTGTATTTCGCGTTCTTTGGTAATATCTCGAATGACCAGCACCCAGCCTTTAGCCATTGGCCCGGATTCGGTAGCCTGGGCGATGATTTTGAAACGGCGGTCGTTTGCTTTGACTTCGTGCGAGTTACCTTCAGGCGGTGGGGAAAGGAAGTGGGATAACGGCCGTTCTCCCAAATACGTCAGCTTATCGCCTGCACCCGCATTGGCCAGCATCCGCAAAAGGCGGGCGGCAGCCGGATTCGTCAAAACAACCTGCCCATCCGCATCCAGCAGCAGCACACCTTCAGGAACAGAATCCATAATCTGCTGCACCCTTTTAACCTGCTCCTGAATCTGGTTCAACAGGCGTTCCCGTTCCGCCTCCGCTTGTAAACGTTCAGTGACATCATTGATAAAAACCAGGACAGAATGCTTCCCCTGGTAAACCAACGAAATGCCGCGTACTTCCACTTCTATCACGGCGCCATCTACCCCGATGAGTTTCTCTACCAGCGCCGGCGCTGGTTGCTGCGATAACGTATTTTGCACGCGCGTCTGAACCAGTTTGCGAAAATCGGAGTGAACATAATCCATCATCAGTGTGCCGATCAAATCTTCTGAAGAGACAGCCTGGAGAAGTGCGGCAGCGGACTGATTGGCAAAAACAATTTCCCCGTCGGTGTGGACGAGAATCCCGATGGGCGAGGTCTCGATAAGCTGCCGATACCGCTGCTCACTTTCCTGCATCGCTTTTTCCGCTTTCAGCCGCTCGGCCAGTTCTTGTTGTAGTTCGTTGTTTGACTGCGCCAGTTCGCCGGTGCGTTTTTGTACCAGCGCCGCCAGCCGTTCGCGGCGGTTTGTGGTCAGGTAAGCAACCGCTGCCAACAGCGCCACAATGAGCAGTCCCATCGCCTGAAAAAAAGCCAGTTCCCCGGCATAGATGGTTTTCCAGCCACCGTTTGGCGCGCCGGCCATCTGCCAGTTTCCTTCCGGCAGGGGAATCGTAAAAATTACCGGGTCGGAGGCCAATAGGTCCGGCTCGCCGAAGAACACGCGCCCTGATTGATCAATGATGGCAACTTCTAATCCGGCAGGGGCAGGAATGAGACCGGCGTCCTCCAGCAGCGGTGGTAGATCGGCCACAATATTGGTCAATCCCCAATAGGTATCCTCATAAAAAACAGCCTGCAGGGCGATGATACCTAAACCGCCCTGGATTAACTCGTAAGGCATACTCAAAATAATCTGGCGCGACTCAATGGCCCGATTCACCTCGTCCCGCACATTGGGGCGCGGGTCTTTTAGCGGCTCGTAGCCCAGCACAGATTTGTTTGCTTCAAATGGATAAACGTACTGCATGACGCCGCCAGGGGCAACGGCAATATTGCGGATGCCGGTTACGCTGCTTTGCAGGCCGGCCGCGAAGGTCTCAAATTCGCGCATGGAGAATTCGGTTTCTGGCACGGTGGCGTGGGTCAGGGTGAAGGCAGTCAGGCCGTTGATGGTGGCTAACCGCTGGTTAATCGCCAGGCTCAAGCTGGCGCCAATGGAGTCCAGTTGAATAACCATCTGGGCCTGGGCGTCAGCTTTTAGGCGGTTCTCTACCCATTGTCCGGCCTGCTGCCAGAGGAGCAGCAGACTGATAAATGTTAGCGTGGCATACGTGATGGCCAGACGTCGTGGGCCAGGCTCTTTATCCGATAATTTTTTCAAGAATTTAAGCGTCATGCAATTCTCGATGTGTTTTATGTGGTGAAATGTTGTTATCAAAGTATAACATAACGCGGTAAACGGCAAGTGTGAAGTAACTAAAATGGGAAGCGACTAAAGGGAAATCGCCTTACCTCCTAATTTTAATCTTTAGTAAATTTTTCCTCAGTAAGGTCTCCAGACAATAACAATTTATTGACTGTAACGAGTATAAACCTCAATGTCGCCACTTTTATCAAATGCAATTACATCAAATGGCTGCGCGTTTACACCGGCGGCGTCCATACCGGGCGAGCCGGGGGGCATGCCTGGTACGGACAAGCCAGCGATGTCCGGGCGTTCTGCCAATAATCGCTCAACATCGGCAGCGGGAACATGTCCTTCAATAATATAGCAATCAACGATGGCCGTGTGGCAGGATTGGAGCGATGCCGGAATCTGGTATTGTTCTTTCACTTTTGTCAGGTTGGAAACATCTTCTACCTGGACGGTGAAACCATTTTCCTTCATGTGATCAATCCATGAGCCACAGCAGCCTCAAGTGGGTGACCGGTAGACGGTGACGGTTGATACTGTCTGCTGGCTTGTCTCTGGTTGGTCGGGAGCGGCTGTGGCACAGCCTGTGACCAACAAGACGAGCAGTATTCCAAAAACAAATATTTGTTTCATAATCTGTTTTTATCTCTCCTTATTTAGACTCTGCCCCAGGGCAGGTAAAAACCCATTATACGATCATCGTCAAGCGCCGTTGTAACCACAAAATCTTAAAGCGGGTTATAATCCAGACGCTTCGATTGTAGTGATAGAAGCTATCTGTTTGAAAAGGGACAGACCCAGCGCTTCGTCCAGGGTGATGGAGCCTTTTTGTGATGAGATCAATGAATGAAGCGAGTTCAGTAAGCGACCAAAACGGCCGTTACCGGCGTATCCTTCTTTTCTTTAGCGGCGCCATCATCCATTTCATCTGGTGGGATGTGCTGTGGGGACGGGCGCCGTTTGTGCGCGATTGGGTGCGCCAATCGCGGCCCAACCGCTTCCGCCGCTGGGCGCGTCGTTTCCGCCTGCTGGCCGTTGAAATGGGCGGCGTCATGATAAAACTGGGCCAATTCTTTAGCTCCCGCGTGGATGTGCTGCCGCCGGAAATCACTGAAGAGTTGCAAGGGTTGCAAGACGAGGTGCCGCCAGCCGCCTGGGCGGACATTGCGTTGGTTTTACGGGCCGACCTGGGCGACATCAACGCGCGTTTTGCCCGCTTTGATCAGGAACCGCTGGCGGCGGCGTCATTGGGGCAGGTTTACCGCGCCTGGCTGTGGCCGGAGGAGCCGGGCGGGGCGTTGGGCGCGTCCGTGGTCGTCAAGGTGCAACGGCCGAATATCGCGCAAATCGTTCGCATAGACCTATCGGCCTTGCGGGTGGTGACCCGCTGGGTGCAGCGCTACCCGCCCATTGGCCGCCGCGCCGACGCCCCGGCTTTGATGGATGAGTTTGCCCGCACGTTGTGGGAGGAGCTGGATTATGAGGCGGAGGCGAACAACGCGGAAAAGTTTGCCCAGATGTATGCCGGCAGCGAGGAAATCATTATTCCGGCCGTGTACCGGGATCATTCGGCGGCCTGCGTGATTGTCTTGGAAGATGTGGAAGCGATCAAAATCACGGATATGGCGGCGATGGCAGCGGCCGGGATTGACTCGAAACAAGTGGCCGAGCGGCTGCTGGAAACCTATTTTGGGCAGATTTTTAAGGAAGGATTTTTCCACGCCGATCCGCATCCGGGGAATTTGTTTGTACGGCCGTATCCCGAAAGCATCTGGGACCCCGACGAGCCGCGCCAATTCTGGCTGACGTTTGTGGATTTCGGTATGGTGGGGCGCGTCCCCGATTTGATGGGCGATAATTTACGTAAGATGCTGGTCAGCGTGACCCAGCGGGATGCTCGGCAGCTAACGGAAGCGTACAGCGACATGGGTTTTTTCCTGCCGGGGGCCGACCTGGATCGCATCACGGAAGCGCAAGCGACGGTATTGGATCGCATTTGGGGCCGCAACTTGCTCGATTTGGCCCGGCCCGATCCCAAAGAGATGCAGGAATGGGGGTTTGAGTTCCGCGATTTGTTGTTTGAGTTCCCGTTCCAGATTCCACAAGATTTTATTTATTTGGGCCGCTGCTTGGGGATGGTGTCGGGGCTGGTGTCGCTGCTGGACCCGGAGATTAATCCCTGGCATCAGATTGAGAAGTTTGGCGAGGAATTGATTTCGAGCCAGGAATTGCGGGAGTTTGGCATGGAGACGGCGTGGCAGTTGGTACGGCCGTATCTCTCCGCCCCGGCGCGCGTACAAAAACTGTTAGACGCCGTCGAACAAGGCCGCCTCAAAGTCCAAACTGTTCCCGATCGGGAAACCCTGCGCCGATTAGATCGCATCGAAAAACGGCTGGGCCAAATTGCCTGGAGCATTTTCGGCGCTGCCGGAATGATTTCGGCCACGCTCTTTTACCAGCGAAAAAGACGCCAACGTAAGCCAGAACGGCGCAAATAAGCGATATGGTGGCTCAATCGCGCCGGGCGAAAGCCAAAATGGCGCAGTACCCCATCAAACTCGGCCACTTCGGGTACAAAAAACCGGTCTACAAAATAATGCGTTATTGGGGGACGCCACCACCATCGGAAGAACAATCTCGATACCGGGTGCAGGATGAGCAGGGGGATGGGCAATGGCAGGCGGGTGCGGTTAGCGGCGATAAGCAGTTGGCGCACGATCTCTCGATAATGAAGTTGTTCTTCACCGGCCAGCGTGATTGTTTTGCCAATTAAATCGGGCCTATCCAGTGACGCTGCCAGACAGCGGGCAAAATCCTCGACCCATAATGGCTGCATCACAATATTCCCGCCGCCAGGCAGCCAGACAATCGGCCATGTCCAAATTGCCAGCGAGGCGATGATTTCGGTGAACAGATCGCCGTGTCCGAACAGGGTGGCTGAACGCAAAATTGTGTAAGGGATGCCGCTCTTTTGTACCAGGCGCTCGACTTCTCCTTTGGTTCGCAAAAGCTCGTGTAATGAATTGTGATCGGCTCCAATCCGGCTGGGGACGATGAGGCGCTGCACCTGGGCGCGCTGGCACTCTTCGATGAGCCGCTCGGTTCCTTCGATGTCTACGTGGTGCAGCAGCCGGTTACGCCCGCGTGATTCGGCCCCGGCCAGATGGATGACGGTGTTCACATCTTCTAATTGGGGGCGTAAATCGAGCGGGTTATTGATACGGCCGTGATGTACTCTGGCTTCTTTTCCGGCCCGTTGCAGCTGGGCCATGAGGGAACGGCCGATAAACCCATTGGCCCCGGTGACGAGTATCATGAGCGTATTTTAACGCCAGCGTTGAACATTGGCATCCTCTGGGAGTGTCACTATAATCCGTGTTATCATGGCAACCGTCTGGAGTTTGCTTCCTGAGACTATGAGACTGGAGACTATGAGACTAAAGGCACGTTCGTTTATAACTTTGGCGTTTGAAAAATTGGTCATGGTTCAAAACTCGGTTTTGCATTTTTACAAATCGGTTTTGCGTTCGACCATCGCTGTGCATTGCAAATGCACGGCGGAGACAAAAAACCCGTTGAAAACGGGTTGAAATGCGCTCAACCCGGGTCTTTAGCGCGTTTCAACGCACTTTTGGTATTAGATGTGGATTTCCAATCCACATCTAATTATAAAGATGATTTTGTCAAAAATGAACCACGCCAAAAATTGTAACCAGGTAATTGGTAACTGGTAATTACCCAATTACTCAATTACCAATTACCAGCAAACTGCAAAGTTAATTTTGAACGAACCCTAAAGACACCTTTTAGGATAATTGCTTGATGATGGTAACGAATGATCGGGTAGAGACTACAGACGACAGGAAAATGGAGCGCATTGTGCTGCTTTTGTTGCTGTTGGGGCTGGTTTTACGCCTGGTTGGGCTGGGCCAGCACAGTTATTGGTTTGATGAGGCTAGAGAGGTGCTGCGAGCGCTCACGCCCTGGCCGGATGTATTGTTTGTCAACGAAGGGGTGGATCCCCCATTGTACCGGCTTTTGGTTTTTCCGATTGCGTCTGTGACGACGGCGGAATTTTGGCTGCGTTTGCCGTCTGTTTTGTTCAGCGTGGCGACGATTTACCTGGCGTATTACTGGCTGCGTTTGGCGGGGCGGCCAAAGTTGGGGGTGATAACGGCCGTTTTGCTCACTGTGGCCCCGGTGCAGATTTATTACGCCCAGGAGGCGAGCCAGTACAGTCTGGTTGTCTTTCTAGCTGTATTGTTGTTAATTGCATTTGAGCGGGCGGCGAGAAACGGCCGTTGGCGAGATTGGTTCTACTTAACATTAGTTAGTTTGGCAGCCATGTACACTTATTATGGCTTGGCCTGGCTCTTTCCCATTCTGGAGCTTGATTTAGTCTGGCGCACCTGGCAACAGCGCACAAAAGAGCGGATTGTCGGGTACGTGGGGACGCACTTGAGTTTGGCCGCCGGGCTGGCCGCGTTGTACGTCTGGTTATTAAGCGGGCACATCCAACGATTTACCACGCGCAAACATCTCGTTCCCCGTTTCATCCAACCCGGTTTGCGCGTTATCATAAAAACGCTGGATAATGAACTGCTCAACGGATTTGTCCACTTCTTCGCCATTCCCAACAGCCCCACAGCGCCGCAGTGGATGAGCCTGTTTATCGCCGCGCTCATCATCTTAGGCGGCGTCATTTTGTTAGCCCGTCAGGGCGATGCCGGGAAGCGAATTGTCATCTATTTACTGGGTACAGCGGCCGCCATGTATGTGGGCAATGGGCTGGGTTTATATCCTTTTGGCGGGCGCTACGCATTGGCGGCTTTGCCGTTATTTTTCATGGTGTTGGCGGCCGTGATATGGCAACTATGGCATTGGCAGCCGCTGGCCGGCGGAGTGTTGGCCGGTGTGATTGTTATGTTGTTTGCCGCATTTTGGCCTAATCCACGCCTCATTCCCAACCCCTGGCTGACGCTGCCCCGCGAAGAGTTGCGGCCGGTGGTCGCTTATGTGAATGAACATGCCCAGCCGGGCGATTTTATTTATGTGTATTATGGGGCTGTCCCGGCTTATCAGATTTACCAGCGTGAACCGGTTTACTCCACAGAATTCGGCCCCTGGTTCCGTGATTGGGAGACGGATGAAAAGATTGACGCCATCCAACAATCTGTGGCTGGCCGCCAACGTTTTTGGCTGGCGCTGTCGCATTATTCCCTTGATGAATATAATGAACTGGTAGACGGACTGGCCGGCAGCGCCCCGTCTTACCGGGTAGTTGATGTGAACATGATGCACCAAAATGCAGCGGCGGCTTTGTTGCAGCGGGATGAATGATCTCTGTACCGGATATGATACGCCTTTGATATGACTCGGTTTTGCCTGATTGGCCCAACTTATCCCTATCGTGGGGGGATCGCGCATTACACGACTTTGTTGACCAGGCATTTGCGGGCAGCGGATTATGAGACGCTGCTTATTTCATTTTCGCGGCAGTATCCGGCCTGGTTGTTTCCGGGGCGGAGTGATCGTGATCCCAGTGAACGGCCGTTACGCACGGAAGCCGAATATCTGCTGGACCCGCTCAACCCGCTTAGCTGGCGGCGCACCCTGCGCCGGATTCGGAATTGGCGGCCGGACGTGGTGGTTTTTCCCTGGTGGGTTCCCTTTTGGGCGCCGGCGTGGGCGGCGCTGGGGCGGGGGATTAAACGGCTGCCTGATTCGCCCCGGCTGTTGTTTATTTGTCATAATGTATTACCGCATGAGCAGGGAAGGTTGAGCCGGCTTTTGTTACCCACTGTCATCAAACTGGCGCTGGCCCCGGCAGATGGGTTTATTGCCCATTCACAGGCGGATAAAGCCATTTTGACCCAGTTTTTCCCCCAAATATGTATTGAGGTAACGCCCCACCCGACCTATGCGGAGCTTGGGCAGAATGGGATAGGCGCTCTGCCTGTCGCGTTGCCGGACGACCGGCCTTTGCTTTTATTTGCGGGGTTTATACGGCCGTATAAAGGCCTGGATGTTTTATTGGCGGCGCTCCCATTGGTGTTGGCAAAGCGTCCGGTTCACCTGTTGGCAGCCGGGGAGTTTTGGCAGGGGGCGAAGATTTACCAGGAGCAGGTGGAGCAGTTGGGTTTACAAGCACATGTAACGCTGCTTGACGAGTATGTACCTGATGAAACGCTGGCGGCATGTCTGGATCGGGCTGATGTGGTTGTACTGCCATATCGCAGCGCCACGCAAAGCGGCGTCATCCAATTGGCTTTTGGGCAGAGTAAACCGGTGATTACGACGCATGTGGGTGGGTTGGCGGAAGCGGTGGAAGACGGCCGCACCGGCTTGGTTGTCCCCCCAGAAAATCCCCAGGCTTTGGCTGAGGCGATTGAACGCTTTTTTGCCGATGGATTGGGCGGTGTGTTTGCGGAGAATATTAGGGGGGGGGACGGCCGTTTTGCGTGGATACACTTGGCGGCACAGTTAAATGCTCTTGCTACTAAAGGATAAATCATTGATTCAGTCTTTGGCAATCATAATACCTAGTTTGAATTCACCAATCATTGATCAGGTGGTCGCGGCTTTGCTTTCCCAAGAAGATGTGGCTTTTAAACCAGAAGTTATTATCGTGGGCAAAGATGAACTAGGTCTCATCCCACTCCATTCAACTATACGCTTCATAGACACGAACCAACCGGTTAACCCAGCCACGGCCCGTAACCGAGGAGTTGCCGCTACTAATGCAGATCTGCTTGTTTTTTTAGACAGTGATTGCTTGCCAACGTCCAATTGGTTAAGTGAACACATTGCTGCACATGAAGCAGGCCATATCGTAGTAAGCGGAAGCGTGCGACCTATAGGTATTAACTATTGGCATCTGACATACAATTTAACACTGTTTCATGAGTTATTAACCTTTAATGTTAGTGGGTCGCGTGATTTTCTTGCTACGTTGAACCTATCCGTTGACAGACAAGTATTGGACAAAGTAGGGGGGATGAACGAGGAGATTAATCGGGTCGAGGATATGGATTGGACTATGCGTATGCGTCGTAGTGGGATACAGCCATACTTTTGGCCAGAAGCAAAGGTAACACATCTACATAGTCGGACAAATTGGCAGGAAGTATGGAAAGATTGTGCTTTATCAGGCTACCATATGCAGCGACTCCGCTTTCAATATCAGGATTTGTTAGAAGCGCCAAGTCTATTACGCTATCGGCGGCTGGTATGGTGGTTATCCCCGCTGATTGCAGCTTGGGCGACAGTTAGAATCATATGGAAACGACCGTTGTTAGCACGCCGATTTTGGCGCACTTTGCCCGCTATTTATTTAACTAAGATCGCTTGGTGTTGGGGAGCTAGCCGTGAATCAGAACCTATGTCTACATGGAACCAGTGATGAAGGAACAAAAAAATATAAGGCAAATGCCTAACTTCTTGATAATTGGTGCAGCAAAATCAGGTACCAGTGCTTTGTATCGTTATCTCCGTCAACATCCTGAAATCTATATGAGTCCGATCAAGGAACCGCATTTTTTTGGTTATGAAGGCACCCCCCCCCATGCGCAAGGCCCCGGTGATTTTGTAAACACAGCAATTACAGAGATTGAAACATATTCTAATCTGTTTAACAAGGTGACAACTGAAAAAGCGGTTGGGGAAGCTTCACCAACGTACATTCATTTACCTAAAGCTGTTGATCGTATTCATTACCATATTCCAGATGTCAAATTGATAGCGATCTTACGCCAACCTGCAGACCGTGCATTTTCTGCGTATATGCATGTGGTGCGAGATCAACGTGAAACAGCCGTTGATTTTGCTCATGCGCTTAAACTTGAGAAAGAGCGAATTTCCAAAGGTTGGGGCCCCATCTGGCATTACACAAAAATAGGTTATTATTATGCGTATTTGAAACGATACTATGAGCAATTTGAGGCCGACTCAATACGCGTTTATCTTTATGATGATTTTCATACGGAACCAAATAAAATTCTAAAAGACATTTTTGGCTTTTTGGGTGTTGACAAAGAATTTAAACCTGATATGCGCTATAAAGCTAATGTGTCTGGCGTACAAAAACACAAAATTTTCACATTTTTGATTAATACATTTTTCAATAAACCCAATCTTGTAAGATTTGTTGCTCGCCATCTTTTCCCTGAAGAAATGCGATGGCGTTTTACAACACAGGTGCGCAATCGAAACCTTAAACAACAAATCATCCCACCTCATCTACGACGCGAATTGACCGCAATGTTTTACGAGGATATTCTTCAATTACAGGAGCTAATTGACCGAGATTTGTCCCATTGGCTGGTTACCATAAAGGAGTAATTGCATCGGCGGTGATGTGTGTACAACAGCCGGAGATCGAAGCTTATGACTATGCCGACCTTTTTAATAATAGGGGCTGCTAAATCAGGAACGAGCGCTTTGTGGAAATATTTACCGCAACATCCTGATATCTATATGAGCCCCAAAAAAGAGCCCCATTTTTTTGCCTATGAAAATGCTGTGCCAGATGCTAATGGTCCCAGAGATTACACAAAATACGCTAAGACAAACCTAACGGCTTATCAAGCTCTATTTGCAGACGTGACAACCGAAAAAGCAATAGGTGAAGCTGCGACAACCTCTCTATATATTCCAAGAGCAGTTGAACGGATAAAGCATTATATTCCGCAGGCTAAATTTATTGCCATGTTACGGCAGCCAGCCGACAGGGCCTATTCCTCATTCATGCATCTAATTCGTGATCGCCGTGAGCCAGTAAAAGATTTTAGGGAAGCATTAAAATTAGAACATGGGCGGATCGCTGATCATTGGGGGTTTATGTGGCATTACACGCAAATGGGATTTTATTATGAGCAAGTCAGGCGATTCTACGATAATTTTAATCGGGAACAGGTTCGCATTTATTTGTATGATGAATTCAATACAAATCCATTGTGCATCATTCAGGACATCTATCGTTTTTTAGAGGTTAACGATGACTTTATACCTGATATGAGTGTTCGAGCTAATATGTCTGGTGTACAAAAAAGTAAAATTACTGAAGGACTGATAACGGCCGTTTTTGATCGGCCAAATCTTCTGAGGTTTATCTTCCGAAAGCTTCTATCCGAGGAAAAAAGGTGGCGATTCACAACCAGCGTCCGTAATCGCAATTTGAAACAAAAAACACTTTCGTTAAACCTGCGTTGCGAATTGACACAGCTATTTCGAGAAGACATTTTGCGCCTTCAAGACTTACTAGATCGAGACCTTTCCCATTGGTTGTCTTGAACCCAATACGTTCCAGCGCCTCCAATATTGCCATCACACTAATTATCAAATACGCGATTCAGTTTTTAAGCCATTCAACAATCCACGCAGATAAGCACGTGGGTAAGTATGTATGCGCATGTTATTCTGTCTAGGAAAAATGGCACGTATAGCACCATGGAGAAAAGCATATAAGATCAAGCTCGTTTGATGAAAACCACGGGTATGTTTACGATACAAGCGCATTTTGCTACGGGCCCAAATGTATGTAAATTGTGCACTGCCTGTGCTGTGGCTGACTTTATGCCACATTTTTGCTTCGGGAACATACCAGAGTTTATAACCTGCTTGTTGGGCTCGATAAGATGTATCCACATCGTCATAATATAGGTAAAAACGCGGATCAAAAAGCCCCATTTTTTCTAGCAGTGAACGACTCATGAGCATGCCACAAGCCCAGGCATAATCAACTTCTCTAGCAACACTGTTTGAAGGGGTGTCAGATTCCCCTTCGTGGGTAGCATAAGCGCCGAAATCGAAACGTGAGCGTAATCCACCTGCAAACCAGATGATTTCCGGCCGATCATAGTAATAAATCTTGGGAGTTACGACCCCAATTGTAGGATTAGCTTCTGAAGCATCTACTAATAATGTAACCATTTGGGGATCGATAACAATGTCGTTATTGAGCATTAATATATAGTCTGCACCCCGTGTTAAGCTATATTCTATACCTGTGTTATATGCTTCAGTAATGGCTACACCATTGTCCCCGATATTGATTTGAGGAACCGTTGGGTAAATTTGGGCGAGTTTTTCAGGTGAATCATCTGTTGAGCCATTGTCAACAATAATAATCTTGAGATCGGGGTAGTCTGACGCCAATACAGTTTCGAGACACTCTGTTGTATCGTCCAGACTATTCCAATGGGTAATGACTGCATAAACTAACGGCCGATTTCCTTGTGAATTGTTATTCAAATCGTTAACCCCCTTTTGTGGAGAGATTTGTTGGCTATTTCAAACAGATCCTCTGCATGTTGATCACGAATCCAATCGACTAATTCTGCAATTCCTTTTTCTAACGTCATGCGCGGTACATAACCCTGGTTTTGAATCTTTGTTACATCAGCGTAGCAATGACGGATATCACCTGCACGGAATTGATTTAATATTTTTGGCTCTATTGTCAAGCCTAAATGACCTGTAAGCGTTTTGGCCACGTCTAAAATCGATATAGGATTACCCGAACCAACATTGTACACACCAACCGGAAAATGCTCGTTGATTGCCAATACATTGGCTTGAACCAAGTCAGATACATGCACAAAATCTCGAAGCTGGTTTCCATCTTCAAAAATTATGGGAGGATTACCGTTCAAGAGACGACTAGAGAAAATAGCGGCTACACCTGTGTATGGGTTTGATAAGGCTTGTCTAGTACCATAGGTATTAAAAAAGCGTAATGCAACAGTAGGGATGCTATAAGCCTCGCCGATAGTCAGGCACATTTCCTCCTGTGTTTTCTTAGTAATTGCATAAATAGATGTTGCATGCAAAGGCTTGGATTCTTGAGTGGGCACTGGTTGTAAGCGTTCACCACAAACTTTATCGGAGTCAGTGCCAAGAGTCTTTGGACAGCTTGGTTCCCATTGGTTGGAATGTAACTGGTCACTGGAGCGCAGTTGGGGATAGACATGGCCATGAATAGGGCAAATATACTCTCCCTCACCATAATTCGACATGGAGGAGGCCACAATAACACGTCGAACACGCTTACGAATGGTTTGTTGGTTAGCCAGGATGTCCAACAATACAGATGTCCCCCCAATATTCACTTCAGAGTAGCGTTGAATATCATACATCGATTGACCCACACCAACTACCGCTGCTAAATGATAAACTATCTCCACATCTTTAAGAGCTTTCGCAAAGACTGCACTGTCACGAACATCTCCTAAAATGTATTCTGCACCAAGGTGACAATAACTTGGCCAGCATCCCTGCTCGCTTAATGAACCATGCACTTGTGGATCCAAATTATCTAAAACACGTACATGATGCCCTCTTGCCACAAGGTCATCAACTAAATGAGAGCCTATAAACCCAGCTCCCCCTGACACTAATATGGTTTTCCCCATCAGTTCACACCTCCAAGAATCTTTGTATTTTCGACGAATTGTCTATAATCAATCCCTGTTTGCCAAAAATAAATATTATAAGGTGAATCGTTGGGTACGCCCATGTGGGTAACGGCCGTTTCGTTATCCACATATCCAGCAGCCCGGTGAGCGACAAATTGCTCACTAAATTCCCAAAATGAGTGTCTCGAAACCGTTGACACATTCCGTATTCTCATGCTTTATTTCACAAACGCTTTTTCCGCGGATGAACGAAATCTGTTAGCTAACATTGGTCACTGGTCACCACGCCAAGATTTGGAATAATCCTTTCATTTCTAAACAAAATAACCCCAATGGAGTATAGAGAATACAAACCTCTTTAGTTATTATAAGTTTAGGTTATCAAACTTAAGTTAAAAGGAGTTGTAAAATAATGCTTAAAGTAATGAACAAAACTAAACTCATCGCTATATCACTACTGGCAATTATTCTGATATTGGTAATGGTATCAGTTTCTGCCGCCCAGGGACCAGATGGGAGTGGATGGTGGACAAGCCCTAGCATACAAAACGTCAGTACTGGCAACGCAACCATAATTTTTACAGCATATCATGACACAGGCAACGCAAGTTCTTCTACATATTCGGGTAGTGTAGTGGTTGCACCGAATGCCTCTGTCATCTACCATCCCGGCCTGAGCGCCAACTGTGAAACTTCCCCTACAGTAGCTACAAATGGCTGCCGTCTTGGTGTGAGCCCTGCTTTACCGGCCGGTTTTACTGGTTCCGTTGTTGTCTCCTCTGATGCGCCGGTTGTTTCCTTCGTGTCGCTGAAAAACAACCCAGGTGGCTCTGTTGGTGTGACTGGTGGCACGGCGCGTGCTTCCTATGAAGGAATAAGTGGAGATGCTGCAGCAAACACACTGTACTTCCCATCATTTAAAAATAATTTCGCGGGACAATCTACGATTTTCTATGTACAGGCGGCTGGTTCAGACAGCACTGTCCGCATGACCTATACAACCCAGGAAGCTACCCCGACAGTGTATACGGAAGATAAAACTATTCTAGCTAACCGTACCTACGCTTTTATCCCATCTGCTGCCAGTGTACCGTCATGTAATGGCTCAGCTAATAATAGTTGTCGCGGTGGTGCAATCCTTACAGTACTCAGTGGTGGGAATGTAGCAGGAACTGCTGTGGAATATGAAGATGGCGCGAGCATTGCCGAGTTTGTGCTTGCTGGTGCAGCAATTACTCCTGCAAACACAGATACAAAAGTTCTGGTTCCTTCTGCTAAGGATAATTTCAATGGACAAACTACTGGTGTCGCTATTCTGAATACAAGTGGCACCGATTCGATAGCTGATTTAACCTTTAATGTAAAAGGTGTTCAAGGTTGCACGAATTTTGCTGTTGGTGATGTGGTAACTAGTACAGTAACCATCCCAGCCAATGGCACAACCGTAGTACGCACGAGCGCTGGTAACACTCCCTTTGACTGCAGCGTCTTTTATTCATTAACGATTGAGGATCAGGGGGCTGATCAGAATCTGGCCGCAACAGTTAACCAGAGTGGAACTACTAATGGCCTATCGCAGAAAACTAAGTACAATGCTTTTGCAGCTTCTACTGCAACCAGTACTGTCCTCTTCCCCTTGGTGAAGGAAACGTTTGTAAACGGTATCACAGGCATTTCGCTTGTTAATGCTGGCAACATCGCGACAACTGTTACAGTTACTTATTCAGGTAGCAGTGACCATGTAATGCAAACTGTTTCTATGGATCCCGGCCAATCAATAACCCTGCGTAGAGTTTCTGCTGGTGATTCGGATATTGCTAGTATTATCAGTGGCGGTTTGCCTGGTGCGGGAGAAAAGTATGCAGTGACGGCCGTAGCTGATGCTGCTGGAGCCAAGATTGTAGGTTTTGCTCAAGAGGCTACAAGTTCTAATAATCTAGATATTCAGAACTATGGTGGCACCAATCAATAAAATCGATCAACTTCATGTATGAAATAAGGAGAAGCTGTTATAGCTTCTCCTTATTTCCATGCCTACAAACAGTTATGAAAGCTTTGAAGATGATCGCAAAAAAGCAACTGTTGCTTTTTCCCTTTCTTATTGGTTCTCTAATGATTGGTTGTGAATCTGAGAGCCTTTCTTCTCCATCCAATCTCCTTGCTACCTCTACAACCCTACCGGATGGGAACAATTCGGACGCTTTTAATGCGGGTCGTCGCGATGCTTACCCTGTTTTATCAGCAAGCAACAATGCTTATCCTGCTCTATCAGGCTCAAGTTCCGAACCGGCTTCATCAGGTTATCCAGCCCCTGACCGTGAGTATGACGAGAGTAAGCGTTTTCAGATTGAAAGACCAGTATCTTCTGGCACACAATCTGTTTCAGGGATTGGGCCGGCTAACGTATCTATTCAAATTATAAGTATTAGCAATGTTGGAGAAACATTGGGCATCGGAGTGATTGGGGAAAACGGTGTATTTAACATATCATTGTCAAGATCGCTTGAAAAAACCGAGACAATTGCGATTATGCTGTCGGATGAGTCGCAACGCTCCCAGTTTTTGGACGCCCCTGGAGCTACTGATATCCCACTCTTGGGCTTCATTCTTGACATGGCCTCAACGAATGAGCCTTAAAAACCTGGCTTTTAGAGAATTGAGAGGATCGACTGATCGTAAAACATGGAACGCAACCAGAGAGGTGTCACGTTTCACAATAAACCCCACGAAATCTGAAATACCCCCAATTTATACTTGTTATTATCAATGACTTATGCAAAACCCGAATGCGATTTTGGCACAGATTTTGATAGAAAGACCATCAATTCACACAACACGTGATGGGCGTGACCGGTGTATCGGCTTAAACTCGGATGTTCTCGATTACTTATATCATCAACTGTCACCTGGATTGCAAACTCTAGAAACGGGCTGTGGTCTTTCGACCCTGGTTTTTGCGTTGGCCGGTTGTTATCATCAATCTATTGTACCTAATAAAAGCCATATTAAAGAAACTTTCAGACATGCTGAAAGATATGCGGTTGACTTAGGTAAGACGTCTTTTATAGAAGCTCGTTCGGAAATAATCCTACCTAACCTGACAGAGCCACGGGAATTGGACGTTATTTTGATTGATGGTGGGCATGCTTTTCCAATTCCGTTTATTGATTGGTTTTACACGAGACAACAGCTTGTAGTTGGTGGACTTCTAGTTCTTGATGATGTTCACCTCAAAACCGTAAATATTTTATACGAATTTTTGGAAAAGCAACCGGAATGGGAAAAGCTTAAGCTTATTCATAAAACTGTGTTTTTTCGTAAATATAGCGAGTTAATAGACAATGAATCTTGGGACTATTGTAACAAGCAACCTTTCAATAGCGATCTGAAAGCGCGAATCAATCAATATATATGGCATTTACAACAGTGGATGACTGGAAGAAGTGATTAAGTAAATCGCCGTATGGTTCATGGACCTTTGTTGGTAGCTAGCATATCTACATGGTTGTCGATAGCCTATGCAATAAAAAATCCAGGGATATCGAAAATGTTGTCGGCTTGAGTTATCCGAAGTATAAATTCCGTACTATTGAACAATATCTTCGCCATTTTTTGATTGGCTACGCAATCGCTACCAGAGGAGGAATTTTATCAATTCTCTCTGGTGGCAATTAAAAATCATGTCCGCAAAAACCAGACAGGATTTTTAATGTCGCAAATCACAAAACTGTCAAAGCTACCAGAGAGACATTTTTTATGCCTCTCCACCATTTTGGCGAAGGTATTGATTGAAAATAGCATTGCTTTGGCAATGCTACTTTTGTGTTAACATGGAATGTAAGATTTGCTTGTTAAGCTATAATGGTTTTGCCAATTGACGGGCAACAACTTGCGATATTATTATCTTTATCAACCCCCAAAATTGAAGGATTTTAGTTATGACATCTGCATCGAATGTGAATGTACCAACCAATACAATCGCTCCGCATGGCGGGCAGTTGGTAAACCGGATGCTGCGCGGGGAAATGCGGCAGGCGGTGCGAGAGCGCGCCCAGAAATTGTTCAAGCTGGATTTGAACCCGATGAATTTGTCTGACCTGGAACTGATCGCCGGCGGCGCAATGAGTCCGCTGACCGGGTTTATGGGGCAGGCGGATTATGAGCGGGTCGTCAAGGAAATGCGGTTAAGCAATGGATTGGTCTGGCCGATTCCGATTACGCTGCCGGTTGACCGGGAAACGGCCGCTTCCATCCACCTTAATCAAGAAATCGCCCTGTGTGAAAAGGGACACGTCCTGGCCGTCATGGAAGTCGCCGAGAAATTCGAGTACGACAAAAAGCATGAAGCCGAGATGGTTTACCAAACCACCGAAGACAAACATCCCGGCGTGGCCCGTCTTTACCGGCAAGGAGATATCCTGCTCGGCGGCGAAATTTGGGTCGTAGAACTGCCCGCAACCGCCGAGACCGAATTCCCCGAACTGCGCCACACCCCCGCCCAAACCCGGCGCATGTTTGCCCGGCGCGGCTGGCGGCGCGTCGTTGGTTTCCAGACCCGCAACCCCATCCACCGCGCCCATGAATACATTCAGAAAACGGCGCTGGAAATTGTGGACGGTCTGCTGATTCACCCACTGGTCGGCGAGACAAAGAAGGACGATATTCCTGCCGATGTGCGCATTGCCAGCTACGAGGCGATTTTACGCGACTATTATCCGGCGGAGAGCGTGCTGCTGGGCGTATTCCCGGCGGCGATGCGTTATGCCGGCCCGCGTGAAGCCATCTTCCATGCCTTGCTGCGCAAGAACTATGGCTGCACCCATTTTATCGTTGGCCGCGATCATGCCGGGGTAGGCGGCTACTACGGCACTTACGATGCCCAACTCATCTTCGACGAATTCCAGAAAGATGAAATTGGCATTGAGATTTTACCTTTTGATTACACCTTCTATTGCAAAAAGTGTGGTATGGTTGTCAGCTCCAAGACCTGCCCACATGGTAAGGATGACTGGATTTACCTGAGTGGCACGCAGGTGCGTGAGATGCTAGAGCGCGGCGAGATGCTGCCGCCTGAATTCACCCGCCCCGAGGTTTCTAAAGTGCTTGTGGATGGCATGAGAGCCAAGCGGGAGCGAGAGAATAATAATAACCAGGGATAACGGCCGTCACCCGCCCACCACCTGAGACCCACCCGATCTTCCCATCCGGTGGGTCTACGTTTGCAGCGAGACCGACGTGTTCAAAAAACTTTTCACGCGCCCAAAGAAAACGCCCAAACTCTTCGTCATTGGCCTGGACTGCGCGCCGCCGGAACTGCTGTTCGACGCCTGGCGCGACGAACTGCCCAACTTCGGCCGGCTCATCAACAACGGCCGTTACCGCCAACTCATCAGTTCCACTCCCGCTATCACCGTGCCTGCCTGGAGCAGCATGACCAGCGGCAAAGACCCCGGCGTCCTCGGTTTCTACGGCTTCCGCAACCGGCGCGACTACACCTACGACAACCGCTACATCGCCACCGCCCTCTCCGTCAAAGAAAAGCGCGTCTGGGACATCCTGGGCGACGCGGGCAAAGAGTGCATCATCGTCGGCGTGCCCCAAACCTACCCGGTGCAGCCCATCAACGGCCGTCTCATCTCCAGCTTCCTCACCCCCAGCACCACCAATCCGCGCACCCAGTGGACGCATCCCGTTACCCTGCGCGCCGAGATCGAAGCGCTGCTGGCCCCGGAAACCTATGATGTTGATGTGCCTCAATTTCGCACCAACGACAAAGCTTTCCTACTCCAACAAATCCGCGACATGACGCGCAAACGGTTCAAAGTCCTGCGCTACCTGCTGGACGAAAAGCCCTGGGATTTCTTCATGTTCGTCGAAATGGGCGTAGATCGCATCCATCACGGCCTCTGGGCGCACCACGACCCGACTCATCCCAAGCACGATCCCGACAGCCCCTTCGTCAACGCCATCAAGGAGTACTACCTGTATCTGGACGAAGAAATCGGGACTTTGCTCGAAAGATTGCCCCAGGGGACGCACGTCATTACCGTTTCCGACCACGGCGTGAAGCCGATGCTGGGCGGCATTTGTATTAACGAATGGCTGCGCCGCGAAGGCTACCTGACGCTGTGGGATGAGCCGTCCACCCGCTACATCTCCTCTTTTGAAAAGGTGGAGGTGGATTGGGCCAGGACGACGGCGTGTGGCGATGGGGGGTATTACGGCCGTATCTTCCTCAACGTCCAGGGCCGCGAACCCCATGGCGTCATCCCCGCCGGCGAATACGAAGCCTTCCGCGATAAACTGGCCGCCCACATCGCCAACATCCCCGCGCCCGACGGCCGTTCCCTCGGTAATGTCGTCTTCAAACCCGAACAAATCTATCGCCAGGTCAACAACGTCGCCCCCGACCTCATCGTCTACTTTGGCGATTTAAGCTGGCGTTCGGTGGGCAGCTTTGGGCATGGCGACATTTACACCTTCGAGAACGACACCGGCCCCGACGATGCCAACCACGCCCAAAACGGCGTTTGGATT